>JACDES010000174.1 GCA_013816265.1 Parachlamydiaceae bacterium | reverse complement strand
ATATTATTAATATTGACCCATTTACGATCGTTGAATCCCGAGACTTTGGCGCAGGTCCAAATTCAAGTTTTAGGCCGCGCGTGGTATAAGGATTCAAAGGAATTAAAAAAATGAAGTAGGAATGAATTTGTTAAGGAATCAAATTTTAATTATACCACGTTCGGGTAGATTGTTAAATTTTTTGTGGCGTCAAAGCCCCGGGGTTGAGCGATCGTAAGTCACCCCATATTACTAATATTGGGTGACTTACGATCGCTTAACCGCGGGAGCTTTCACGCACAAAAAAATTAACAAGCTACCCGAACGTGGTATAACTTAATGTTGAATCTAGAAAAAGAAGAAGAGATTTGCAGAGATTAATACTCTGCAAATCTTAAGAAGCTCTAAATTATGGGGCCACTTGTGTAATTGTCAAATTGCGATTGTTGATTGTAAGTGCTGTTGGGAACAAATCTATAGATACTGCTCTTAAGCTTACTTTGTCGCCAGCTTTTAAAAGTACGCTAACGCTTCCTGTTACTTGTGTAAGAGAGCTTAAACCAGCAAATCCACCAGCAACTGTAAATGTTACGTTTGGATCTGGTGGTACAGCTGTTTCGTTAACATAAACAGAAGCTAAAATTGTACGTGAAGACAAGTTTGCTGGATTACCAACAGTCATATTCCAGTTAATTAAATAAATACCAGAGCGCTGCACTGTAAATCTTTTGCTTGAAGCATTAGATGTAATATGATGTGCAGGAAACACGCTTTGAGTGAAAGAAATGAGGATTGGAGGTGCTCCATTAATCACTGTTTGTTGGTTAAGAAGCGTGTCATAGAATGAACCCAAGGCTTTCTTTGTTTTAATATTATCACAGCTACAATCTGCTTCGTAAGTATTTGTAACATTTTGAAATTCATTTGCTTGTAGGTTTGCAAATGATAACATAAAAGCGAATGCTAATGTTAAAGTACGCATGTATATCTCCTTAGTTTTTTGTGTTTTGCAAACAATTTAAAATTATTTATTTGCATATTTCACGCTACAGGAACTATTATTTTTATTTCAACATTATTATTTTATCTTATTGAAAAAATATAAATTTTCGTGCTTAAGATAAATCAACGAGGTCAAAATTTATGTTTTAGACCCACGAAGTAGAGCACCCTCATTCAAATTTCCCTTTGAAGGATGTTTCTCTAAATAGTCTTTTATTTCAGCTTTGCGATTTTCAGGATAGGGGTGCGTTTGTAACATCTCCGGTCCATGGCCACTTCCAGCAGATTTTTCCAATATGTCCATAACTTCAATCATTGCCTTTGGGTCATATCCGGCTTCTGTCATTAGGATAAGACCCCATTGATCTGCTTCAAGTTCGTCTTTGCGGCTATATCGAAGCTGCATCATCTGGTTGACAACGCTAGCAAGCATGGCTGCGCTATTTCCTCGATCATCACTTGTGCCAACTTGGGTTGCTACAATTAGCATTTGCCCCAATTGACTCTTTGCCATTTGTTGTGCAGAGTGTCGTTGAATTACATGTCCCATTTCATGGGCAAGAACCCCAGCTAATTGAGCTTCAGTTTGTAATTTTTCATATAAGCCGGCTGTAATAAAAACCTGTCCACCTGGTAATGCGAAAGCGTTGATTGTTTTCTCATCATTTAAAAGATGAAACTGAAATTTCCACGGTCCTTTTTGCGCTTTGCTCCGTGTTAAAATAGTATTACCCATTTTTTTAACTTCGATGTAACGAGGATCGGAAGATGATACCTCACCGCCCATCTGGCTAGCCATTCCTGGTGCTGCCTGAAGGCCTAATTTAATTTCTTGATCGGGCGTTAAACTGACGTGCTGTTTTGCCCCTGTTACAGGATTTTCTTGAGTGTTCGACATGTACATGATAAATCCCAATAGGACAATAATCAATGCACCTATTAAACGGATGTTCCATCCTCTTCCTGGACTTCCTCTATTATCGTAACCATTATCTGACGGATTCATTATTTCTTCTCCTTGTGAAATAAAACTTTTCTATCCTAAGTTTAAAAAAAAAGATATATATATTTTTAGGACGCCGGTGTTATACACTTTGGTATAAAAAAAAGTTTCTTGCACAGATCACTAAAATTTGTTATCGATTAGGATATTTTTTTTAAAATGAATTTCAACACCCCATAAAATATAAGTTAAGACGAGTACATATATATGATGAGATATTTCAAAAAACCTTTGATTTTATTAGTGACTGGCTTACTTAGTGCCATCTCAATAAACGGTTACTCCAATGAATATGATGATGCGTGCGATCATTATGCTGAGGATGAAGCAATCTACGAAGCGAGCCAATTAGATCCTGCAATATATGAAGATAGTTGCTGGTACGCAGTCGCTCCTGAAACTGATTGTGAATTTGCTAGAAGATGCGGCTTAAGAGGAATTTGGTTGCCAGAGGGTCCTCCAGCATTTCGACCATTCCTAGCAGATCCACACCCTGTAACTTTTTCTGTAGGCTGGCGCTTTAACGATAGAGTATTAGGAAAAAATCTAATCGATGTGTCCTATGGCGATACATTTCCTATCTACCGTTGGTGTGATATTTGGTATTTCAGAGGGGATTTGCAATTTGAAATCGAAGGCGCTCTTTGGGCTATTTTTGACCCTCTTCACGATTCTTCACCTTTGATTGATGCCGACTATTATGTAGGTTTTCCAATTACGTATATGTTTGAAAACTGGGCAATCCGTTTTAGAGGATATCATATATCTACACATATCGGAGACGAGTTTTTATTAACTCATCATCATTTCCATAGAAAGAACCCAAGTATTGAAGCGTTCGATTTATTTTTCTCTAATCAATTTACACGTGAAATACGCCTCTATGCTGGTATAGGTTATATTGCATGTCAAGATGACTCATTTAGAGTTGGTCCAATATATCTTGAAGCAGGTTTAGAGTTACGTATGTATCAATTGGGTTATAGAGATTACTGTAATCGCCTCTACGGGGAGCCATTCTTAGGAATGGATTTCAGATACAATAAATCGTTCAAAAACCATGTGGATTCCACATATGTTTTAGGATACGAGTGGGGTAAGTTTTCTGGATTACGACGAAAATTCCGCGTTTTCTTAGAATATCATGATGGATATTGTTTAGAAGGTCAGTTTAGTAAGTTTCCTGATAGATATTTAAGCATAAGAGGATCGTACGGATACTAACAACGAATTTGATAATGCCCCAGGATTTTCGGATAAAGATGTTTTAGAAAAGAAAATTTCAAAACCTTTATCCGAAAAAGATTTCATTCAAGAGAGCCCTCGGCAACCTCCTAGCACTGGACCCTTCCCATTGTGGCTTTGGGTGACACTGTTAACAATGTTCATTGCGGTCCTTTGGGGAATGGCTGGCTGGTTTCAAGGAGTCGCAAGAACAGAAATTCAATCCCGACCTTTTCTTGAAGTCACAAATCGTGAGCTTTCAGTTTTTTTATGGCAATATCCAGGATTTATGCGCTACTTTGCAAAAAACAAAAGTAGCTATTTACCTGGTTTTCAATATGCCAATAAGCAGACACTCGATCTTAAATCTACAGAAGACTATGTGATAGCTCCACCAGAGATTTTATTTCTCTATCACACATGGAAGCGCTTAATTTCATCATATACATTTAACCTTCCTATTACCCCGGCAGAGTTTTCTGAATTTTTAAATAAAGTTGAAGAATGGCAGCCTAAGTACTGGCCTGGAGCCTCTAAGGAATATATTAAATTGATTGATGATCGAAGTTATGAAAAAGTTGAAGATTTACAATTTTTAACAGAAGCAGTCTGTCCAACAATAGTACGTCAAGCATTTTTAGGTTGGAAAAATTATTATAAAGAAGGGGATGCAATTAATGCCGTCTCTCCCACTTATTCACAAATAGAAAAATTTTTAAAATTATATCCAAATTATGCCAGAAACTTCTGGAGAAATATCCAGGAAGTGGATGGGAAAGAAGTAGCCGGAGAGCATTACTTGGAATCGACTATTGGAGAAATAAAAAAATCAAAGGATGATATTTTTCCAAAAGAACAGCTTGCACCATTTCTAAAAGTAGCCCTTTACAATGCCGAACAGTCTCTCAAGGTTCAGACTAAAGAATAGTCGTCACAGAGGGTTCTTTTTAGGTTCATCACACAAACGACGTTATCAGTTCAATATCATGTTTGTATTTCGCTATACCCCCGGATGGGTTACGGCCTGATAGCCCAGGGTTGCGCTCCACTTACTTTGGGCTATCAGGCCATAACCCAATACTGTTAAAATAAGAATAAATAGCATAATCGCCAAATTTCTTTTACTGTTACGGTTTCCAATTCTATAACTACATTTATTTTAAGAAAGATTCACTGCGTTAGGCCTGAAGGGCCGGCATGAAATAGCCCAGGCCTCCGCTTCGCTGCGACCTGGGCTATTTCATGCC
>JACDES010000173.1 GCA_013816265.1 Parachlamydiaceae bacterium | reverse complement strand
TCCGGGCTTTGAACAGACGCTCTACCGAGCTAACGAAGTGAATTCTAGATTTAAATCAATTTTTTCTTAGCCTCAAGCGACACGCACTCCAAAGAGATGTAATAGAAAATTAATAAAGCAATTTAATTTAATAAAAAAGGTACTATGAACACTGTAAATAATGAAACTGGAATTAGAAAAATAGATTCCATAACTCCAAATATAACTCCAAATATTCCTACAAATGTGCATCGAAAGGAAATAGCTATTCAACTTTGTAGGCAAGAAAGGGTGAAAGAGTTATGCAAATTAATTTTCTATTCTATTCTTACTGTATTTACATTCGGTTCTTGGAAAGAAACTAGATCGCTTTCTGCTATTTCCTGGAATCGAGTTTGGTTAAACCAGCATCTGTATTATAAAAATACAAAATCCGATTTCATAATGCAAAATAATGCAGAGAGCCTTGTTGAACCTCATTTGGCTGAGAGCAATCCCGGGCCTAACACTGAAACACTTTTGGATGACATCAATCATAAAGCTAATGTTGTTCATAATAAAGTTATTCCATCAATTATTGTGGTTGGAGATCCCTTAAAAATCATCTCAAGTTTTTTAAGTCCTAGAGATAAAATCGCTTTTCTAAACACTGCAAAGCCTATATGTCTTTTTTATCAAAAATTAGTAAGTAACGAAATTGAGCCCCTTATCGAATATATTAATAAAATTACAGGAATATTAGAAGTTGAGCTGCAAGGGTCTTGGGAGCCTGCTCTTTTTCGGAATACATTATTAAATGGACATTATATTAAGAGGGTTGATGTCGATTTCGACACAAAGAAAAAAAGAATTATAGATGTAATGTTTAAGGCCTTTGAAAGAACTTTTCTATCCAATGAAAATCTAAAAAAAAATAAAGATTTTCTTTTAATGATGATTAGCGTTCGTTTTAAAAATAGTCTTTCCGATGATCATTTATTTAAATATATAGAATATTTTCGGAATGATGAAGAGGTTATTCTTACAGCCCTATCTTTGTGCCCTAGAGTTTATTTACATTTCTCAGAAGAATTGAAATTGAAGAAAAAAATAATTCTGGAAGCCGTTAAATTAGACGGGATGTTGTTGAAAGAGATAGAGAAAAATTTACAAACTAACAATACATTAAATGAAGACGATAGATATGAAATCCGACTAGCTGCAGTATCTCAGAATGGATTGGCTTATGAATATATAGGTGAGGATGTTGAAAGGCTTCGGGAGATCACTCTGGCTGCTGTTAGGCAAAATGGATTAGCACTTCAATGGATTGGTGAATATTTAAATTTAGAAGATGACGAAGAAATAGTTTCAAAAGCCCTTGAAAACAATGGCATGGCTATTGAATGGGTTTCAGAAAATATGATTAATTTAAGACACATTTGTCTAAAAGCCGTTAAACAAAATGGTGAGTCATTATATAAAGCTTCCTTCCTTTTTCCTGAAGATAGAGAATTTATTAAGACAGCAATATCCAGCGGACAATTTAATCTAGGGAATACTACTGCTGATGACATAATTCCTCGTAGTATTTTAAATGAACCGGAAATAGCTTTATTAGCAGTAAAAAATCATTCTGATGCAATAAAATATTTAAATGAAGAATTACGAAATAATGTTCAAATTGCTTTAGAAGCAGTTAAAAAGAATCCAGGAAATTATGTTAACATATCCAAAGAATTAAAAAATAATCATGAAATTGCTAAGCAGGCGTTCTCGAGAGATGGTTCTCTGTTGGGTATTGCCTCTGATAACATCAAAAATAATAAGGAACTAGTACTTATTGCGGTCAAAAATGATGGAAAAGCTTTCTTTTATGCCTCTGATGCATTGAAAAATGATGAAGAGGTTCTCTTTGCTGCTTTAACTCACAAAAGGGGAGGGCTATTTTGGGCAAGCAAAGAATTGACAAATAATTTTAATGTTATTTTAAAGGTTGTCAGTAAAGATGGATTAGAACTGGAGCACGTTAGCGCTGAATTGAAAAAGGATCCACAGATATGTATGGCGGCAATAAGAAATAATGGTGATGCATTAAAATTTGCTGATAGCTCTTTTCATACTAAAGAAGAGTACGTTATAGCAGCTCTTAGAAGTGCAAAATCCATAGAAGGGAAGGTTTTTGCAACTTCTTTGATGAAAGGAAATAAAAAAGTAATATTGGAAGCAGTAAATAGGTCTAGTTATATGCTTTTTTACGCTACTGATGATTTAAAAAATGATTTTGATATTGCGATGAGCGCAGTGAAATACAGTGGTTATGCTCTTGAGTATGTTCCAAAAAATATCGAGAGATATCGAGAAATAGCTCTTGAAGCTCTAAAGAAATCGCACTATGCTCTAAAAAATGTTCCTAAGCATATGCAAGATGATAAAATGATGAGAGTCTATGAACAAAGCAAGTTTTTAGATTGTTTCTCGATGTTAGATAGGTCGTAGATAGATATTTAAAGAATATTAACTTTGGGATTCATTGCATTTTTTGTACGTTTTTGTCCATCTCGTCCATATTGTCCAAATATATGGACTGTATGGACGATATGGACTGTATGGACAAATCTTTACCGAAGACCTTCTTGGCCAATGTTATCAACACCATTGCCAACTCAATTATCGAAGTTTTTATATCGAGGCACAGAATTGAAAAATATTTTTCAAATCATATAAAGACAATTTAAATACATCTACCTCAGGATGAATTCGGAAGTACATTCCCTAGATCAAATATTACTTATAACGCATCTTATCCATACATATATTTTAAAAGATTGCCATTAATGAAAATATTACTTACAAATACATTAATATTTTAATTTTCACATGGGAAAAATTTATGAAATTTTCAAACCTATTAATGACCTTTTGTTTGTGCTGGTGTTCATTTCTTTCTGCCGAATCAAGATTTAACAAGATTTATATTACCACTCAAGATGAAATAAAGACTTACGATACAGTTCAAAACCAATTCGTTGGAGCTCCATTTCGTATAAATTCACCAAGGGTGTTGGCGATTAGTCCTGATGGAGCTAAACTTTTTGTCACAAACTCTATCCCATTCTCTGCGATATCAGATAAATTCTATATATTTGATACTGAAAAAAGAGAGCGTATCGCTACACCAACTTTATTACCAGGACTAGGTCATAAAATGGTTGTATCACCCGATGGTAAATTTGTTTACATTAGTAATATACATTTTAATAAAAGTGTTAGGGTAGGAATAAATTTTTTGGTTATGGATGCTATCTCAGGAGAGCTTATTAAATCCTTGGAAATTGCAAGTGGCTTTAATAATGATATTGATTTAAATGGAATTACGATCACACCAAATGGGGAAAAAGTTTATATCGCATATAATCAGAACATAGGTCTGAACAGTAATGTTTTTATTGATGTTTATGATGTTCAAAGCGGGGAAATTAATTTTAATGTTAAGCCAATAGAATTAAAAAATCGTGTTCCTGGCGCTATTATAGCTGTTAATGATGAGAAGATCTATTATTCAAATTTTGACCAAAAAAAATCAAAAAACATGTTAACTATTATTAATCCTTTGAATAACAAATTTATTGACAAGCTTACGAATTCTTTTCTTTTTACCTTTTCGTTAAGTCCAAATAGAAAAACTATTTATGCATCAGTAGGGGGATCGAATATTGAGGTGATAAACACTCAAAACAACACTGAAAGTAAAATTACTTCACTCAAGAATGATTTTTACACAACTACTGTTGATTCTAGCGGAAAAAAAATATATAGCTTTGATCGAGCGGGTGACTCTGGTCCACCAACAATTCTCTATGTTGATGATATTAAAGGAGCGAATTCATTTGCTCCAGCAAAACCACCTAGAATTAAAATTGCTACCGAAATTTTAGACATGGTTTTAAGTCCAGTATCAATTTCAAATAAAGTTAAGATTGCACCTCCAAGAGATCTTAGGGGGAAGGTTATTAGTAACGATTTTTTAACTCAAAAAGATTATATAAATCATATTACTTGGAAAGCAAGTCTTGATGCTAGTGTTGTGGTATATAGTATATATCGTGATGATGAATTTATTGCTGATGTACCAGCAATAGCCATTCTCGAGTTTAACGATCATAATAGAGTGCCAGAAAAGCAGTACACATATAAAGTCATTGCAATCACTGATAATGATGAGATAAGCGAACCTATTTTTATCCAGGTTTAGAATTGAAAATTATTTTTAAATACAGCTTGTATAGATTGTTGTGAAAATGAAAGCGAAAGAGGGCTTTCGCACTCAAAACGTTAGCGTCAATTGTAGACATGTTGATAAATATGGCGCTTCATAACAAAGCTAAAGAGGACTTTCGGAAAGCGCCGATTAAAATCGGCTAAGAATCGCGGATGAGAGAGCCGCACACTGAAGGTTAAAGCAAAATCACAGTGGCTACGAGTCATGCGCGGATAACCGTAAGGTTATACG
>JACDES010000089.1 GCA_013816265.1 Parachlamydiaceae bacterium | reverse complement strand
TGCTGCGACCTGGGCTATTTCATGCCGGCCCTTCAGGCCTAACAAAGAGTGCTTTCTTTAGAAAAAATTGAGGATAAAGATCTGTAATAAAAACAAGGCGATTCTCACTTTATTTCTTATTTTGACATCATTGGGCTTTATTCTATGATATCGCCTAATTTATTTTACGACTATGCGCATAAACAAAACAATTTTCCACATTTACAATTCTAAATCAGGATTTTCTTCTTTGAAACTTTTCATAGTTTCAACTTGTGCTCTAATAGCTTCTTCAGCTTTACCATCTCCATATAGTTTATCATATCCTTCAATACCTAGTAACCCTTCACTTTGTAATTTGGTAGTATCGATATTAAATGTATATTCTTCATAAGCTCCAATAAATTTTTGCTTAAAAAGTTCGTTAATCCTATATTCAGCTGCAACAAAGACAACTTTGTTTTGTGGATCAGGAATAAATTCAGCACTCTTATCACGCGGAAGTTTTTTATGCTTCAGCTGGTAGCGTATCGTAGTCAAGCTCATTTCAACATTATTCATATAATCTAGATATAAAGGAAAATACAACGCTTGAAGAATATGTATTTTACGCAATCCATCAGGTATTTTTATCCAGCCTTTTGTCCCTTTACTTTCTTCTCTTTTCCCTTCTTCAACTACTTCACTCTGTTTTAATGAGGCTGCGCCTGCTCCAACTCCAACATTCATAATTAACTCCAATAATTAATAAAATTAAAAAACAAATAGCCATAAATAGGAAAAATAATAACAATAATATAAAAATTGTTCGATTTATTTCAATAAACTTCTTGCTTAATTAGCTTTGCTTGAAAAAAATGATCCTTTTTGAGCCGATTTATCGATAAATCCCGATCCCTATTCTTTTTATGTACTCAACTTTTTAGCAAATCGGGCACGGGCATGGGCACGGGCACGGGCACGTAAAAAGGACAACGTTGGGCACGGGCAGAGGTATGGGAAGGGAAAGGGAAAAGTCTAAAAAAAAGAGGTCACCTTAAGAAGGTGACCTCTAGGAATTAAAATCGATAGTCAATTCAATTAAGCGGCTTTAATTTTAATATCTACACCGGCTGGCAGTGTGAGAGTTTTTAAAGCATCAATTGTTTTGCTTGTAGGATTCAAGATATCGATCAAACGACGGTGAGTGCGGATTTCAAATTGTTCGCGCGACTTACGGTCGATGTTTGGAGATCTCAGAACTGTATACTTCTCACAACTTGTAGGAAGTGGTATTGGTCCTGCGATAGCGGCGCCAGTGCGCTTAGCTGTTTCCACGATATCGGCTGTAGAACGATCTAGCAAGCGCTGATCGTAAGCTTTCAGCCTTATACGAATTCTTTGCTTAACTGACTTCGGCTGTTTTTCTTGTTTTGCCATAATACCCTATTTCTTAATAATTTCTTCTTGAATCTTAGCTGGAACACGCTCAAAGTGGCTTGGTTCCATGACATAAGTAGCGCGCCCTGACGAGAGCGATCGCAGTAGTGTCGAATATCCGAACATCTCACTCAAAGGAACTTCGGCATGTATAATGACAGCCCCTTTGTGGTTTTCTTGTCCCATGATTTGACCACGTCGACGGTTGAGATCTCCAATGATATCGCCCATATTGGCTTCAGGAGAGGTCACATCCACCTTCATGATAGGTTCTAGGATGATTGGCTTCGCTTTGCGCGCTGCTTCTTTCAAAGCCATCGAACCGCAAATCTTAAACGCCATTTCATTCGAGTCAACCTCATGGTAAGATCCGAATACAATCGCCACTTTCATGTCGACAAGACCGTAGCCTGCCAAAACACCTGTTGTGAGGCCTTCTTCGATACCCTTAATGATCGCAGGAATATATTCTCTTGGAATGACACCACCAACAATCTTGCTGACGACTTCATTACCTTTTCCTTTTTCATTAGGCTCGATTTCAAGCTCGACGTGGGCATATTGACCACGACCACCGGATTGTTTGACAAACTTTGTCTGGCTTCCTGCTGGCATTGTGATTGTTTCTTTATAAGATACTTGAGGTCTACCAACGTTCGCTTCGACGCCAAATTCGCGCTTCATACGATCGTGCAAGATTTCAAGGTGAAGTTCTCCCATACCGGCAATAATTGTCTGGCCGGTTTCCTCGTTTGTGTAAACGCGGAAAGTAGGGTCTTCGGTAGAAAGAGCTTGAAGTGCCATCGCAAGTTTTTCACGGTCGGCTTTCGACTTAGGTTCGATAGCCATCGAAATAACAGGTTCAGGAAACTCCATCTTTTCCAAAATAATAGGCTTCTTAGGCGAACAAAGAGTGTCACCTGTTGTTGCTCTCTTCAATCCGATACAAGCAGCAATGTCACCTGTATGGAATTCTTCTTTCTCTTCACGTTTATTTGCGTGCATCTCGAGCAGACGAGAGACTCTTTCTTCCACATCTTTAGTTGTATTAAGAAGTGTTGAACCTTTTGTCAATGTACCGCTATAGATACGCACATATGTCAAACGACCCACATAAGGGTCTGTCATAATTTTAAACGCTAATGCTGCGAGTGGCTGATCATCAGCTGGAACGATGAGAATTTCTTCACCTGTATCAATATCATGAGCCTTTACGCTACCACGATCCAAAGGTGAAGGCATCCATGCAATAACCGCATCCAACAATTGTTGAACACCTTTATTTTTAAAGGCAGATCCACAAAGTACTGGGTTGAACTTATTACTGCAAACACCTTTACGGATCGCAGCATTAATTTCATCTTCAGTTAACGATTCTGGATTCTCTAACACTTTTTGCATAAACGATTCATTTTCTTCGTCAATCGTTGCAAGCTCTTCGAGCAATTCAGCACGCATTTCTTTGCATTTTTCGAGTAAGTCTGCAGGAATTTCTATAACATCCCATTCTGTACCGAGTTGTTCATCATGGAATACATAAGCTTTCATCTTGACTAAGTCGACCATGCCTTTGAAGTCTGCTTCAGCACCAATTGGGCACTGAACAGGAATCGCATTAGCATGGAGCTTTTCACGCATTGTTTTAACAGCATCAAAGAAATCGGCTCCCATACGGTCCATCTTATTGACAAATGCAATACGAGGTACACCGTATTTATCAGCTTGGCGCCATACTGTTTCGGATTGTGGTTCCACACCAGATACCGAGCAGAATAATGCGACAGAACCATCGAGAACGCGTAACGAACGTTCTACTTCGATTGTAAAGTCAACGTGACCTGGGGTATCAATGATGTTAATCTTAATTCCTTTCCAGAACACTGTAGTCGCAGCGGAAGTGATTGTGATACCACGTTCTTGTTCTTGAGGCATCCAGTCCATTGTGGCGGTACCGTCATGAACTTCACCGATTTTATGTGTGTGTCCTGAATAATACAGGATACGCTCCGTCGTTGTCGTCTTACCGGCATCAATGTGGGCCATGATACCAATATTACGAACATTCTTTAGACTTTCTTTTTCTGGTCTAGGCATGGCTGATTATCTCCTTTACCACTTATAGTGTGCGTAAGCTTTATTAGCTTCAGCCATACGGTGCGTATCATCTTTCTTCTTAATGGTTGTTCCCTGATTATTAAAGCAATCTGCTAATTCTGCTGACAAGGCATCTTCCATAGAGCGGCCTGGTTTTGCACGAGAATGTCCAATAATCCAACGCATAGCCATAGAGGCACGGCGATTAGGAGGAATTTCAATTGGTACTTGATAAGTGGCTCCACCGATACGGCGAGATTTCACTTCAAGTGCTGGTTTTGCATTTTCTAAAGCCTGTTCAAAGGCTTCGAGCGGATTTTCCGCTTTTATTTTCTTAGCAAATTTGTCCATAGCATTATAAACAATGCGACGGGCTGTCGATTTTTTGCCCATCTCCATTACTTTATTAATGAATTTCGCTAAAACTGTACTCCCGTATAGGGGATCGGGTTCTGTTACCCTCTTTTCTGCACGACGTCTTCTTGACATGATTCCTCAATAATGAGCGTTAATCTAAAAAAATAAGAAGATCTCCATCATTCACCTGGAAATTGGGATTTCTCCCTCCACACCTGTGCGTGATTGGCGTTTTATACTTAAAAAAAACGCAAATCGCGAACCAGGATATTCATTCGATGGAATATCCTAGTGTTACTTAGGGCGTTTTGCCCCATACTTTGATCTACTTTGTTTACGGTCTTTAACGGCCGCACAGTCTAATGCACCACGTACGATATGGTAGCGTACACCAGGTAAGTCTTTTACACGTCCACCACGAACAAGCACGATGCTGTGTTCTTGTAGATTGTGTCCTTCACCGCCAATGTAAGCAATGACTTCTTGACCTGTAGAAAGACGCACCCAAGCTACTTTACGTAAGGCTGAGTTTGGCTTCTTTGGTGTTTTAGTCTTTACTTGCAAGCATACTCCACGGCGCTGTGGACACCTTTGAAGTGCTGGCGATTTATTGCGTCGTTTTTTTGGAACGCGCGGATCGCGAACAAGCTGATTAATAGTCGGCATCTTTGCCTTCTCCTATATAAAGTTTAGCATTTTTCCCTTCTTTTCAATTCTTTCGAAAAGAAGATATCCAATCAATATACGGAAAGGGGGAATTAAGTTCAAGTTAATAGAAGTGTTTTATCCGTTCCCCTAACCCGTGCCCTTGCCCGTGCCCTTGCCCGTGCCCGTTGTTGTTTTACGTGTATAAAGCTAGTATTCTCTGGTACTAAGGGACATCGGGCACGGGCACGGTCACGGGCAAGGGCACGGGTTAGGGATAGTATTAGATCACAAACTTAGCTAATAACTTTTTAAAAAAATCTACCACACTATTAAATGCGCTATTAGCAACTTTGCCAATTTTTGAAAACGTTGCGTTTTTTGGATTAAAAGCGATGTTTTTTAATGAACCAAATTTCAAATGAAAAGGATTTAAAGATTGAATCGTGATGGCTCTGATCGGGATTTCTTTGGAGGGCGCCAACACCGTTTTTCCGGTTATATTGGCAAATCTTTGCGCAATATTATCAGATCCATCTAATTTTTCAGCTCCTGTTTCACAGCTCAATAGAATTATTTTAGCTTTTCGATCAGTCAATCCTGCAAAAACTCTTTTAATAATAGAGGAATCTGTCCGATTTGAAATCCACGATTTTTTACCTAAATGCATATAATCGGGCTTACCGTGGGCTGTAATCCATACCGTTTTAACATTTCCAATCTGACTCGCCTCATCGATTTCTCTTTGAATATCATTATATGAGCCTACAACCTTAAACTTTACTGAATATTGGGTTGATAACTGATACAGATGGTTCAACATTGTAAATTCTTTCTTCAAACTAAAGGCTTGATTGAAATCTGAGTTGTGAGTCGCTGTCAGATATAAGACGATTTCCCTTTTATCTTTCGGATCGAGTTTTAAGAATTTTCTCCCTTCAAAACTTTGTAACTGCCATTGCTTCCCTCCTTTCTGAAGAGAAATCCCTCCTTGACTTTTCAATTCTGCTAGATAGAGCTCATTTGGTTCAGTTAAAGTATTTAAAGAAACAGACATTATTAACCTCTTTTCTATTTTTATATTAAAGCACATATTAGATTTTTAATTATAATTATTAATTTAATTAAAGTAAATAAATAATTATTACAAATCAATTTGTTCATAAATTAATTTACTATTAAAAATTAGGATTAAATCATTAGAATATGTTCATTGAAATTTAATGGTTGTAAGTCCGAAAAATGTATTAACCAAAAATTGAAAAATTATTGATAAAATGGGTGAATCATATTGATTATCAGAAGATTAAAATCGATCAACCCAATAGAAATTATGAGATGAATTGCATCAAATAAACCATCATATTAGTCCTATATATTCACCAATTGAAGTTGAAAGTTAATAAATGTTAGGTTTGAAGTAATGGTTGGTAACAAAACTTGATTCCTTAGAATGTGTTTAGAAAATTAAACACAAAGACACAAAGACACAAAGAGAGAATATTCATTGGTGCGTTAAAAGAAACCCTATTGACTAGTGGTAGTTAATGGTATCTTCGACTTCTTTGTGTCTTGGTGTCTTTGTGTTTAATGCTTTTGAAGTTTTTAGATAAATCTATTCGAGACATGAACATCGGTAGAAGTAAAGGTATAAGAGTAGGGGAAAGTAGAAGAACCTTAATTAAGCTTACTTTTTAATTCAGTAATATCTTTTAAACCAAAATGTTTTAAAAACTCTTTTGTTGTTGCGTATAACATTGGACGTCCAGGGGCTTCTAACTTACCAACAGGTTCAATTAGATTTCTTTCTAATAACTGTGCCACTGTACCTGATGAATCGACGCCTCTAATAGCATCGATCTGAGGACGAGTAATAGGTTGACGATATGCAATAATAGCGAGAACTTCTGTTGCGGCATAGGAAAGTTTCTCTCCTCGCCTTTGGCGATAATGAAGCTCTATATAAGGAGCGTATTCTTCGTGGGTACGAAGAACATATCCCTGAGCAATTTCTTCTAATTTAAAAGCTCTTTTTTGCGTAAGATATTCCTGTTGAAGCTCTTCGATTATTTGTCGAAGCTTCCGAGGTTTTAATGGAGCAATTGTCTCTGTTATCTCTCGAATTTTTAGCAGCGGTATTGGATCGTTGCTAGCAAATAATAACGCTTCAATCACTCTTTTAACATGTTGAATCAAATGAACATCAATTTTTGCAAGATCTTCATTAGTTTCATTTAAATCATCAAACTTTTGTACAATTTCTTCAAGATTTAGTGTTTCAATATCATTATTAAAAAAATTAAGATCTTTTGACATGTTATACCGGCCTCTCATTTTTTGAAAAAACTATTATTGATTGACTACTAGATTCTCGACCAATTCCAATATCACCTATTTTCATTAATTCTAATAAAGCAAGAAATATAACAATCCATTCAACACGAGAACGATTTGGCAAAAACAGAGTGTTTATATTAAATTGATTTTGTTCAGATATAAGTTGACGTATGGAACGAATTTTATCACCTACGCGCCAATTTTCTTCTTGGATTATGGGTCTCGCTAACGAAGCTTTTCCCATCATATCTTTAAATAACACAGATAATTCATCGAGAGAAATATGATCGATCCCTAGAGGTTTCTTCCATTCGGGATTATCGTTTGAACCTCTAAAAAAACAGGCGCTTTGTTGTTCTTGTCTTGTCGTTAATTCTTTAGCTGCTTGTTTAAAACGACAATAATCTAACAAATGATGGATAATTTCAAAGTTTGGATCATCCTCTTCTTCTAACAATAACGCCTCTTCCCCTTCATCATAATTAGGTAATAAAGTTTTACTCTTTAACCACACTAAATATGCCGCTGTTCCAATGAATTCAGCTCCGGTTTCAATTTGTTTGTCTTGCCATTCCTTAATTTTCACTAGGAATTGCTTTGTTAGTTCATTAAGGGACACATCATATATATTGATTTCCTCTCTCTGGATTAGGTAAACCAAGAAATCAATGGGCCCTTCGAAATTTTTTAAAGCGAATGTATCTTGCTTTTGAAACATTTTACTTATTTCCACATTACTCTATAGATTTTTCAGCGATTTAATCGATAAGCATTACTTATCAATGCCTTGCGACTAAAAAAGCTGTTTTTTGCTCGTTTTGTGGATAATTTACAATATTGAGAATTCTAAAGCTATTAAGAACTGTAGAATATTTATAAAATTTCATTGTTCATAAGTCAGAACCTTTTTTAGAAAATTGAGACAAATTGTGAAGTTATAAACAATGATGCGCAAAAGGATCAATGAAGTTATGAACAATGTTTCGCTAAAGGAAGTGAAGTTATGAACAATCACGATCAAATAAAAGCGAGGTTATGAACAAAAAATCTAATGGGAAAATATATAGAACTTTGTTAATTTTGCGTAAAGAGTTGGTTAATATAAAAACAAGATATACAGTGCTATTTAAAAAAATATTTATTAATCATTTGAAACACTTCTTTTTTAATGTTGCTATATAATCTATTCAATTGTTAGAATTCATAAAAGAACAATTGTATAAAAAAATAAGTATAAACATAAAAGGTATAATTTCATGATTTCATTAAATAATTCAATCGGACCAAAATATCAGGATCTCATCGGTAAAAAAAACCTATCCTTGACCTCTTCTACGCAAGAAGTTACTAAAGTTAAAAAAGGTAGCAACATCGTATTAAGTAGGCTTGAGACATTAGTTCAAGTATCTATATTAATGAAACAAGCTGCTGACAATGGTGCTAGCTGGATTTGCAGCGCAACAACGATTTTTAGTGGATTAGGACATTTTGCAGCCGGAAATCTAATTACCGGTACAGTTCTTACAGGTGCAGGTGTTGTTAATTTAACAAAGTCTCTTGGTTCAGGCGGTGCTTCAAGCGCTGTTGATTTAATAAAAGATGCGAAAGCCGGCGTGGAAATGGTACAAATTCTCGAAGGTCAAAATATTGAATCATTACATATCGTAGAAAAAAATCTTGAAGTTATTAAGGAACATGTAAAAGATTTAAGCACAAAATTAAAAGCCGTTCACAAAATTGCTACAACTAGCGACATCAACGTCAACGCACAAAAATTAATAGCCGCGCAAGCTTATGATGATGCAGACGTCTTCTTTAAAGATGCGTTAGCCTTATTTAAAGATAGCAAACGAAATAGAAACGATGCTTCAAAAACACTTAA
The DNA here is from genome assembly GCA_013816265.1 of Parachlamydiaceae bacterium. GTDB lineage: Bacteria > Chlamydiota > Chlamydiia > Chlamydiales > Parachlamydiaceae > JACDES01. The sequence goes on along the minus strand of JACDES010000089.1, from coordinate 6,018 downwards.
AAGAAGCCAAAGACGTTTTGAAAAGTTGTTTGAGGCTGCTAACAATAAAAAAGGTAACATAAAAACACGCCTAGACAATTTTATTGAACTTACCCGTGAAATTTATGAGGAAAATAAAGAAGCCCAAGACTCTTTAGATGAAAGTGAAAAGCACTTTAGTTTTGCATTTACTTTATTAAATAAAGCCATCATGAAAAAAGAAGAGGCTGCTGCTGAATCTGCCAAAGCTTTAGAGATGTCTCAAAATAGTATTAAGCGAATCGCTGAAATAACAGAAATGAATCAAGAAAATCAAAGAAAAGAAGCTGTGTATAATACAAATATGCAAGAAGCTTCCTCACATGTTGGCCAAGTTCTTAAAAGAACAGACCAAGCTCGCGGACTTCTCATTGATGTGACCCACGATTTAAATGAAGCGCAAAAAAATGTAGGTTATACTTTAGGTGAAGTTGCTCTTTGCGGTGGAGCTGGTGCTGTAATTGGTGCTGCAGCAATGGGCGCTATGGCAGCTGCTCCAGGAGTTCTTGCAGGATTAGCAGCTAAATCTATTTATAATACTGCGACAGCTCATAATTACTATGCATCTCAAGAAGAATGTGCCAATATGGCCGAAGTGGAAACAAAATTTTATCCATGGTCTACAGGATTTTTTGGTAAAATTCGTGGTAGACAGTCTTGGACTGCTGGCGAGGTATTTGTTAAGGTTGGACCTAAAAGAATCCGTTTAACCTTTAATCTAGATGCTAGGAAAAATCAGAAAATACCAAAAAGAGATGTTCAAGTATTATATCAAAATCTCATGTCTGGTTTAGATAATAAATCATTAACTCCATTAGAATGTTTGAATATCATCCGTCAACTTAGAACAAGAACTATCAATCGTGATCCTGCTGGTAAAAAAACTTCTACTGGTTTGGTTCCAGAAGATTGTGTGTATTTAAAAGACTTGGAACAAAAATCTCAGGGTCTTTTATTACAACAAAACATGAATCAAGCAATTGCTGAGAAAAACACTAAAGCTAGTGATTAAGATATTCGAAATTATTTCGATTAATAAAAGCCATAACAGTCTTGCTGTTATGGCTTTTTTTTTCCCTTCTTTCCCGTTGCCCCGTCCTTTACGTGCCCGTGGCCCTTGCCCGTGCCCTTGCCCGATGTCTTTTTTTCCCCGTTAATACAAAAGAATGGTGTATTACACGTTAAAACGACATCGGGCACGGGCACGGGCAAGGGCACGTAAAGGACGGCCCGGGCACGTAAAAATAAAATTTTCTCAGTAATGCGAAAAAAGGTTGTCGTTTTAATAAACAATGACTATTTTGAGAGTCTTTTACAGACTGGAGATATCATGAAGACACTAAGATCCCTTCTATTTATTATTGCACTGACAATGACCTGTGGAATTTACTCTCATGAGCAAGATATGCTCAAGGAAAGTGATGTCAGCAAAATCATGAAACAAATCTTAGAGCAGCATCTGGGTAAAAAAGAGTTCTCTGCCAAAGTTCTAAATAACGCTCTCATTATTTACATCAATCAATTCGATCCTCATCGCATTTATTTGCTAGAAAGCGAAGTGAAGCCATATGCCAATATGACCGACCAACAGTTGAATGACCTCATTGAAGAATACAAAAAAAGCAATTTCGCATTTTTTCATGCGCTTAACAAAGTCATTCAAGAATCTATTGAACGCTCCCGCCGCCTACGTAGAGGGATTGAAGATGATGCCAGAAATAATCTATTTCAAATAAATGCACTAAAAGAAAATCCTCCTGTTGCAAAAAAAGAAAAGGAGCTATTTGCAAAAAACACATCTGAATTAAAAAATCATATCCTAGAAAATCTAGAAGAATTCATTGAATCGCAACGTCAACACTATAGCGATGCACTTATCGCACAAAGAAAAGAAGAAACGATACAAGCATATGAAACACAGTTAAGAGAATTCGAAAGCCAATATCTTTATGTCGATGAAAAAGGTCAACCTCTTCCAGCTGCAGAGCAAGAAAATTTATTTGCTATTCATGTTTTAAAAGCCCTAGCAAGCAGTCTTGATGCTCACACATCGTTTTATCAAAATAATGAAGCATATGATCTTAGAGTACTGTTACAAAAGGAATTCGAAGGCTTAGGCATCGTTTTAAAAGACACCCCACAAGGACCAACTATCACTCATTTGCTTGAAGGTGGTCCAGCAGCAAAAAATGGTCTTATAAAAATTGGCGATATTTTAATTAAGGTCGACCAAAAACCAATGACCGATTTATCTTTCGATAAAGTGATGGAAATTCTTCATAATCCTACTAACATGGAAGTTAAGCTTGTTTTTCAACGAAAAAATGCGAGTTCCGAAGAGAGCACACAGATCCCAGTTATTCTTAAACGAGAAGTCATTGTCATTAATAATGATCGTGTCGATGTCAGTTATGAAAATTTTGGAAATGGAATAATAGGTACCGTTAAATTGCACTCATTTTATCAAGGCGATGAAATTACTAGTGAGAAGGATGTCCGTAATGCTATTCAAAAACTTCAAGAGAAAGGAAATCTCAAGGGTTTGATACTTGATTTAAGAGATAATAGCGGAGGATTTTTATCCCAAGCTGTAAAAGTTGCGGGACTCTTCATTACAAATGGAGTTGTAGTCATATCTAAATACTCTGATGGAAATGAAAAAATTTATCGGGATGTCGATGGAAGAAGAGTTTATAATGGACCATTGGTTATTTTGACCTCTAAAGCGACAGCCTCAGCCGCAGAAATCGTTGCACAAGCACTTCAAGATTACGGTGTTGCAATCGTTGTGGGAGATGAACATACCTATGGAAAAGGGACAATACAGACACAAACCGTTACCGATAATCAAAGTGCTTCGTATTTTAAAGTGACCGTGGGCAAATATTACACTGTTTCGGGAAAAACACCTCAAAAAGAGGGTGTCAAGGCAGACATTATAGTACCAGGGCCATGGAACAATAAACAAATTGGTGAAGAATTTTTATCTGGTGCTGTCAGTGCAGATAAAATTTCCCCAAGTTATAAAGATGATTTGAAAGATATCGCTCCAGATATTAAATCTTGGTACATGAAATACTATATTCCTAAATTACAACAGAAAAAAATAGAATGGCATCTTCTACTTCCAACTCTAAAGACTAACAGTGAGTACCGTATTGCCAATAATAAGAGCTATCAGTACTTTTTGAAGGGCGATAAAGCAAAACTTGCTTCTAATGAGCCCGATAGCGAAGAAGAGGAAATGCTGGGTGTTTCTGTAAAAAGACAAAAAGATTATGGAGAAGATGATCTCCAGCAACAAGAAGCAGTAAATATTGTAAAAGATATGATACTTCTTCATACTTATGGTGCGATAAAAAAATAGAACCGCCCCTGAATAGATCCTTGGGGTGAAAATATAGAAAAATTACATTAATTATATAAAAGGCATTGCATAAAAATGCCTGTATTGACTATTGTTCTTCTTCGAGTATGGCCAGATAGCTCAGTCGGTAGAGCAGAGGACTGAAAATCCTTGTGTCGCTGGTTCGATTCCAGTTCTGGCCACTTTAGCGAAGATAGGCACGTCTTATCTTCGCTTTTTTTTTGCTCGCATAGACTTCATTCACAACTTCAAACAGATTAAACACAAAGACACGAAGACACAAAGAAGAGACGCCATTTATTGCCGGTTCGATGAGCCTCTATTGATGCACCGATGATTTGATATGCTCATTCTTACTTTGTGTGTCTTCGTGCCTTTGTGTCTTTGTGTTGCATTTTTATATCCTTTTTATAAGATAATTGAACATAAGTCTATTTTCTTGTTGATTTCAAACTCTTGTTCAGGTAAACTCGACTTTTCGTTAATTTTATGTATTCAAAATTGCTTAGCTATATTCCTTGAAGGGGGCAAAATGTCCAACATGTACGCCATTATAAAAACAGGTGGAAAGCAGTATCGCGTTGCGGTAGGCGATATCCTAGATGTAGAACTTTTAAACGATGCTGAAAACGGAGCTCAAGTTGAGTTCGGTGAAGTTTTATTCGCATTCGACGGTTCAAAAACACAAATCGGCACACCAAGCGTTAAAAATCTTCCGGTTTTTGCCGACGTTATCGGAACTGTAAGCGGTGAAAAAGTGACTTGCTTGAAATACAAGCCTAGCCACAACCAGTGCCGCAAATGGGGTCACCGCCAAAAGTATACAAGAGTAAAAATTACTGGTATCGGCAAAAACGAAGCTGAACACAAACAAAAGGGTAAGGAGGCACGTCATGGCGCATAAGAAAGGTCAGGGTTCAACCCGTAACGGACGTGATTCTCACTCAAAACGTTTGGGTGTAAAAGTTGGATCAGGTGAAGTGGTTAGAGCTGGTAGCATTTTAGTTAGACAACGAGGAACTAAATGGCATCCTGCTAAAAATGTAGGTCGTGGTACTGACGACACACTTTTTGCATTAGCGGATGGTATTGTAGCTTTTAGAAAAACTAACAAAACTTACATCTCTATCGAGACAAGCGTTAAGAACTCTTAGGTTTTTATCCTCTTCAAATGAATTGAGAGGCTATGAAGAAATTAAGTAAAATAATTACCGAAATATTTTCTTCAAAGCCTCTAAGTTTTCGCCACTGTTCACCTCTCCTATCAAAAAATAAATAAATATCTACAAGATAAAAGTTTGAGAAAAGTCCCATGTTCATTGATCGCGTAAATGTTGAATTCACTGCCGGTAAAGGCGGAAATGGTATCGTTGCTTGGCGCCGAGAAAAATACATTCCTAAGGGCGGTCCCTGTGGTGGTAATGGCGGCAAAGGTGGATCAATTATATTAGAAGCCGAAACTCAACTTTCTTCCTTAGATTGGTTTAGACACAGACGCCATATTAAAGCCGAAAACGGCGGGGATGGAGGCGGAAACTGCAGATCCGGACGTGACGGTCGTGACTTCATCATGAAAGTTCCACTGGGAACATTGGTAAAAGATAGCCAATCAGGAAAAGTTCTTCACGACTTTACTAAAGACCAAGAAAGATTTGTTCTATGTAAAGGAGGTCGTGGTGGCCGTGGTAATGAAAGTTTTAAATCGCCAACAAACCGAGCTCCCAATCAAAGCACAGATGGAACTTATGGCGAAACATTTAACATTGAATTAGAATTGAAACTTATTGCGGATGTCGGTTTAGTAGGCTTTCCAAATGCCGGAAAATCAACATTGATATCCTCATTAGCCGGACTTCGTGTTAAAGTAGCAGCCTATCCTTTCACAACCCTCCAACCAAATTTAGGCTTCATCGAATTAGGAAATTATCAACGTATTTATATCGCAGATATTCCTGGTATTATTGAAGGGGCTAATCAAAACCGAGGCCTCGGACTCGAGTTCTTACGCCATATTGAAAGAACGAAATTACTGATATTTATTTTGGATGCATCAGGAATCGATGGACGCACACCTGCAGACGATTACCGTGTATTACGAGAAGAGTTAGCGGCATACAATCCCGATTTGTTGAATAGGCCGCATATTGTTGCTCTTAACAAAATTGATTCCGATCAATCCGAAGGAAACATTAAAGAATTTTGTAAAAATTATAAATTCCCTCCAAATACATTATTTAAAATATCTGCAGCTTATGGGATAGGTTTGGATGATGTTGTTGACGCTATCACGGATAGAATGATGAAAAAATCAGAAGATAAAGAATTCAAAATCGAATAATTTTTTCTTAGCCTCAAGCGACGCGCACTCCAAGGGTAAGCGTCAAATCTAAACATATGGATTTTATAAGTATTAACCTTGTACAACTGCAGAGCAGTTAAATATAGGTAGCCAGGGGTTGAGCAGCCCTGAAAGGGCAAGCTACCCCTGGATAGCATAACCAAAATATCGAACTGCGGATGCAGTTCAATAAAAGCGTGATGGAGACTAACGCAATTATTGAACTGCATCCGCAGTTCTATTTTTCTATACATTAAACCAGGGGTTGCTTTGCCCTTTCAGGGCTGCATTACCC
>JACDES010000088.1 GCA_013816265.1 Parachlamydiaceae bacterium | reverse complement strand
CCCGGGGTTGAGCGATCGTAAGTCACCCCATATTACTAATATTGGGTGACTTACGATCGCTCAACCGCGGGAGCTTTCACGCACAAAAAAATTAACAAGCTACCCGAACGTGGTATAATTGCAAAAGGGAAAATTCCCTTTTGCAGCTATACCTCGTGTGATATATGATCGCTTATGATTTAGCAGGTGTTGGTTTGCTTTCAGGTGTTGGAGTTATTGCAGCCTTCTTAAGTGCAGGTTCTGCCGCTTTCATTCCATTGATTTGACCTGGTTTCACTTTCTCAACTGGATTATTTGTTGATTCCCAATCTTGAAGTCCATCAGGATATTTCCAAACGTTCTTGTAACCTAATTTTACCAAACGTTCTGCTAAATATTTACTTAATGGACACTCAGAACTTGTGCAATAAACAACTATAGTTGCCCCTTTATCAGTTAATGAAGACAGAATAATTTCATCCTTCGTGTCATAAGGGATAAATTTTGCACCAGGAATACGCTTTCCATCATCATATTGAGCTGTACGTGCATCAACAACGACAACTGCTGGATTTGAGCGCAATAATGAACTTAAGTCTTTTGTGTGAATTTCTTTATACCCTTCAATTTTTTTTTCAGTTTTTACTGCTGCAGTATCTGTGTGTGAACCAACGTGCGCTTGAAGAGTAGTAATAGACATAGATGCAAAAGCAATTGCCCATAATAATTTTGTATTCATCATTACCTCATTTTCTTTCGATAAACAATTTAAAACATAATTTTTTAGAGTCACATCGACACTTCCGAAATTATGAAAGAAAAATAATCAATTTTATTGTAAATATCAAATCAATTTTTGAAAAATTAACATAGCGAACTTTGGATTAATATTATTTTACATTTTTTCTTATCGAGAGAAATACCAGAGTCGGTTACACTGCTTTATTAGACCTCTTGTCAAAAACCTTAAAATGAATGTTAATCATGCAAAAATTTTCTAAAAATGGTTTGGAATGGTTGGAATTTGAATTATTGTCAGATATTCCACATCTTAAACATGCCGTATTTCTTCGTTCTGGTGGTGTAAGTACAGGGCCCTATTCAAGTTTAAATGTTAGTTTTGATGTCGATGACGATGAAAATGCTGTAAAAACAAATTTACAAAGAATTCAATCACATTTTCAAGATACTTCAGAGCCCATAAAATTATTTTGGGCAAAACAATGTCATGACAAAGATATAACACGTATTACTTCCAATTCTCCCATAGAAAGTGTGAACTATGACGCCCTAGTGACAAATGAACCTGGATTAAATCTCATGATAAAACATGCGGATTGCCAAGCCGCAATTTTTTATGATCCTATTCATAAAGCCATTGCAAATGTTCATGCAGGATGGCGAGGAAACGTGAAAAATATTTACAAAGAAACGATAGAATATATGCAAAAATCATTCGGTTCAAAACCATCAGAATTGCTTGTTTGCATTTCACCAAGCCTTGGACCCGATGAAGCAGAATTTATTCACTACAAACAAGAACTCCCTGAAGAGTTTTGGCATTTTCAAGTGAGGCCAACCTATTTCGATCTTTGGGCCATCAGTACTTATCAACTACAACAAGAGGGCATTCTCCCTCATCATATCGAGATAGCTGCTTTAAGCACCTATTCAAATTCCCACGACTATTTTTCATTTCGACGTGACAAAAAAATAACAGGACGTCATGCAACCTGTGTCGTACTCACTTAATAACTCATTGAATTGCTTCAATAGCGGATGTATTAAATTTCATCATCCGTTCAAAAGCCCTTTTATAATAATTTAGTACGGTTGGATTTTGAGTAATTTCACCTTCATTTTCATTCAAAAAGCTGTCGATAATAAGCTTTTGAAAAGTTGGTGGTATGTGCCCGGGAGTGGATAAATCTTTGTAAAATTTCATTAGTCTTGACGAGACTTCTTGTTCCAAATCAGAATCGTTTTTAAAATGATGCATCCCCTTTCTTCTTAATTGATCACGCACAGCCTTAAAGGTATCTTGACGAATGCTTTGTGCTTGTTTACATAGCTCTTCAACATGTCTCTCGTAAATCAGATCTCTATATTTAGTAGGTTGTGGTAACATCAACAAGTTGTTATTTCCGGTTTGGAGCGTAAATAAAACAGCCTTACGATAGAAATCGGCAATTGGATGATCAACTAACTTAGAAACATGCATAAGATAATCTAACACATGTATACAACCCAAAGATGCTAGCCGACAAAACTCTTCTAAACTGTTGTAATTGAATGGACCTTTCTGCAAAATTTTAATAGATTTTAAAACTCCATTTACATCAAACATTAAAGATTTAAAATCCAAGTGATCCGGAACAGCCTTCCACTGCTGCATGCAATAAACAAGATTTGCAATTACATGTGCTTTCATTTCATCTGCTTTACTCAATTTTGCCGAATTACTCGTCCAGACAATATCTTTAAGGGGTTTTTCTAATTTTTCTAATACGACACATATTCCCTTTCGATCTAAACCTGATATGGGCTTTTCGGGGTCATTTCCTAAATTTTTAACAATTTGTACTGATTGAATTCCCCATTGTAATTTTTCAACCCTTGCTGCATCAAATTTTAATTGAAGTCTGTTTCTGGCAATTTTTACAACGTAATTTTCCATGTTTCCCTGAAGAGCAAATACGCGGTATTTGTCATCTACGACCTTTTCGGCACCTAATTCTTTCCCCAAAAGTAAATATTGATTGTTGCAATAGAAGCTATCCCCTTCTTTTAAACTCTCGCGCCATTGCATATGGTCATTATCTTCCATTTGTAATAGCTCACAATTCATCTCATCAAGTTTGAGCATAAAATCATCAAACCTTACAGGATATTGTCCTTGTATGTTTATTACGGAAACGATTTCTTTAATAGCTCCTACAAAGTTTTTAAGAGTGATTATATCTTTATTTACGTTTATTTTTGCTATCCATTTTTCAACAACTGTTGTCTCACTCTTTGTAAGACCATCTTGGCTACACATTTTGGCAAGTTCTACGATAGGAATTTTCTGTCCAACGATACCTTCAAGATCAGTGAGACATTGTGCGCGTCTTAAGGCTTTATTTAACGATTTGTTTTCAATCAATTTGGAGTTAGATAGCCATTCTTCAATTGGAGCTAGATTCATTCGTGTTTTTTGATTCAGTGCATTTCTCCAAAACTCTCTTGTGGCTTGATTGCAAGTAGTGACAAGCACTCTAAATTCATTAATTTTAGATTCCGTTAATAAATCCTTATCACACTCTTCTTCAAAATATTTATTTAGTTTATTGTATTCTTCATCGGATTTTAGTTTCTCATTATCACCTATAGCAGAATGGGTATAATCACGAAGACGTTGCTTCTGGCCATTACGAATTTCTTCATTGACAGGCATTTTTGCTGCTTTATCAATTTGCTTTAACATATCAGCAATATGCTTATGATGAGCAAAATATCCTTGCAATACAGCTTGATCGAAAAGATCTTGAAAAGTATATTTGAGAACATTTCTTACTACTTGAGGTGACTGCGGTTCACCAAAAAAACGATCTATAAACCCAATAATACCGGCCGAATAACTTTTTTTGAATACTCTATTCTTGTAAACAACTTGCAAATCAGATAAAGCACCTTTTTGATCTAGAACACTACTAATTTCGACAAGGTTGCCTTGTAATAATCCTATATTTTGCATTGAATACCTCTTTAAATATTATTTAGTTCTTGAAAAAGTAATTGATTTTATAAAAAAGTACTTTGATGTTCGTCTATATTTATTTTTTCATCATGTTTAAGGTTGAAGATAATATATCAGAATTATTTAAACAAATAAAACTTCATTTTAATGCTTCATCACGCAAATGAGTGATTTGTATAGATTTGTAACAAAAAAGGAAAGTGATAGAGATGAGTTTAGAATAATTCAACACAAAGACACAAAGACACGAAGAGTGGCGCGCTTTCTTAGTGTCTTTGTGTCTTTGTGTTTAATTTGTACAAGGCTCTGGAATGCTTCATGGCATAATCATTAATACAATTGGCGTCTTCGGTATCCCCAATAGCTACTATTAGAAATGGCGCAAAAAATTCAACACAAAGACACGAAGAGTGGCGACCTTTCTTAGTGTCTTAGCGTCTTAGTGTCTTTGTGTTTAATTTGTACAAGGCTCTGGAATGCTTCATGACATAATCATTAATACAATTGGCATTTTCGGTATCCCCAATAGCTACTATTAGAAATGGAGCAAAAAATTCAACACAAAGACACAAAGACACAAAGAGTGGCGTCATACCTAAATGCTATTTAATTCTCTAAACTTCAAATTTCCTTGATGAATCATATGATTGAATGATGGCTTTTTTTAATTCTTTCGAAGGCACAGGCTCACCAAAAGTGTATTTATACATTTCTGATCGTATCTGAGTGAATTTATTTGCATCTATAGAAAGATTTTTATCTATAATTTTATAAAGATTCACATAATCCTCTGGCATCACTTCTACGCCACATCGATATAAGAATATATTGCGGTTATTACTTATTTGTTGTTTATACTGATTTAAGAAGAACATCGGTCGATTAAAAGCTAGAAAATCATATCCAATCGAAGACTTATCACCAAGGTAGATATCTGTTCGAGCTAAAATAGGATATATGAGCGGAAAATCTTTAATAAAAATAATATTTCCTTTTTTTTCATACTTACCAATTGTACGATATATTGCAGGAGCATCAGTTTCTTCTAATGCTGGATGAATTTTAACAATTAGATTGTAATTAGAAGGAAGATTTTCATAAATATAATCGGCTTCTAAGAAAGTTGTATTTTGCTCCTCATCATTACAAGTAGGTGCATAAAGAATTGTTGGTTGTTTTTTTGAAAATCTACCCCAAATTCTATCTTCGACGATTTTATCAAAAAACGATTGATTATTTAGATAATACTGATAACGATAATTTCCTGTTCGTACATACGCATTAAGTTGATGTTCAATCCCAAGTTCTTTGAACATATCAAACATATTGTCACCATAAGTGAGCAGTATATCTTCTGTAACAGCATGTCGGAACCAAAATATCTTATCAGAAAATCCATGCGGACAATGAACATTGCGCATTACTTTTTGATATTTTTTTTCTAATGCAGCGAAACTTGAATAGAAATTTAAGCGATGCCAATATTCAGATTGATATAAAACATCGAAATTTTCTACAAGATACTGTGGGGTAACATCTTGCCATTCAACTAAAAGAGGTTGTACATCTGGATAAAGATTCTGAATCTCACGACAATAATTTTCATCCGTCACTAAATAAGGCATATCCATCAAGACACAAATAGGAATCAGATGATCGCTAAAGTGATTATGGTTGTTGGGATTTAAACCTACCCCTTTTTTCATTTTTAACTACTTTTTCTGGGTTGAATTTCATCTATATCAAATATGCAATGTTGCATTTTTTAATACATTGTGAATGTATTCAGAACGCTTATGAGGTATTTCTTCAAGACTGATCTTAGATTCATACTGACATAAGAGATGAGATCGACGACAATCGAAAAGCAGTTCGTTAAGAGCTCTATGATCTACTCCAGTGACCCATTCGAGGTCTAAAGCTAATTTCAGCAAACTGATTGCATTTAGAGCTTCGATAGCTTCAATTTGATATGAGTGTAATAAAATTGCGTAAGCTCGACTGACTTTGTCTTTCATGGCAGATGGTTTCTCATGTTTGATATGAGAACGAATGCTTTTTTCTTCTACCAAAATTTTCATCGTCAATGTACGCAATGAGGTAAGAATATTCTCTTCGGTAACACCTAAAGTATATGCGTTATGAAAAGATACAATATCACCAATAATTTCATTTGGATCCCCTTGTAGACCTGTTTGCAGGATACCTTCCTCTTTATATTTATTTATAGTTACATCTAATAGATCCGAATATATTAATCCCGGTAAATGTAAAAAGACATCGACAATGAGCGCTGTTCCACACTGGGTTGGATCTGAAGTTAAAAATCCAAATTTTGGAGAAAAAGCAAAGTTAACAGTTTTATTCAATTCTCCTTCAATCTCGACTAAACGTGCCCATGCATTTTCTAGGTCTTCTTTACAATCGATCCATTTTAGACTGATGTGATCATATAAATTAAAAAGTCCTAAAAATTCCCCCGAATCGTCTAACACAAAGGCTTCACCCGTCTGCACTTGTTGAAAACTTTGCGGGCTTAAAAAATGTTCTACTAAAAATTCTTTTTCTACAGCGGATATTTCCTCACCTTTTATTATCTTAGGATTCTTCAGAAGCTTATTAGCTAATAGATCTTTACCGACAAGTGAGATAATCTGCTTACGTTTATCTGGAGATAACTTACTTGGAAAATTAAATTTCTCTAAATTTCTGTTAAGAGTAATAATAGAACCCAACCAGATACTCTCATTATCATCTTTCCAAGGTTTCTTATTGCAAATTAAATGATTGGGGTGCTTCTCACTCATTTTTCGTTCCTTCGTTTGTAGATTCTCCCTCACCCTTTTTTTGGTCTTCGTTTTCCGTAAGAGCTTTAATTTGATCTCGTAACCACGCAGCTTGTTCATAATCTTCACGGCTGAGAGTTTCTTTTAAAGCTTCATCTAAAGCTAGCAGACGCGAGGATAGGTTGATTACTAAGCTTTCACCTGGAGATCGACCGATGTGAGTGGGTTGTGATTTTTTTCCCGAGAGTATGCGAGGAGGGAGCCTTTCTGCTGTTTGCATCTCTTGTAATAGTAAATCTCCGAAAACATTATAGCACTCCATACAACCCAAGCGATGACCTCTTTTGACATCCTCTAGTGTTGTTCCACAATTTCCACAACCCAGATTAGTTTGGCCAGTTATGCCATGAAGTTGTTCGGCTGGAGTTGTTCCAAATAAACGTCTTGTAAGTTCAGGACAGTCAGCGCACATGCTTGTGTTAACGATGCTGTCTCCTACAATTTCTGTATAACGAACGGTAATAGGTTTTTTACATTCTCCGCATTCTAGTGGTCTGTCGGCGGGAGGAAGAGATTTATCCGATTTTTTTTCAATCATGAACTACACAACCTTCACTGAAGTTTATATAATAATTAATTTAGCTAATGAGATACATATACCAAATATTTAGATTGAAAAATATGTAAAATCTCTTTTTTTTGTCATGATATACGTTAATTCGTGCTTGTTTACGATTTGCGGGTTTCTATCTGACAATAATGTCAAAATCTTGCCCGAAATTATTCAAGAAATGAATCAACCTTTCTATTGAAAATCCATCAAGTTTGCGTCGCATTAAAGCAGACACTTTTGGTTGATTAATTTCCATTAACTTAGCAGCCTTGACTTGAGTCAATTTCTTCTTCTTAATAATTTGTTCAATTTCCCAAACAAGATTAGCTTTGGTTAATTCTTCTTCTGGATTTTCAATGCCAAGATCTGCAAAAACATTGCCGCTGCTCATATCGCATTCTATTTCTTCTGAAGGTTGGGTTTTTTTAATCATTTTTGTACCTTTTGTTTTTTTGACTAACTAACCATTCATTTATTTCTGAATTTTCGCTGATTCTAAATCAGGTTTCATTCGTACTCTCAACTTGGTTTCCTATGCGCTGACGTGCATGTGCAATGGCTAAGTGAAGTTTTTCTTGAAGAATTTTCTTTGAGGGCAATGCCGTAAGATATTCAGCTACATGGATGCCAGAGCGGTCTAGCTCTAACAATTCAATTTGTTCTTTCTTCTTGCCAGCACAGAGGATAAGACCGATAGGTGATTCTTCTCCTGTGCGGCGTTCATGTTTATCTAGCCAACGTAGGTAGAGTTCCATTTGACCCTTGTACTCAGGCTTGAAGTTGCCTAACTTGAGTTCAATCGCGACAAGTCGTTTTAAGTCTCTATGATAGAAGAGAAGATCTAAACGAAAATCTTCATCATCTACAGTAATACGTTTCTGACGAGCAAGGAAGCTAAATCCTGTTCCTATCTCTAATAAAAACTGCTCCAGCTCTCGCATGATGACATCCTCAAGGTCTTTTTCAAGGTATCGATCATTGAGGTTTAGGAATTCAAGGACATAGGGATCACGAAAGATCAGATCTGGTGTAAGGAGATTTTCTTTTCGAAGGGCGTCCAATTCGGCCTTGGCAACCAATCTCGGTTTTTTTGAAATGGCTGTTCGTTCATACAACATAGAATCAATTTTATTACGCAACGTCCTTGTATTCCATTTTTCAATGCGGCACATTTCAGCGTAAAAATCTCTTTTGGTAATATCTTTGATAGGAATTAACATAAGAAAATGAGACCAACTTAATTGTCGCATCAATGATGCGACAATTTGCTCATCAAAGAAAACTTCTGAAAATTGAATCATTTTTCTTAAATACTTTTCCGTAAATCCGGTTCCATAGTCTAGAGCCAATTGTCGCGACAGTGATGCGACAATCTTCTTTCCGTATTCAGCTCGTTTATCTTGGAGAGTTTCTTGACGAATGCGTTTGCCTATACGCCAGTAAAGTAAGGTAACTCCTACATTGATGGCAAGGGCGATAGACTTGCGTGTTTCCTCTATCATGTGACGTAAGTCTTCGAGTAGGTTACTTGGCAAGATTGGCAAATTTTGGCGGGATTTTAAAGTAGATGACACTGTTTTTTTTGTCATAAAATCTCTGAATTTATTGTTTTAGTTATGCCTTCGGAGTTCGATGATAGTCTAAGGCTCCATCACCATATAAACGGGACATAAGATTTGCATAAGTATACTGATTTTTATGCTGACTATATACCACGCGTGGTATAATTAAATTGACTTTATTTAATACGGCGCACGGTTTCCTGGCCCCCCAGTCATCAGCTTCCTGCTTTCGTTCGAAAGATTTACTGGCCGTGGGATAACCTTTCATACGGACAACAGCACGCCAGGTAAACCTCTTGCCATCTTTGGATTTTCTTTTGAATATGGACGCCATGACTCCAACCTCTAATTTAAGGATTTTGGCGATTGGAGAATGTTGCATAGATTGTTTTTTAGTGCACCGTTTCTGCACCACGGACCAAATAATCAGCCAAAAACTATACGTTAATGATATTGATCATGAACCTAAGTATTTCAGTGCTTAGTGTTTGAAAATATGAGTCTTGATGGACTCGAACCATCGACCCCCTCATTAAAAGTGAGGTGCTCTAACCAACTGAGCTAAAGACTCGTATTGACCCCAAGGGGATTCGAACCCCTGTTATCGGAATGAAAATCCGGTGTCCTAGACCTAACTAGACGATGGGGCCATACTAGAGACACACGCTACATGAGCGATACAATCTTCTTTATTTAAAGAAGAGGTTTTATCCTATATAAAACCTGATTTTTTGTGCAAGCTCTAAATTGTCGAAATTTCTTTTTCTTTCTTTTCAGCTAAATCTTCGGCTTCTTTGCAATGCTTATCCGTTAAATCTTGAATGATCTTTTCATTTTTCTTCATCATGTCCTCAGCCATTCTTCCATCAGCTTTTTCTTTACGAACATAATCATTTGCTTCACGACGAATATTACGAATACTCACTTTTGTCTTTTCTCTTTCTTCATGACAAAGTTTTGCCATCCTTTTGCGAATTTCTTCTGTCATTGGTGGTATTTTAATCCTTACACAATTACCTTCAACGATCGGATTAAATCCAATATTCGCTTTATCAATTGCTTTTCCAATCGCAGAACTATTCTGAGGATCAAATGGTGTAATAAGCAGCTGTCTATTATCTGGAACAGATATCGAAGCAATACTCTGGATACGCACCGGACTTCCATATATCTCGACGGACACATGGTCGATCATTCCTGGATTTGCTCGGCCTGTACGAATATTTTTTAAATCATTTTTCAGATGTTCGATCGCAGCAAGCATTTTAGCTTTTGTTTGGTCTGTGATACTCATAAAATTCTCCCTTAATGAAATCTCTTAATAATTTATAACCTGAGTTTTGGTTTTTATACCACGCTCGGGTAGGATTTTTAATATTTTTGGGCGTGAAAGCTCCCGCGGTTGAGTGATCGTAAGTCACCCAATATTAGTAATATAGGGTGACTTACGATCGCTCAACCCCGGAACTTTGACGCAGCAAAAATATTAACAATCCTACCCGAGCGTGGTATTAGGTAACAAGAGTACCGTGACTCAAATCGGTCAACACCTCTTGAAAATTATTCCCTAATAATCGTTTCATATTGAATACAAAAATAGGAATTTGACCGCTACTACATAATGTCACTGCCGTTGCATCCATCACTTGTAATTTTTCTGCTAATATTTGTGAATATGAAATTTTATCATATTTTTTCGCATCAGGATATTTTAGAGGATCTTTATTATAAATTCCATCCACCTTTGTTGCCTTAAGCAATATATCAGCATGGATTTCGTTAGCTCTTAATGCTGCTGCAGTGTCAGTAGTAAAATAGGGATTTCCTGTTCCACCAACAAATATAACAATATACCCTTCTTCCAAATATTTCAAAGCCTTCATCCAGTTATAAGGCTCTGCTACTTTTGGACATTCTAAGGCACTCATCACACAAGCCTTGGCACCAATTGATATGAGGGCTTGTTGTATCGCGATCCCATTTAAAAGCGTTGCCAACATCCCCATATGATCTGCAGGAGTTCTTGGCATTCCACTTTCCTTAAGATCGAGGCCACGAAAAATATTGCCTCCACCAATCACGACACCAAGTTCCACACCACTTTGTTTGATTTTATGAAGATAGCCCGCTACTTGCTTACAAGCATGCTGAGAGATCCCAAAACCATTCTCATCTAATAAGGTTTCTCCAGAAAGCTTCAGCAAAATACGTTTATAAGGCATTTTATTATTTGAATTTTCTTTCATTCCTCGTTCCATCATTCGCTTTTTATCAATTTCATAAAAAAAAACAAAACATACCACATATAAAAAATTTATGATAGTATCCTTTAGACCTCTGTTTTTTACTCCCATCGTTTAATTTCATTTACAATTTCTTAACAATTATTTATTTAAAAATACAGATTTTATTTAACATTAATAAACAAATGTGTTATATTATATTATAATTTATAAATTTAAATGAGTAAATAAACATGTCAAACAAACTTTATCCTGAATCTTGCCCTGATGTATATCCAAAAAATTGGACTCAATCTCAATTTCAAGCCCAATTAGATTCCATTCTATATAATCCAAATGAACAGCAACTTTCAGTAAAAAATCATGAGTTTTCCTATCTCTCCTTAATTGAAAGGATTATTCAAGTTATCAGTGGTTTGTTGGGTTTCGGTAATCAAGGGGATTCAGTAAAAGTTACCTCAGAACTTCTTAAACTTCTGTATACAGGTGCCACGCATGGACACCTCAAAGAAAGCACAATCAAAAGATTGCAAGGGGCTCAATATAATTTAAAATCTCCTTTATCACATCGCTCCGTCGTTGCCGTTGTAAACGATATTTGGAATCTACATAATGCAAAAACGACTCAAGCGGCTAATGACAGCTTGAAAAAAATGCGCACCGTCCTTGAAGACTACCATAAGATTCACGCTAAAGTCCTTCAACCTCATTTTTGGTTTAGATTTTTCGAAAATCCTTCTATAAACCCAAAAAATCTTATTAATTTTGGCGATGCACCTTTGGAATTAGCTAAACGTGCTTGTGAAAAAGAGAATTATGCTCAAGCCTTCAACTTCCTCTTACAAGCTCACTCTTTAAAAAATAAAGCTCCGTATTTTCAAGAAAAATTTTGGAATCAATTTAAGGCCTTTCTAGAGAAAAATTTCAGTATTCAGACAATTAAAAATCGAAGCAATGAAATCCAAAACACAATTTATGAATTAGCTACAACGGCCTTTCAAAATAATAATCCTTCATTAGCCGAAGAGCAGTTAAACTTTTTACTCAGCCTAATTAAAGATAAAGCGAGTCTAAAGGAAATAAGATTGAGAATGGGTGAAATTTATATAAATTTTTCCCAAATCCGATTGGTAGAGCCATTTTTACAGATTCTAAAACAGCATTATACTCAAAACATTGAAATGCTAACTAAAATCGCCGATGCATATTGGAGTCTTCAACGAATTCCAGATGCCATTTTGGTATTAGATGACATCTGCAAACTTTATGAAATAGAATTTCATACTTATCAAATTGGAAATAAAATTGTTGATATTAAGGTTAAAATAGGAACTGCTTACTTAAATAATCAGGTTAACGCTGTTGATCAACCTGGAGAATTAAGCGACAATTATGAAAATGCCATCAAGTATCTTTCAGAAGCCTTTGTATTGAATGAAAAAAATAAAGAAATACAACAAAAATTATCTCAGGCATTTATCCAACAATTCAATCAAACTCCAAAAGACTTTGAAAAGCGGTTTGGAAAAACTTTTGTAACCTTTTTAGATAAATGTGATGCGAGTATCTTGAATGAAAATAAAACTGAAATTCAAAAAATGGCATTTTTATGTGCTGAAGTGGCTTTAACAAACAACAAACCAATCCCCGCAAAAAAATATGTAGAGCGAGTTCTCAACACCTTTGATAACGATCCTGAGTTCGTCAGCATCGTTATTGATCTATTTCTTAAATATCAAGCTTCTAAACAGCTTTATCCATTTATGAAAGGTTGGCTTAATCATTTTAATAATAATTTCATCATCTTTGAAAAGATTGGAAATATATTTTCAGCGAACAAAGAAGATGAAGCCAGTTTTGAGACTCATGAAAAGGCATTGACCTATTATGAAAAACAGTTATTGGATACATCAATTAGTGATGAAACGAGAACATATGCCCTTGAACGAGTCGAAGTATTAGGCACGAAAGTTAATGCTTATTTGCTTAAGCAAACAACCTATTGGGGTTCTAATTCTAAGGAGCAAGAAGTTGCCTTAAGATTATTAAGTGATCTTGAATATCAGAAGAGATTTGTTAATTTATTTATTCAACAATGGAAAGCATCTCCAGAAAATTTTGGAAAGAACTTTGGTGAGCGTTTTCTGATATTTATGGAAAAAGCAAAATTAAATGCCTTTGAAAAAAATGACAAAGAATTAAGAGAAATAACCCTTGCTTGCGTACAAGAAGCACTTAAATTTAATAAGTTTCCGATGGCTTTAAAGTATGCTGAAAGGTACTTTGCTTTTAGTGAAAAAGATGCCGAATTTATTTTAAAATTTATTAATCAATTCATTCAAAATAAATCCACCATACATCTTTCAGGATTATTAAACTCTTGGCTCGAGAAGTTTTCCCACCATGTCATTATTATTGAAAAAATTGGTAATATATTAGATTTTAATCAAAAAGTTCCACAAAGCATTGAAGTGTTTAAAAAGGCCTTAAAGCTGTATGAAAAGCGATTGACTCAAATAGATATAAGCGAACAAGATAGAAAAACCATTCAAGTTCGAGCTGCCGATTTACGAATTAAAATTGCAGAGTATTTATTCAAACAAACAAGTTGGTGGGGAACCAAATCCCCAGAACAACAAGAGGCTATTGATCTTCTTAAAGTGGCCACAAAAGAAAATCCGATTCATGCTAAAGAATTAGCTAAAAAGTTTAGGGCATTAGGTGTTGCTGAAAAAGAAAAATCAGTAATAACCCGCGATGATCCAAAAGTTGTTCAGTATTTTCGCGACTCATACGAGTTAGATCCAATTCCTGGTGATTATTTAAAAACATTGATTGAGCTTTATTTTAAACTAGAAAATAATGTTGAGCTAATGTCTCTTTACATAGACATTCAAAGCCATCCATGGGCAAGTGAAGTCAAATTAACAGCAGAACAATATTATAAATTAGCTCAATTTTTTAATAAGGGTAATAGCCGAGAAAATTCTCAGCACATTTTAGATTGTCTTAAGAATGCGTGCAAATTAGATACTAAAAATACCACTTACAAAAGAGATTTTGCTCAATTTACTCTTACAATCACGCAAGATAAACTAAAAAAGATTTCCGCAGAAAAAAGTACAGAAAAAAATGTCAAGTTGCAGGCATTACTTGACGAATTAGAAATTGGCAAGCAATTTGGATTAGAATCTTTCAAAGACCTATCTGCCCAATATGCTCAAACTGCTGTGACAATTCATCGTCATTTAATGGAACCCTTTATTAAACAATTTGAAGTGGTTCACGATAAATACATGGATGGCTTAGAGGCTTTAGCTGGAGAAAATTTTCAATCCACCATAAGTAAAAAAGCTGATTACTCAAATGCAAATAAACACCATCATTTGAAAATTTCTAAGCTAATACTAGAATTTTATGATAAAGCAATTGCTGTTGATCCTTCAGATGCAACTTTGCATTTTGACAAAGGAGTTATGTTAGAAATAACAGGTGACATTAAAGGGGCATTAGAATCGTTGAGGTTAGCTGTAAAACACGCTACTAAGGAAAATCCTTTTTACTATTATTTGCTTTCTCTATTGTGTTCTGTAAATTCTGAAGGGGGTAATGAAGAAATGTATTTTAAAAAAATACCATATGATAATGAAGACCATTTAAAATTCCGCGAGGATTATGAAATCTGGCAAAAGCAATGTCTAAAACACAAAAAAGAAGAGCCGATTATTAATCCGCATGACTATAGCATTATCACTACTGGGACCTTCAGCACCACAAGAAAATTGGTATTGCCAACAAAAAAGGTAGTCTAATAGTAAGCGTCAAATCTAAATTTGGCGCTTCATAACAAAGCGAAAGAGGGCTTTCGCACTCCGCGCGAATCGCGGGTATATTAAACTAAGTCAATCAAACGGATGAGGAGGTATTAAACATACTAAACCAAAGCCTACCTATGCGGATCTAATCTCCGTATAGAAAACGTTACTCGA
>JACDES010000087.1 GCA_013816265.1 Parachlamydiaceae bacterium | reverse complement strand
GCTTGATTTTGTTGTTGGGATTGCGGATGCATATATTTTTCAGGATCCTTTTTAAAGCTATCTAGGCAACGTTTGCTGCAAAAAACATACTGTTTGTCTTGATGGCTACTTTTATAAACACTCTGATCTGGATCGACCATCATGCCACATACAGGATCTAATTGCTCTTTTGCCATGCTTATTTCCCTGAGCTGTATTGATTTGGATTCTGCTTAAATTTGGTCAAGCATTGCTGACTACAGAATACATATTGATTCCCTTGATATTCGGTTTTATACTGAGCTTTATTTGGATCAACATTCATTCCGCAAATAGGATCTTTAGATTGATTAGCCATAATAACCTTCCTAATTTAATTGGTTGTTTCGTTGAGTTATGTTTTTTCCGTCATCATCATTTGAGGATAGGCGTGTGCAAAATCACCCAAATTGTAGTAATGCATCGAGTAGTAGAAAGTGCAAATTGCTCCTAATATTCCAACAATGATTAAAAGCCAACCAGCCGCGGAGAATGATTCTCTGTGCTCCTTGCTTAACGAAATCAGCACTAGACCTGCCGCTATTGAAAATACCTCTAATAAAAAGGTAATAGACGCTAAGAACATAGCCATAAAAGATCTCCTTTTTTCCAACATTGACCTAAATTAATATATGCCTGAAAAGAGGAATGTATACAATTTTTTTAAATTCAAGTTGAGATTTTTCATATATTTTTGCCCTTCTACCCTGAGCTTGGTTATAGAAGGACTAAAAGATAGAAAAACCATTTATCAATATCTTGTAGTTAATGGAGTTAAGGTCGAGTTATGATTGAACTGACATTTGCGACAGGTTTTATGCTCTATCTATGTTTTACCCTAACGGTCGTTTTGGGCTTTTGGGGATATCAACATTATCATGCTCGAAAAAAAAACATCTTCACTCATGAACAAGAATTAAGAGTCTGTGAATATTGTCAATTCGCTTATCTGGAGGAAGGATTAAAAAAAGTCAATAAATGCCCTCAATGCGGCTCCTTTAATAAAAATAATATTTACAACAAATAACTTTAAAAAAACCGTCCATTTACTAATTTAATTGATTATATTATAATAGATTTAGCTTACTTTAGATAAAAATTAAAATTAATATGAGTGCTTTATGATTACTCCAAGTCTACCATCCCCCTCCTCTCCAGAAAAAGATACATCTACACGACTACCTGTAAAAATGGACGCAATAAAAGTTGCTCAAGAGCGTTTGACAGCTCAACCAACAGAAAGCTTAAGTCCTCTACAAATTCATCAAGCAGCCCTTCTTCTTGAGGAGCAGGAAACAATTCTTATCGACAAGGTGAATACTCTTAAAGAGGAAATTTTAGAGTTAAGAAATGATAATTACAAAACTACCAATATATTGATAGATTCCAAATCCAAGGAACTAGAAGTTGTGACTTCAAAATTGGGTGAAATTCAACAAAGAATATCTGAACAAAGTCAATTTATCAAAAATGCAATTCAGTCGATAAGATCTAAAAAGACTAGGTCCCATACCACTCAAAAGAGCAATCTTTTTATTCAAGCTGTATCGATCGGATTAAAAGGATATGTCGATCCTGAAATGACCTCGATTCAACGCACCTATTCAGGAACACATCAAAAAGAATTCTCAAAGTTACGAATGGAAAATGCTGAGAATCTGCTATATTCAGTTATTAGTGGCGAACGGCCTCTTGGGCTTGGATCAAAAGATGATCAAATGGGATTAGCACTTATTTGCAAACATCGAGATAATTTTCATAAAATGTGTTCGGTGTATCCGTCTGCAGGCATTACTGATACAAAACTTATATCAAAAATTCAGGGTTTTATTAATGAATTAGAAGAACTCGATTCGCGTAATACGATAACTTTAGAAAATGGAAGCCGATGTTTTGTCCTTCCGGGTGGTTGGAGTGGACATTATATTAGTTTTGAGATTAGAAAAAATCCTGATGAAACCTTCGAATTTATCATCCATAATCGCGGGGAAGGTGCTGACTCCGAAAATTTGCATGGAAACATCAGATTAAAAAAAGGCGATAAAACCTATGCAAGAACACGAATTCCAATTCGTGTTCGCAAAGATGTTTTGCTGGACCCCAATTTTATTAATTTTTTAACAACGGAAGCGACGAGTAACAACCCCGAAAGCACCTGTAAAAATGTTTATGACAGAATTCACGAATTTTTGATTGAAAGAGGAAATGGTAAAATTTTAGTTTCCGAAAATGAAAAACTGATTGCTTCATTATTACAACTAAGAGAAAGCCGAGTCCATTCATCAGAAAAAAGAGAAATTGATGATTTTATTTTTCAAATTATCAAATCAGATCCCAATTTCCATAGTTTGCAACTATATGGGACCTGTGGTGAATCAAATCTCATCACAACAGAAAGAGATATGGCTAGCACTAACGTACAGAAAGCCTTAAAAAGATTTTCCATTGGAGAAATTATCGATGGTATAAGGAGAACCTATTTAGTTACTCCTGCTTTGAACTTGATGAAAACCACTGATTGTAACAAAGCGATCGATGAATTATCAATACATGTTAATGAAAATGTTCAGGAAGCTTCCGATCTGGTCATTTTAAGAAAATCTCTATTAGAATACGAAACCTTAGAAAAAGAGATTCAAGATTTAGAAAATCCCATCATAATCAATAATTTAACAAAATCTTTTGAAGATAAAAAAGCAAAAAAATTAGAGCTGAGAAAACAGCTAATTGATACGCTTGCACCCTATTTCGAAATTTTGGAAACTTCAATAAAATCAATCAGAAATGAAGAAATTAATAATAAACTCCTCGTAAATCTAAATATGTTAAAGACATATATGCAAAAAGGAGGTTCTCCAAATAGCCTTTATGATTTTAAATATTTTTTCAAAGATTTTCAGGATAAGCTTAAGGGTAACTTGAGTGAGGATTCTGCCGGATTTTTGGCTTTTCAAGATATTCAAAAGGCTGGCAATGAAATTCAAAGGTTCACATATGAAATTTATGATTTTGAAAAAAAATTTAATATTCCTGAGGCCTTAAATCAGAAAAAAGAGTTTCTTGATAACGTCAAAATAATTATTAATGCGACAATTAGGAGTCTAGCGGATAAGATTAAACCCAATGGATTTAAAATTTCTCCTAAGTATTCCACTAACCCTTTCGTTGTTGCTTTATTTGAAGAACTTCAGCATCAAGTTATTATCAAGCTAAATCAAGCTGAAAAGTTAAACATCCATCTTGCAAAAAGGCAAACTCAACTTTCAGAAAAGCTGACTAAGGTTGGCAAAAAACCAAAACGGATTGTACCTGATGACATTCGGGATTATATCGAACAAATCGTTGAAAAAGATAATTCAAAAATTGTCAGAGACAAAGAATTGATGGATAACGAATCTGATTTTGATAAATCTACCAAACAAACATTATTTAATTTCGGCAACAAATTTAAAACCATTAAAATCATCTATTCAAAAGAACTCCAACATCAAGCCATGATTGCACTTGAGAATGAAGCTTTAAAATATCAAAAAATTCTATTTGAACAAATTTCACATTTGACAAAATTAGAGATGCAAAGATTTGACGCTAACACAATTGATGCGAGAAAAAAATTTGAAATTGAAATAGAAAAAGATCCTGAAAAAGATCAAAAAATAATCGAATTTGATAAAAAAATGGCAGATCTAAAAAATTCGGAATTGCAAAAATTGTCTAAAAAATATCCTTTTAAAAAGGAATTATCAACCTTCTTGAATTCTTTTCTTGAATTTATAGAATCTAAATTTTAATTCAACAAAGCACATTCGAAATAAAGACATAAAAGGACCTAAAGGACTATTACATAGGATTTTGCCTTCAAAAAATTATATCCATTAGGTTATTTACACTCTTAAGTAATTATAGTAAATAAAACCCAATAAACAATATATTATAAAATTCGTTTTAGTTTATAATGGTTACATCTTAGTTGATAATTATTTATATAGCATTAATAAGGATGTAATTATGACTACTCCACTATCAGATATACCATCAAAGGAATCAATCCCAGAAAATGTAACTGGGAAAACTCAACCTACAAAAAAAGATATACCTCCATCGATAACAGATATCTTACTCAGAACGAAAGAGGTGGAAGCTAGTTATCAAACAACCCTAAAAAACATCGAATATTATTTCGAAGCAGAAGCTGTTGTATCTATGTGGGAAGGAGATATAGAACGTTTAGCAAAGGAAGTATTAATGCTCGAAAAAGACGAGACTGAAAATGCTCAAAATAAATTATCACATGTTAAATCATTACTAGAGGATCGTCATAAAATACTAAATAAAGAAAAAGAACTGTTAGCTCAAATTATTCAGAAAATCGGTTTCTCACCTTCTTCTAATCCACTTATCAAAAATGCCCTTACAGGGATTAAATCTGCGTCCCGCATTGCTTTGAGTGTATCACAAAGAAAACACCTGTTTGTTCAAGCCGTCCATGTCGGACTAAAAGGGTATGTAGATCCAGAAATTTCTTTAATACAAAAGGATTATTCTGGAACTTTTGAAAAAGAACATTCTATATCAAGAGCTCAATATGCATTAGAACTGCTAGTGAAATCAATGTCCTCTTTAACTCCAATTCGTGGGATAGAAACCGAGAAAGATAAGGAAGATTTAGCTAGAATTTGTAAACATCGAACTAACTTTCGAAACTTATGTAGCCAATACTCAAATTTAAAAGTAAGTGATGAACAAATTCGAAAAATGATTCAAGATTCTATTAATGCTCTTGATGATCCAAATTCTCCAGCAGTTGTGAAATTAGAAAATGGCACAACTAGCTTCGTAATACCCGGTGGTTGGACAGGACATTATATCAGCTATGAAATTAGAAAAAATAAAGATGGAACCTATGAATTTATCATTCATAATCGTGGTGATCAAAGTAATGATGAAAGGTTCCATGGAAAAGTTACATTCGTTCATGGAAATAAGACCTATGCAAGGACGAGGGTCCCTATTCGAGTTAGTAAAAAGGTACTCGAAAATTCCAAATTCCTAGATTTCATTATTAATGCACAAAGAAGCGATACTCATACAGGAAAACAAGTATATGATAAATTCTATGAACATTTAATTCGAGGAAATGAAGAAATTCTTGTCTCTGAAAATGAAAAACATATCAAAAGTTTGATAGAGTTGAGTAAAAATGAATCATTACCTACTGAACAAAAAGAAAAAATCAAAACTCTAATTTTTCAACTCATTAAAACAGATCCTAATTTTCATAGCCGTCAATTATATGGAACATGTACTGAATCAAATGCGACAACACCTGAAAAGGATATGGCTTCTAAAGGCATACAACGTCTATTAAAGCTGTATACTATTTCTGGAATTACTGATGATATTCGTCAACAATTCTTATCCGGAGCAATGATACGCACCCTAACATATCGAAATATTGAAGACACAATAACAAAATTTACACAAAAAATCCCATGGATTTTTAGGGATATTAATAAAGAATTTGAAGAAATACCAAAAAAAATGTTTCATTACAAGGAACTAGAAGATGATATTAATTACTTAAATGAAGAAATAATAGAACTTTCAAAAAAACCCCTATCTGAGGAGGATAAAGCAAAAGTATTAGATATGCGCAAGGATATCGTTGCTAGAAGGAATTATCAAAAAAAAATTCAATCGGATATTATTTCATTAATCCTAAGTGTTAAAAATACCTATGGTTCACCAACATCCAATTTATCACCTGAAGCTTATAAATTATTAGAAGAACTCCATACTCACATCATTTATCAACTGGGAATTGATAGGACTTTAAATATTCATTTAGGAAATAGGATAACGGAACTTTCTGGTAAATTAGAAAAACCTCCAAAAAAACGTGAATCTCTCAAAACCGAAAATATTCAGAAATTTATTAAAGAGACCCTCGAAATAGATAATAAAAGCCTTTTAAATAATTTAGAAAAAATCAAGGATGAAACTGAATTCACATTGCTTGCAAATTCGGAAATTGATCGATTAAATTCTCGATTATCCACAATAAAACAGCACTATACGGGTCAATTGAAATTGCAAGCATTACAATCCCTCTTTGATAGCTGTTTTAAAGATAATGAAAATATTCAAAATCTCATTTCACATTTTGAAAATCTCTCTCTTGAAGAAATGGAAGCTCGCTTAAATAAACAACGCGAACAAAAATTGAATCAGTTGAAAGATGGCCCCTCAAAAGATCAACAACTTCAAAAATTTGAAGAAAAAGCTAAAATATTAATTGAAGCAACGAAAGATTTTAGCCAGAATACGAACCTGAAGGAAAAAATGGCTGTAATCCTCAATAACGTTAAAAAAGAACTCGATGATTTTCGTCAATAATCCTAAGTGAATGCATTAAATTAGCTTAGAGATGCCTAGTGATGCATTGTTAGCTCGGAGCGTCTGTTCCTAGCCAGTGCCGTCAAAATAAGAAAAGGATTCAATTAATGAAGGCAAACTCTTTGGAGTGCATGTCGCTTTAAGCTAAGAAAAAATTGATTTAAATCTAGAATTTATTTCGTTAGCTCGGTAGAGCGTCTGTTCAAAGCCCGGAGTGACGTAAGGAACTCCGGGAAAATAAAAAAAATTTAGAGCTCGGTAGAGCGACTCAAATATGAGATTATTATGTAGAGAAGTATTCAAGTGGTTTGTGAGTCTTTTAAGAGTGTTAGTATATCGTCGCATATTTGAGTCGCCCTACACGGGCTCTATTTTTTTTATTTACCCGGAGTTCCTTACGTCACTCCGGGCTTTGAACAGACGCTCTACCGAGCTAACGAAGTGCATTCTAGATTTAAATCAACGTTTTCTTAGACTCAAGCGATATGCAATCCAAAGGGGTTCGTCTTCATTTATTGAATCTAAACCAAAGATGTCTGCCGGTATAAAGACCTGAAGGAAAAAATGGCTGTAATCCTCAATAGTGTTAAAAAAGAACTCGATGATTTTCGTGAAAAATCTTTAATAAAAACATGTCTTTTAGATCCCATATGTCCTTTTGTTCTCAAAACAAACATTACAAATAAATCAAATTAGTTTTATAATAGTCACATCTTAGTTAATAATTATTTATATAATATTAATAAGGATGTAATTATGAATACACCTATTTCTGATTACAGCTCAAAAGGTTCGACAGAAGAAAACGTAAAGTCGTCTACAATAAAACTCCCTCAAAAAACTCTACCCATCTCATTAACTGAAACAGTGAAACCATTTACAACAGAAATGGATAAGCACCATTCTATTGCTGATCTTAATCTTAAACACATAGAGCTTATTAAACATCATCTAGATCTTGAAGAACAAGAATCCTCGATTATTGAAAAAATAGAACTATTGAATAGAAATATTTTAAAAGATAAAGATAATCTTATATTAGCAAAAGAATTAACTTTAGCCAAACAAGATCTAGATAAAACTTTATTGGAACTTAATAACAACCAAGAAGCGTTATTGTTATCCAGGAATAAAATTGATTTCCCATCTTTACCTTCTGATCAATTCATTAAAAAAGCCATTAAATTAATTAACTCACCGCCAGCAGCAAAATTAGACCCATCTGAAAAACACCACTTATTCACTCAAGCCGTTCACATTGCATTAAAAGGTTATGCACATCCCGAAACCTACCCCATACAAAAAGCTTATGGTGGAGATTCTATGATTGAAACTTCACATCTGAGAGCAAAATATGCTTTAGATCTTTTAGAGAAAGTAATTTCATCTTCTACACCTATTCCTGGCATTGAATCAGAAAAAGAAAAAGAGGGATTAGCAAGAATTTGCAAGGCTTGTAATAATTTTAATGAGCTTTGTGCTCTATTCCCTACCTCTGGGAAAGAGAATAATTATCTTATATCTATGATACAACAGGGAATCAATGATCTGGACAATCCCCACTCACCTAATGTAGTCGAATTAGAGGACGGAGCAACATGCTTCGTGATTCCTGGGGGTTGGAAAGAACATTATATTAGTTATGAAATCAGAAAAAATAAAGATGGGACTTATGAATTCATCATTCATAATAGAGGTCGTCAT
Source organism: Parachlamydiaceae bacterium (assembly GCA_013816265.1). Lineage (GTDB taxonomy): Bacteria > Chlamydiota > Chlamydiia > Chlamydiales > Parachlamydiaceae > JACDES01. The sequence goes on along the minus strand of JACDES010000087.1, from coordinate 7,026 downwards.
AGTGATGACGAAAGATTTCACGGAAACCTAAGTTTCGCGATTGGAGATAAAACATATGCAAGGACTCGTGTGCCTATTAGGGTAGATAAAGATGTGATACAAAATTCTGAATTCCTTAATTTTCTTCTCACATCAAAACACGAACCTAAAGGTTCAGATGTTTATGATGGAATTTATAAGCGATTAATTGTAAAGGGTAATGGAAAAATTCTTATTTCTGAAAATGAAGAAAAACTTCAAAGAATAACACTTAATTATCTCTATAACGAATCATTATCTGATGAAGAAAAAGAAAAGATTAAAATGATGATACAACAACTTGTTAAATCGGATCCAAATTTTCATAGTCAGCAATTATTTGGAACATGTACCGAATCGAATTGGGTGACTACTTTAAAGGAAATGGCACCAAAATCTGTACTCAAAAATTTGAAGTTGTTTCGTCTTATGAATATGGTGGACGAAATGGGACTACAATATCTATCTGAAACTAGGCTTAACAATATGAAAACAAAGAACTTACAAGAAATATTTAAAGAATTATTGAAAAAGCCAATGGGTGTGGAAGCTGAAAATGCCCTTTTTGCATTAATGGACAGAATGAAAGATTATACTTCTTATAAGGCATCTCCGGAATCCACAAAATCAGATAAAGAAACTCTCAAATTTGATATTAATAGAATAATGGCAGTTCTAAACAACAAATTACAAAACCCTGCTTTTAAAGTTTTATTAGAAGAATTAAATATTCATGTAGATAAAGAAATTGGCCACCTTCGATCCCTAATGCTTCATTTAGGAATAAGAAAAACACAACTTTCAAGTAAAATCCAAAGACCCCAAAAAAAACAATCTCCTTTTTCAAATGAAGAAATAGATAGTTTTATCAATAAATTAATAAAAATTGATGATTTTCCTAAAAAAACAGTAGAAAGTACTGACCAACCAGAAAAAAATGATTTAGGTTATACCGAAGATGAAATAGCATTTTAATATTTACACAACATGTGTTACTAAAAATAAACAAAATAGTTTATAATAGTTTATAGCTAAATTAATAATAATTCATTTTAATATTAATTAGGTTGTAATTTATGAGTACACCAATTTCTGATTTCACACCTAAAGGTTCGACAGGGGAAACCGTAACGTCTACACAGAAACCCTCTCAACAAGCTCTTCCCATAAAATTAACAGAAGCATTGGAACCTTTTACAACAGAAATGGATAAGCCTCATTCTCTTGCAGATCATCATATAAAACATGTCGAACTCATAAAACGCCATCTAGAACTTGAAGAACACGAATTATCTCTTATTCAAAAAATCGCTGATCTAAATAGCGATATATTATTTATAGAGAACAGTAAAATTTTGGCAAAAATAAAAGAAAAAGTTATTAATTCAGGAAAAAAGAATTTAGATGAAGCCCAATCAGAACTCGATAAAACTAAAGAAGAATTAAAACAATTAAGTAGCAAACTCGATTTCGCATCCCCGCCTAATCAATTCATTAAAAAAGCCCTTAAACTAATTAGATCACCGCCAGCAAAAAAGTTAAACGAAGCCCAAAAAAATCATCTTTTCACTCATGCCTTACACCTTGCATTAAAGAGTACTGTTGATCCTGAAACAGCCACCTTACAACATGTTTATCAAGGAGCTTTTATCAATGATCTTTCCCAAAAAAGAGCTAAATCAGCTTTAGCATATTTAGAAAAATCAATTTTATCTTTAACCCCACCCCTTGGATTAGAAAGTGAAAAGGGTAAAGAAGGGGTAGCAAGAATTATCAAACATCGCAATAATTTTGAGGGCTTTTGTGCTCTTAATGCAAGTGTACCGTCGGAAAAGGATATACTTTTAACAAAAATTCAAAACGCTATCGACGCATTAGATAATCCTAATTCTCCCGATGTCGTCGAATTAGAAAATGGTACTACAACATTTACTATTCCTGGTGGATGGCACAGGCATTATATCAGTTATGAAATTAGAAAGAATAAAGATGGAACCTATGAATTTATCATACACAATCGAGGGGAAAATAGTAGTGATGAAAGATTTCATGGAAATTTAAAATTCACAAAGGGTGATAAAACATATGGAAGAACTCGAGTGCCGATAAGAGTTAAAAAAGATGTCATACAAAATCGTGATTTTCTCGATTTCCTTATGACGGCAGTTTACAGTAAAGATAGTACTGGCAAAATTGTTTATGATAAACTGCATGAGCATTTAATCGAAAAAGGAGAAGGAGAAATTCTGGTATCAGCAAATGAACAAAGGATTAATAAATTAATGGAAATTGGTAGAAATACTTCTTTGTCTACTGAAAATAAAGAAAAAATCGATAGGATGAAATATCAACTTATCAAATCGGACCCAAATTTCCATAGTAAACAATTAAGCGGTACGTGCACTGAATATAATTCTACAACACCTGAAAAGGATATGGCACCTAAGAATGTACACCGCGGTCTGAAGTTATACGGTTCAGCAGAGATTTTAGATGAAATAAGTCAACGATATTTATCAGGTTCTCTATTTCAAAATATGATAACAAAGAATTTTCATGACGCATTTAGTGATTTAATGAAAGAATTACCAAAAGACTTTGATGGATTTGCAGAAGTAGAAGAATTGTCAAAAAAAATGGATGATTTTTCATCCATTGATGCCGTATTAATGAAACAAAAAAAAGAACTAAAAATAGAGCAACGAGATCAATTTATTAAGTCTTCATCAGAATTATTGGATGATCTTGAAAAGACAATTAATAGTATAGAAGACGAAAAAATTAAAAAAACATTACTTGAGGACTTACAATTTATCAAGGAGAGAATTGGAGATAAATCATATGAATTATTGCTTGATTGGACAAAGATGCTTGCCACAGATCTTACAGATAAATACAAAAATCATATTAAAATAGACAAAAATACTTTGCAAGAAAACCTCAAAAAATTGAAAAGTTTCAATGATACACTAAGCGATATCAATACAACTTTAGAGATTTTAGAAATTTCTGACATAGAAGTCCAAAAAAAAGCATTACAAAGAAAACTTCAGTTAGAAATCAACTTAAAAATCAATGAATTAAATGCTAAATTTATCTCTTCCCCATATAAATTATTATTCGATGAAATGCATATTCATCTTCTTAATGAAATTGGACAAACGAGAATTTTGAGTGTTCATTTAGGCAAAAGAATAAAAGGACTCACAGAAAAAATTCAAAAACCTCCAAAAAAAGAGGTTCCATTTACAAATAAAGAAATAGACAATTTCATCAACGAACTAACAAAAAAATACGATTTAAGTAATTTAGATAATAAAGAATTAGTTACAAAAAGTGAATTTGATTTGGGGTCTTTCGAAGATGATAAGTTCAAGACAATAAGCGATATTGATACAGAATTAGAAAAACATGAAATACCATTAATAAAAGATGACTTTGATAAAGACTTTGAAGAATTAGTAATGCCGAAAACAAAAAATTATTATGATTCCGATTCAATAGAAGAAGAGCTTTTATTTTAAAAATTATTGTTAAATAATTTCATGCTAGTTATCGACCATATCGTCCATATCGTCCATATCGTCCATATCGTCCATAAAGTCCATAAAGTCCATATAGTCCATTCCATTCACAAACTTTGCATTATTAATAATTTTAATTTATAATGTTATTATAACAATAATTATTAACACATATTTATTAAAACACAACAACTAACAATTTTTTATAAAATTACTAATATGGATGTATTTATGAATACTCCAATATCTAGGTCCGACCCCACTATTCCTTCAAAAAAAACAGAGGAGCATCCCCCTGTAACAGATAAACATACACAAGACATTTCTAAAACAGCACAAAGTAAAATTTCCGATTTAGAATCTTCGCAATTATCTCTTGTTAATACAATTGCTCATTATATCGATTTAGAAGATGAAATTTCATTGCTTAATGTAAAAATAGAAAAATTAAATTCAACTATTTTAGCTTTAAAAAAAGATGAGACCACCTCTTCTTCAAATACTATTACTATAAAAGAAAAGTCAGACGAATTAGAAGAAGCATTAATAAAATTAAAGCAAACAAAAGATTCCCTTTCGAACATCAAAATAGATCTTTCCTTGCCACAAACGCAATTCATAAAAAAAGCTCTCAAACTTATTCGTTACAATCCGCGAGCTAAATTAACCACAACCCAAAAAAATCATTTACTTTCTCAGGCAGTCCATATTGGACTAAAAGGTTATAAGCATCAAGAAACACAAGACTTGCAAAATAGATATCAAAGTACTCATGTAAATGAATATTCTGGGCAGAGAGCGCAATATGCTTTAGATCTTCTTAAAGATGCCGTCAATTCAGACACACCCACATTAGGCATTACAACAGAAGCCGAGAAGGAGGGGTTGCTTAGAGTTTATAAACATCGTGAAAACTTTGCAACATATCGAAATATGTTCCCAGACGATGGAACCCCGTTCACTAACGATAAAGATGGAAAAGATCAAATAAAAAAAATTATTGATAGGGTTTCGAATAATATTAATCAATTAGATAAACCTCTCTCCCCAGATGTTGTGACATTAGAAAATGGAACTACTACATTTGTCATCCCCGGTGGATGGAGAGGTCATTACATAAGTTTTGAATTTAGAAAAAATCAAGACGGAACTTTTGAATTTGTTATCCACAATAGAGGCGAAAATAGTGATAATAAAAAATTTCATGGAGATCTTACTTTTAGTCATGATGGAAAAAGATATGCAAGAACACGAATACCAATTCGAGTAACAAAGGAAGTTCTCCAAAATCCTGAATTTCTTACATTTTTAATTGAACATGCAAATACCAGTGCTATAGACAGCACAGGAGCATCCGTATATGATAAAATCCATGAGTACCTAATTGAAAAAGGCCAAGGTAAAATCCTTATATCTGATCAAGAAAAATTGGCTACTTCTCTACACAAATTTTTTAATGCAAACTCTGTAAAGATGGATCCTTCATTAATAAAAAAAAGAGAGATTCTCTATCAAATCCTTAAATCAGATCCAAATTTTCATAGTTACCAACTTTTTGGTACATGTGGTGAGTCTAATATGACTTCTGTAGAAGATGAAATGGCACCCAAAAATGTTCATAGAGCTCTAAAATTCTATACATTAGGGGGATTTATTGATCAAATGATGGAACGATATTTGTTAAATTATTCTGAGTCAGAAGATATTGATAAGATAACAACAGAATTAGAAAAAATGTTTACAAACGATTTTTTAAGTTTGAAAATCAATAGGTTTTTTGACGGTAAATATTTTAAGGAAATGAGTGATAAATATTGGGAAGTTAAGAAACAAAACCAAGGTCTTGCTAAAACATTTGAAAAACAAAAAGCGCTTAATAAGGTCAAAAAAAATGAAATCGAAAAGGAAATTAATGAAAGCAAATTACTCATTGATAAAACGTTAACTTCTATTCAAACAAATTTTTTAGCTTGTATAAAAGATGAAGCGTTGAGAGAAGATGTAAAATCCTCTAATTGGGTAAATTTTGTAAAAATGTCCGGAACCGAATTAGAAAAATGGCTTTCAGATTGGGTCTCTAACATACCGGATAAAGATCAAAGAGAAGCATTAATGCTTCAATTTAAACAATTAGAAGAAAGCATTAAAATATATCCAAAGTTGATTGAAAAAAGTTTATTACTCGACGAACAATTACAAGCTCTGGATCAACCTGAACCAAAATCGCTAACGAAAGAGAACGAATTAAAGGAAAAACTTAATTCCCTATTGATAGGTTTAAAAGTTGTTGCCTTACAAAATCCCTCTGTATTCTCAACTTTTGATCAAATTCAATCCATTTTTATAAAAGAATTTGGCCATGCAAGAGTATTACATATTCATGCCGGGGAAAGATTTATCGAACTTCAGAATAAATTAAAGTCGCCCCCTAAACCGACTGAAGGCAATCAAGAAGAAAATATTCAACAAATAATGAAAGAAACAATAGAAGAACAATTTAAAAGGTTTCTACTTTTTGAAGCCTCTGACAACGATTTAAATAATATAGCAGAAAATTATAGAGAATTATTTGGAATGGTCCGCAATCATCTTCTACATGTCAATGACTATCCCAACAAAAACGTAAAATTATATTTACTACAAGCTTTGAAAGAAATATGTAAACAAGGAGCAAAATTTGCAAAAACACAAAAAATAAAATATCATCAACTTTCTGTTGAATCAACAGATAATGATACGAAAGAAACTAATGAAGATATAATGAGACAATATGAATCTATAAAAGATAATTTAAAAAATATGCAGAATGATATTTCTTCGAAAATAAAATCAATAAAGAAAACATAAGATATTCACCTATCAACTCACACAATTAATTCATTAATTACTTCGAATTAAAATTCACAAAGCAATAAACTAATCAAAAAAAACGACAAACCATCTCAACAATTTCAACACTTTAGATCACAAATAATTAATAGTTAGTTATAATTTAATTTAAAAATGTTTTTGCATAATTAAAATATATTGTATAATCATATATGTAGATTGAATCATTAATTCAATTATCAAGGAGGGATATATGGTATCACCAATCAAGGATTATAAACCAGAAGAACCTATACCTACAAAAAAAGAACTTACATCGCTTGAAAAAAAGATGAATAAAATAATTGCAGAAAAAGAAAAAAGAGATGATGAAGTTGAAAAAAGTAGTGGAAATGCTACCGCTAAACCTCTTAGCGAGCGCATCAGTAGGGGCCCTATTACTCCAAAACAAAAAAAAGAATCGTCTTAGTTCCGCTCATACGCATTAAGCTAAACATCAATACCTTTGTAGTGCGATCGCTTTATACTGGGTCAGCGTCAAATCTAGGCATATATACAAATATGGCGCTTTATAACAAAGCGAAAGAGGACTTTCGCACTCCAAACGCTTTGCGTAGCTTTAAGAAATATTTATGCTACAGATTTCCAACGCTAC
>JACDES010000172.1 GCA_013816265.1 Parachlamydiaceae bacterium | reverse complement strand
ACATGCAAATGCAACTTGGACAAGTCGATATTTCTACGATTAAATTTGATTTAAAATCACGTGACGAGCTTCCGCAAGTCCTGAGAGGGCTCCAACATATTTATATTACACCTTCTATCCGTGAAGAAGTTTTTTTATTACTAGAAAAAAATATTTCTCCCCATACTGATAAGAAAAATGGTCGCCCCGGTATGGAATTATGGAAAATATTTGTATTAGGTGTTGTGCGGCTAGACTTAAATTGGAATTATGATCGTTTGCATGATGAAGCAAACCATCATAAAGTGATTCGACAAATGCTTGGACATCCTGATTTTTTTGATGAATACTATTATCAATTGCAAACGCTCAAAGATAATGTGAGCCTTCTTACTCCTGAATTATTGGATGAAATCAATCAGATTGTTGTACGAGCGGGTCACGTGATACTCAAAAAAAAAGAAAACGAAGCGCTGCATGGGCGGTGCGATTCCTTTGTCGTTGAAACGAATGTTCACTTTCCAACGGATATCAATTTATTATTAGATGCTATGCGCAAGGCAATCACTTTAACGGCAGATCTTTCTGAGCGACATGAATTAAGTGAATGGCGGCAAAGTGCTTATAATATTAGGCATATCAAAAGATTAATGCGTTCAGCTCAAAACAAAAAGCGCTCTAAAGCGAAAACAGAAGAACAGAAAGAAAAGCGAGAAGCTTTGATTGTTGAAACGCATCAGGCTTATATTACAGCGGCAGGGGCATATTTAAAAAAAGCTGTTAGCACGCTGAAGAAGCTGAATATAGTCAATATGAGTGATTCAAACATTAAGGAAGAAATTGAAAGTTTTATGCGTCATGCAGAAAGACAAATCAGTCAAATTGAACGCCGTGTTATTCATGGAGAAAAGATACCTCATAATGAAAAGGTATTTTCAATTTTTGAGCCTCACACAGAATGGATTGTAAAAGGGAAAGCAGGTGTACCAGTAGAGTTAGGTTTAAAAGTCTGTATACAAGAAGATCAGCATCAATTTATTTTATATCATCAGGTCATGCAGAACCAAACTGATGATCAAGTTGCCATAAGCATGGTAGATGAAACGCAAAAACGTTTTCCCAATTTTAAAGTAAATAGTTTTGATAAAGGATTCCATTCACCAAATAATCAGGAAGTATTAAGTGAAAAATTGGAATTTCTTGCATTGCCGCGCAAAGGAAAACTATCAAAAAAAGCTCGTGCTATAGAATCATCTAAAGAATTTCGTAAAGCACGCCACAAGCATTCTGCAGTAGAATCAGCGATAAATGCTTTAGAAAACCATGGATTGGACAGATGCCCCGACCATGGAATTTGTGGTTTTAAACGCTATGTTGCACTTGCGGTTGTCGCAAGAAATCTGCAAAGTATTGGGGTTATTTTACAAATGAGAGAACAAAAACGCGAAGCCTGGAGTATTAAGCGCTATTACAATCATGATGGGACACACAAACGCGCTGCTTAGAAAACCAAAAAATTCCATACACATTGAACAATTAAGAATTTCGTTTGTTTGTAATTTGTGTGCGCCACGAAGCGCTAATCACACAATAAGAATATAACGCTAGCAGATGAAAGTTCTGCCTCAAAAGCGATGACCCATCGCGTTGAGTACTGAGTCTTGAGTAGGTCTCTGGCAACAGGACAGACTAAGCGTAGACAGGGAGATGATAGGCCGTAAGCCGAAAGGAAGAAGTGATTGAGCCCCGTAAAAGAATGAGAGGAGAATGTCGACAATGTACGAAAATTGGAAGACAACATTGCGCGATATGTTAGAGGGCAATAGCGCGTGAATTCTCCGGGGTCTGAGAGCATGGCATGTCATTAAAGCGAATTAGCGAACGGCGGGAGAACCCGCTGACTCTGTGAAGGAATAACAGTATTTGCGAACAAGTGTAAAAGCGAGGACGCAAAGAAGGTCAGCAGGTAGTCAGATGGGTTGTAGTACCGATGAAGCGTGTAATGAACGTGGAGGGAAGAATCCTGGGTAAACTTGGTCTCGAAGAGGAAACGTTATGGAGCCACCCGAGCTTCGAAGTACAACGGAAACGCGATTAGAGAGAATAGCGTGGTTATCTTCACGCGACTCTGAGAAGGTGTTTGGGCAGTTAATGCACCACTTTAATGAAGGGTCGTTAGAGGTCTGTTTCCACGAGCTGGATGGAAAGAAAGCGGTGGGAATAGATGGGATAAAGAGGAGTCAGTATGCAGAAAACTTAACTGAGAACTTGAAAGAGCTGGTACAGCGGATGAAACGGATGGCTTATCGCCCAGAACCAATACGAGAAGTATTGATTCCAAAAGAAGGCGGGAAAGCAGGCGCGGTGCGTCCATTGGGTATCAGTAATTTTGAAGATAAGTTAGTGCAGAAAATGATGCACAAGGTGTTGGAGAGCATTTATGAGCCTCTGTTTCTGAATTGTTCGTATGGATTCAGGCCAGGCAGAGGATGTCATGGTGCAATCAGAGCCTTGCATCAATATCTGTATGCAAACGAAGTGGAAACAGTGATCGATGTGGATTTATCGAATTTCTTTGGAACCGCCAATCATAAAATCATGGAAGAAATATTGCGCGAGAAAATCAAAGACCAGAAATTTATGCGCTACGTGATACGCATGTTTAAAGCAGGTGTATTAGCAGCGGATGAATTAACGATTAGCGATGAAGGCGTAGCGCAGGGTTCGGCGTGTAGTCCAATAATTTCAAACATACTTGCCCATGAAGTGATTGATAAGTGGTTTCAGGAAACGGTAAAGAAACACTGTGCTGGGAAGGTAGAGCTATTTCGCTATGCTGATGACATGGTGGTCTGCTGCCAATATGCAAAGGATGCAGAACGCATCCAGCGCGCGCTGGCGCAACGCTTGAATAAGTATAAGCTGCGTCTTAATGAAGACAAAACACAATGTGTTTCATTCTCTAAGAAGCAGCATAGTCAGAATAAGAAACAAGGCAAATTTAGCTTTTTAGGTTTTACCTTTTATCTTGGACGTTCAAAAGGAGGGATTATCATCCCCAAATTGAGAACAGACGGGAAACGACTGCGAAGCAAGCTTGTGAAGGTAACAGATTGGATAAAGGGCGTTAGAAATAAAGCGCCTTTGAAAGAAATCTGGGAAATATTCTGTGCGAAATTAAGGGGACATATAAAATACTATGGAGTCTCTTTTAATGGGAAAAGCATTAGATTATTTCTAAACCAAGCAAAGCGGATAATATTCAAATGGCTTAACAGACGCAGCCAGAAGAAATCGTTTAATTGGGATAAATACCGGTTATTTGTAGGTAAACATCCACTTCCGCAAGTTAAAATATACGTTAAGCTTTTCTAACACCCAATAAAAGCGTGAATGAGTATATCTTGAGCCCATTGCTTTAATAGAGCACGATGTGGTTCTAAATGGGGGGAGGTCAGGAGACTGGTCTCTCTACCAGCTAAAAAATAGGTTTTTTTACTACTTAGATGAAGAAAAAAGTTTTTGTTTTAGAAAGTTGAGAATCGTCTACTCCAAACCTTAGAATTATAACGAAATTTTAAAAAAACAGGGGTTTTCTTTCTGGCACTAATTATTTGCTTGAGCAGGGATACACTGTATGATGCAATTTTTTCTACTTATTTGCCAAAAGAAGTTGAAAAGAAAATTTTTGGTTGTGTTGGCCCAAGAACTTTAAGTGAAGTATCACTTGTTTCCAAAGAAGGTAAAAAATTGGCTGATTTCGTATATCAAAAACTACACCAGAAATTGATGGAAACGAAAGAATCAACAGAGTTAGCCGCACACGCATATCTTGGCGATGTTTACAGATTTTAAGAGGTTGTAAAAAAACAAAATATTCTTCAACAAACTCAACACAATAGTGGTCCCCTTGGGTCACAAGAAGACAATCGGGAACTTTCAAAATTGGAATCTCAGTATAATATACTTAAACTGGCATTAGGAAATGGTTCATTTGAAGTAGTCAAATATCTAATAGGAAATTTAGGACTTGGTAAAGAAACATTTGATAAATATTATGATTGGGAAGCAACTAGGGAAGAAGAAGAGCAACTCTCTCTTTTAAGTTTTGCTGTACAGTCTGGCAATGAAGTACTGTTAAAGTATTTAATTAAAAAATTAAAATATCCATTAATAGAAGCAGAAGTATTATTTTCAGCATTAAATTCTCGAAATATAATAATTTTTAATTACCTATGCACTCAAATTGATACTCAAAAATCTCAAACGCTATTAACACATAAAAATTAAGGTGGAAAAAATCTCATAGAATACGCATCTGTATGTGGAGGTTTAGATATGGCACTGAAAGTATCGTTAACTTGTTCAAGTATGCTAACCCAAGAAATATATAATGAAATGATAACAGAAAGTGGAATAGGTTTTATACAAACTAATTTGTCGGTAGGCAAGTAAAAAAACAGAAGCATCAAAATAATTGGGATATGGCATGTCATATAAAATCAAGTGGAAAAAATTAGGAAATATGAGTAATATGAAAAAGTATAGTATGTAACATGGCTTAGGTTACAAATTCTCAAAAAATGATGCCATTCGCTTTTTATCCTTTTTAATTTCTCTCATGTGTTTTTTAGTTTTTTCGCGAAGCTCAACCTTGTCA
>JACDES010000171.1 GCA_013816265.1 Parachlamydiaceae bacterium | reverse complement strand
CTGAATCGATGTCCCTCTATCTTTCTTTGACCTATACCTGGCATGACATTTCCCCTTAAAGCCTTAATCATTTAATGGAATGTCACATTACTAAATTAAAAGTTTATTGTAAAGTGAACGGTATTGGGGTCAGGCCAGGCTTGACCTCAATTTGACCCCAATTTTCTTTTTAATATTGACAAGAAGAAAATAAAAAGTTAAAAATTGTAATAATGAAAATGAATTTTAATATTTAAAAAATAGACTATGGAAAATATCATGAAATATTTATATGCTATATTGTTAAGTTTTTTAATTATTTCAAAAACTTTTGCAAATGATTGGCAAAACACATGGATCAGAGCTGTAGAATTCTGTGATGATAAAAAATTTGAAGAAGCATTAAATATGTTCAATATTGCAATTGTGCAAATGGAAGATATTAAAGATGTTAATCATCCTTATATTTATGTGGACAGAGCTCGCTTAAATTTGATGCTTGAGAATAATGAAGCAACACTGATTGATCTAGAAATCGCACTGAAAAATGAAATGATTTCTAAATTTGATAGAACTAGGGCCTATGTAACTAGACTTATGGCAAGATCGCGCTTAGGAATGGAGGCGGGTGTTTTAGAGGATTTAAAAAATGTTGGGGAATCACTAGAAAACAAGCCTATTATTGAAGAAACCAAAGATTATATTATTATCAGAAATATGAGTGATTGTGAATGCTATGCAAAATTAATGTCGTCATATTTTATCAACAGTGAAAAATGCAGTAGTGAAAATGACATTAAAATGTTGAGCTCAAATATCTGTATTATAAAAAAATCCTGCAATTGTGGTTGTAAAAAAGTTAAGGATGAGAATAGCAAAAATAATACAAAAATTCAAGATAACAGGAATATGAATGGAACGGCAATTGATGGCTGCAAGTCTATGTGCGATAGAGTGGCAATTTCTGGCACTGCTTTGTGTAGTAAATGGTTCAAAACATCTAGGTGTCAAATTGCTTGTGCAGTAGCAGCATGCGAATTGCAAAAGGGCTGTTATTGGTGCTGCGAAGGGGGAGATTTTTATCAAAAGTGTATAAAACCTTTCGAGTTTCTTCAAGACTATATCAAAGCACCTTGCGATCCTGCATGGGATTAAGATGAACAATATATTAGCTATTATTTTTATCGCTTTAATAGGTTTTAAAAATCTATATTTTCAAAACTATTTAGATGGTTACATTGAATTAACAATTTCGTTTCTATTATTGGCGTGGTTTTTTGTGGAAAAAAATAAATAGAAGATTGGGTCAAAATTGGAGTCATTGATGGACTGACCCCAATTCATAAGTTCAAACCTTAAATAACTACTTCTAGACTAGAAAGATGTTGCATTTGCAATTGAACTTTAACCGTTTCATGATTTCGTTTATCCAAGGCCACATAATCATGTTTTACAGTATTATTAATAATGTTGGTGTTTTCATCAGCATGATCCTTATATTTATATCGTTACTTCTAATAGAGTTGGATTGCGGCAGATCACAGTAATCCTGAAACAAGAAGTTTAAAAAATCAGTATGATGAATTAAATAAAAAATTAAGAGATATTTATGAAAGAGAGGATTGGTTTGAGCAAATTTTACTAAAGCTTACCTCTGATTAAATGAAGTGGATTGGGAGGCTGTTAACAGCCTTCAATCCCAAAAGGATCTGCAGAACATATATTAGGTTATTTTTGGACTCAACCCACGTATTTCCACCCTAACGTCAACCCAATTGCTTGAATTTGTTTCTCAAATCTTTTTTCAAGGGAGAATCATCCACGACATAAGAGTTCTTTTCTGAAGTAGTAGGGAAAATAATTGGGAATGGATTAGATTTGCTAGCCTGCTTTTATGTTGCTTGGGATATATGGTCTTTGAGAATTTTGTTTAAAAAATTCAAATGTCAATATATGCCAATCCGACCCCAATTTTTAAAGATGGTTAATTAACTTGAAGTTTGAATCCTGGAGGTAATGGACAAAGAATATAGTGCAATACCCTGTATTTTTTTATCCTGTTCTTGTCTAACATAATCTTTTGTTACTCTTGAATTTTCGGCATTCGAAATTTTATTATTGACTTTTTTCAACTCTTTCAAATTTTTTCTTTTTTTATTTGCATGAGCTATCATTGTTTGAGTATTTAATTTTAATAATTCTAGCGTTTTTTTATGATTTTTTGGATCTAGTTTGACAGCAACAATTGGTGTCTTAACTGTTTTAACCTCACTATTTGATGTGACACGTTTTTCATAATTTTTTCTTTGTTCACCTGCTAATTTTCGTTCGCTTTCTTCTTTCTTTTTTGAATCAATTTGTATTTGAAATAGTATTATACCAAGTTCAATTTGTTTAAAAAAATGCATTACCTTGGGATCGGAAAGTAGTTTTTTTGATAATTTGTTTGTTTCCTCTACAGATCGTGTTACTACCTCTAAATCTCCTTTCTTAACCACATGAGACTTAAGCCCATTCTTGTCGTAAACTTCAATACCTTCAAAGTTTTCAAATCCCGCAGGTACCTCTAATTTATCTTTTGTTTTTTTAAATACAAGGTCTAACTTTGCAGCTACTGCTGCAGTTTTGGGATCTCTCTTGGGATCTAATGGAAACAAACCAAGCTTTTGAGAATGATCAGTATAAAATTCTTTGACTTGTTGCTCAAGTTTAAAAAATTCTTTAAAAAATTCTGGCGTATTGAATGTTGGGTTATCTTTAACAAATTTCTGAACTTTTGGGTGTGTGTATAATATTTCATGGGTTTCTGATGGAGATAAATCTACATCACTACTCTGTGCTAACTCGCCAACCTCTGGGCTAGGGGGACTATTGAGAGATGAAAAATCATCAGGATCAGAAAAATCATCATTAGAATTTGAAACCGAGTGAATAATATTCATACTTATACCTCAAGTTAGATTTCAATCTAATTTAAGTATAAAATAAATAACATTTTTAATATATAAAAAAGAACAAATTTTTTATTTAATTAAATTAATTTGTATTAAGAAGTTTTAGACTCTTCTTTTTTTTCTAGGGAGTTGAAGCCTGATTTAGATCCCAAACTTGTAAAATCAAGTTTTATTCCATGAGCTGTGAAACTAAGCATTTCTTTTTTTTGACGATTAATAATATTGATTAAAGCAAGTTCCAAATTTTTAGGTTGATTTTCATTAGAAAAAGTTCTAATTGTAGGTTCTTTACATAGAAGAACAACATCACTAGATGTAAATAATTGAAAACAAACATCTTTTGTAGATAATTCTTTAAATAATTCAAATTTATTCTGACTTACAGCAAGACTAACTAACTTACCTTTTTTTACACATATTGCTGCCAATGAGCCACTATTAGCCACATTTTTAACAGTTAAAACATCGGCAAATTTAAAAGATGATACAGTGCATGCTAGATTTGTTGAACTAAGGGGTGAAAAAATATCACTAATATATACTGGGAATATTCCATCTATTAACTCAAATGCTGTCATTGAAGGAGAAATTGTATCAATAAGTTTTTTATAGGTTTTTCCCGATGCAGTTTTACAGAGAATATTTTCGTTTAAGGTAATTGCCAAGTCACGTAAAGAAGGAGCTGCGGCTGATAGATTAAATTTATCAATAGATTTTTGGCCAACGGAAGAAACCGTTGAAGCTTTCGCTGAAGCCGAAGCGGCAACTACGTGAGAACCTACCGCGTTATGTAGTGTTGCGGGTAATTGAGTTCTTGGTGCGTATGCTACAGCTGTCATAAATTACTCCTTGTAAATAGTTTATTTAAATTTTAACGAAATTTTAACAAAAATCCTAATTAATTTCAATAAAAAGTGCCAAAAATGCAAAAAAAACTGATTTTGATATAAACTAGTGAAAAATAATTTGAAAATTTTGATTCAGGTGGAAAAATAGGGAGAGAGTAGTGATTTAAATGCCCTAAAAGGCTCGATAATTGCCAATAAGTGTATATTGGTCTCATCATACATAACTCCTTTCCTTAGTTTTTAAACCTCAAATATTTTAAATGCAAATATTATTTTCAAAATAAAATTATTAACTACTGTATTTATAAAATTTTGAATTTTAAGCTTTTATATAAATGTCAATGCAAGAAAAAGTGCATCATTTCTTATACTTTAAAAATCCCCATAAAGAAATAACTTACCACTAAATTTTCTATTTAATCAAAAAAATAATTCTCAAGAGTAATTCGGAATTGTCTATTTGTTCATACAAACATTTGACACTACCGTGAAATATTGTTATTTTATTTTTGTGTGGTTTGTAGTATTTTAGAGAGTGCTATTTATGCTTTTTATTGAATTTTAAATTATTAAAAGCGCATTTAGTGTATCTGTCGATTGAATTCAAGAAAATAATGAAAAATATCGAAAAAAATAAAGTTCTAAATTTGTAAAGCTTCTTCGCCCTTGCTTTCCCTGGGAGATCATTCCATAACCAATGATGTCAAAATAATAAAGGGGCTTTAGCAAAAAGCGAAAGCGAAAGAGGACTTTCAGCGGGTAAGGAACAGGCCTAGCCTGCCCTCCCCGTTATCGCAATGGGGTCATTTCCCCATATTTACCGGCGTACGTGTTTCTCGTACCGGGCGGTGCCAAAATAGT
>JACDES010000170.1 GCA_013816265.1 Parachlamydiaceae bacterium | reverse complement strand
ATCGTAAGTCACCCCATATTACTAATATTGGGTGACTTACGATCGCTCAACCGCGGGAGCTTTCACGCGCAAAAAAATTAACAAGCTACCCGAACGTGGTATAGCAAAAAAGGAAAGAGAAAAAGGGCTTTCGCTTTCCTTTTTTGCTACAGCCCCTTTCTTATATACGATACACATATAACCCAATAAAAAGAGTTAATTTATTTAGTAAAAGAAATTAACTTACTGATAAATCAAAAAAAGATTAATACAAATATATTTTTCTCCGTTAAAGAAAAAATTTATCATGTGATTTTTTATTCTAATTCTAACATATTTTTAATGCATTTAAGAAAGAAAAATGCCAAATTTTATGATCTGTTGAATATACAATTAAACAAATACGACAATAAAATAGAGGTGGAAGATGAGTATAACTTTAAATAGTTTCACACAGGCCTGTAATGGTGTTTTTAATGTTTTTCGTGACATCAGCAATCAACTAATTATGAAAATACAGAATATTAAAAATCGTGTCTTACAAGCCTATTATGAACCCTCAAAACAGATCCCAAAACTTACCCTTTCCCCACATCCTGTTCCTAATACGTATCCCAAACAACATAAAAAAATAGATTGGCCGAAATACTTAGACAAGGTTCGGCATGGATCTGATGCAAATTCTACAGATCTAGATAATATTGCAGATAAAGTTGAACCATTAGAAAAAGTTACTCCACTCCACGCCATCACTCTTGGAAATAACCAGAAGGGAGCTTTGCGATTAATCGCCGATGGCGGAAATGTCGAGGCTAAAGATATAAGAGGTCAAACTCCAGTCTATTGGGCAGCCTATCATGGCAATTTGGAGATGTTAACAAATTTTAAAATTTATGGTGCAAAACTTGATGAGAAGGATTTTCGCGGAAAAACTCCCTTACGCGCATCTGTAAAATATGGTCATTTAAATGTTATTACATTTTTAGCCTCACAAAAAGTTGATCTTAATGAACTGGATGGACGTGGTCTAACAGCACTTCATCTTGCCGCCTATCGTGGAAAATTTTCTGTTTATGAAAAGTTAATTTATTGTGGAGCTGACAGTTCAATAAAAGATCCTTTAGGACGCACTGCAGATGAAATATTAAAGATGAAATATGCTGAAATGTATCATAACAAATGGTTTATCGTACGGCTATTTTCTTCTCCTACACCACCTCCATTATCTTTTGGATCATGGAAAATCGAAAATTTAGCATCAAAGACTAAGGATAATTAAAATGAACTACTTGCGCCGAATAAGTTATGGATTGCTATTATTCGTAACCTGTTTTTCTACTTTTCTCTTCTCATGCGAACTTGAAAGCCTTAATGGGTGGGCTCATCTTGAACTTGGAGCTGGCAATTATGGTCCAGATGGACACACCAAGGCTTCTCAATCTAAGACAGTTCTTATGAAGCTTGAAGAGGTCTCGAATGAAAAAAATTATATCGATGAGCTTGAAGAGGTCGGTCGAAATGACTATAAAGCCCAAGAGCAATACGGTATTCTTTTTTGGACCTTAGATCAGCTTATCAGTCGTTATGGTGATGTGGGCGTATTTCATGTGAATGATCTTTATGAAGAATATGCAGAGTTTGCAACCCAAAAACTTATGGAATATGCACTAACTAAAGGATATGACTCCATTGTTATTGAGGCTGTCTCTGGGGATTACCAGCAGATTAACTCTGAACAAACACTTTCAAAATTTGGAAAAACTAAATACACAAGCGCACATCTAAAAAATCCTGAGGTTTCTCTATATCATAACCGAATGGCAGGAGATCACTTTTCTTCGTCAATAAATTCTCGTGAAAATACTCGTTTAATGCTGAAGAAATTGGCAAATCTTTCTGAAGAGGGTCTTTATCTTTTTATACTTTATCATGAAAATTTCGTTCCCCTGGAAGAAAGAACTGAATATATGGAAAAAGAAGTTTTTTATCATAAAACAGATAAATGGGAACCCGTACCCTATATATTTCCTGAAGGCAATATTATCGATAAGGATTATGGAAGAGTTTTTCATATTTCCCCATCTATTAATTAGACTTAAATAGATTAGGAAAAACGTCTATCAAGATTATGTTTTTTTAAAATGTGAAAGAAAAATTTCACTACTTTTTCGTATTTTCATTCCTTTTGGGAAAAATGCACAGATTCGATATGGGAATTCAGCTATCCCTAAATCATATTGCCGAAGCTTTTCTTTATTTCGTGACGCAATATAATCAGGAAAATACCCGATCCCCAATCCTTCAAGGGTTAAATTAGCAATTATTTCCCAGCTACTAACCTTAAGGGTACTTTTTGGAGCCTCAGCAAATTTTTTGTAATAAGCTTCCCTAAAAAAAACTGTATCCTTACATTCCCCTTCAGCTAATATAAAACCCAAGTTCGAAATTTCCTTTTTCTTTATCGTAGAAGAAACATATAAACCGAAAACGCCTTCATGAATCACGTATGATTCCAAACCTTCAAGATCTTCTTCATCAGGCCCAATACCAAAGTCGATGACACCCATTTTCATCATCTGCTTAATATCTCCATTTTTTCCTAAATAGAAATTGACATGTGCTTCAGGATATTCTTTCTTAAATAGCTTTAATGTTTTACCATTACTAAGGTTAGTTCAATCTATGTCATCTACACACCCCGCCTAATCAAAAAAAATAATTCTGGATAGCTTATTAATTGATGAAAAAGGGACTGATCCTTAGGCACAAGATAAACTTGGCGAGTCTTTAAAATTTATTACCGAATTTAATAACTTGATTTTTTTGAAAGTGGATGACAAAATTTAATTTTGTTGCATAAGTCATTTATTTAAATATTAACCCAAAGTTCACGTTACACAACCACGAGGTCACTATGCTCAGAACACTATTTACGCTCTTATTCTGTTGTTTTCAAATTACCATAACAGCCGGTCAAGGGATTTCACTTGCAGCTGATTATCAGAAAAATTCAGGATTACAGTGGGACTGGGCTATAGAAAGTCTAAAGAGATTCGAATTTAATCCTAATGATAAAGTCTTAGATGTGGGTTGTGGTGATGGAAAAATTACAGCATTGATTGCATACCAAGTTTCACAAGGAATTGCTGTAGGAATGGATATCTCAGAAAAAATGATTAAACAAGCCTCATTAATATCCAAAAATGAAAATCTCATATTTTTTCAGGGCAACGCAAATAACATTCCTTTTAGAGGACAGTTTGACAAAGTCGTTTCTTTTTGCACCCTACATTGGGTTTTAGATCAGAAGCATGCCATTAATTCGATGAAAGAATGTTTAAAACAAAATGGTGCAATGCTCTTAGTACTTCCTGGAAAAGCACCAAATAATTTAGCAACCCTTTCCGAAAAAATTGCAAATTCCAAAAAATGGTCAGAATACTTTCCTGTCTTTAAACAAGAAAGAGTATATTTTACTTCAAGTGAGTATATAGAATTATTGAAAGAAGCAAAACTTGATATTCAATCGATTGTAGAAACTGAAAGCATAACTGTTTATAAGAGCAAAAAAGCTTTAATAGACTGGATTAAGCCTTTAGTTAACTTTATTGATCATCTTAAACCTGATCTCCAAGCAAACTTTATTGAAGAAGTTGCGGATCAAATGATTTTGAATGATCCCCCATATTCAGATGGATCCATTCCTATTCGTCATATAAAAATAGAAGTGGTTGCTGTAAAGCCGTAGGATTAATCAACACACTCTAGGTACAAACATGAGCCATAGTAATTACGCATTAAATCCGCCATCAACATTTAATATAGAACTTGTAATATAGGAGGCTTCGGGACTAGCTAAAAATGCAACCGCTGCCGCGATATCTTCTGGTTTACCATAACGCCCAAGGGCTAATTGTAGTTTTACAAGTTTAGAAAATTCAGAGTTGTCTGGATTCATATCTGTATCGATGTGACCAGGTTGTACGATATTTACAGTAATATTTCTAGGACCGAGATCCCGAGCCCATCCTTTAGCATATCCTATGAGGGCTGATTTCGTTGCGCTATAATCTGCAGTACCGGCATAAGGTACATGTTCACCATAAATAGAGCCTATCAATATAATACGGCTTCCTTCACCCATAAATTTTACCGCCGTTCGCACAGCTACTGCGACAGAAGTAACATTAATCATTTGTTGACGAGTAAACGCAGCAATATCGGCCGAAACGTCATCTACAGAACCGCCAACAAAGACACCGGCATTATTGATTAGTATATCAAGGCGTCCAAATTTTTTAACAACAGCTTTCACTAATTCTTCAACTTGATGAATATCTGCTTGATCAGCTTTAAAGGCCTCTACTCGAACGCCTTCACGTTTAATTTCATCGACAACGATCTGTGCCTTCTCTGGCGATGATGAATAACTAAAAGCTACATCTGCACCATCTTGTGCAAGACGTTTGGCTATCGCTGCTCCAATACCTCTTGAACCGCCAGTTACTAATGCAACCTTATTGCTGAGTTTTTTTTCCATAATAATTCACCGTTTTGAATTCTATTGCTGTATAAATAAGAGGTTGTAGCAAAAAAGGAAAGCGAAAGAGGACTTTCGCACTCCGCGCGAATCGCGGGTATATTAAACTAAGTCAATCAAACGGATGAGGAGGTATTAAACATACTAAACCAAAGCCTACCTATGCGGA
>JACDES010000086.1 GCA_013816265.1 Parachlamydiaceae bacterium | reverse complement strand
CCAAACGCTACGCGTAGCTTTGGAAATCTGTAGCATATATATTTCTTAAAGCTACGCAAAGCGTTTGGAGTGCGAAAGTCCTCTTTCGCTTTGTTATAAAGCGCCATGTTTGTCTAAATGCCTAGATTTCACGCTTTCCTCCAAAGAGGCTCGCCTTCACGCACAGGTAAACTTTAATTTCTGGAAATGTTTACTCATATATATAACTCTTGTAATAATCCAGCTATGAATTTATAATAATCTAATTATTAATTTTAATTGTTATTTTGAAATAACTAGTAGCAAGCAACTTATAGACATATTTCGATGAATTATTTACCTAAAAATGAACATGGATGCCCCTATCTTCTTCTTGCGCCAATGGAAGGGCTTGGCGATTTAGCTTTCAGAAGAGCGATGACGTCCATTGGTGGATTTGATGAATCCTGTACCGAATTTCTGAGGGTTCCTGCGAATGGACATGTGAAAAGTCTTGCTAAGAGATTTGTGGCAGGGGAGACGGATCCTATTCCTCAAGCGGCACAAATAATGGGATCGAATCCTGAATTAATGGCAGATATGACCCATGAAATTGTCAAAAGGGGAGCACCTCGAGTCGATTTAAATTGTGGATGTCCCTCCAATACGGTGACAGGGAGAGGAGCAGGTTCGAGTCTCTTAAAAGAGCCTAATCATCTGTATAAAGTCGCTAAAGCGATGGTTGATTCCGTTGATATTCCTGTGACGGCAAAATTAAGAGCCGGTTTTGATGATACATCACTTTTTAAAGAAAACTTGCTTGCTGCTCAAGAAAGTGGAATAAAATTTCTCACATTACATGCACGCACGAAAGCTGATGGATATGTTGCGCCAGCTCGTTGGGAGTTAATTTCGGAAGCGAAGCAATTATTGAGCATTCCAGTTATTGGGAATGGCGATATTCTTACTGTTCAAGATGCTGTGAAAATGTTACAGCAAACAAATTGTGATGGCTTAATGATTGGAAGAGGAAGTGCAATTAATCCATTTATTTTTCAAGAAATTAGATGCCATTTTGCAAATAAACCCTACAAAAGATCCTGGGAACATTTGGTTCGGTTCTTTGAAGTATACATGGAAAATATCCCAGCACAAATGCCTGTGAGAAATCGAATGAGCAAGCTTAAGCAATTGGCCTGCTTTTTATTCAAAGGTAATGCCTGGTTGGAAGGTAATCGTCAAACTGTTTTAAGATCAAATTTCCCTGAAGAAAAGTCCCTATATGATCTCATCCTAAATTTACTTAAAGAAAGTGATCTTTACATTAATCATTAATTTGTACTAATGTGTAGGCATTGAATTTTTCAAAATGAATTTTTTCTTTTTTATGCTTAAAAATAAGGTGATTTATTATAACTTCTACCCCTTTACAAGCCTCAACAATTATCCCTTCTTATCCTGATCATAGACAGCAACTTTTAGGTACCGAGAAACCCAAAAAATTGGATTTAAATGAATTTATCGCACAACTTAAAGATGGGATAAAGCATCAATTTGCACAATTAGAAAATACAACATTGATGGGTGTAGACTTAATAGTTAAAAATGAAAATCATTCTCTCAAAATTCGAAGTCTAGTCAGAAAGATAAAACAACAAAAAGAATTAACTGAAAAAATTGTAAAACAAATAAACGAATTGGCTCTAAAGAATCTATATCTAAATAATAACCTCCTTTATATGATTGAGGATAGAGATCTCCAAATATGGGTATTGAATCAAAAGTTAATGAATGCAAGTTTAGGTAATCAAATTACAAAGGTGTTTACTGATTTATTTCAAGAGAATTTATTTACTAAATTTGACTTTGAATTTTTAGATGATGGTGAAAAAGTAGCTAATTCTCGTTCTAAATATATTGATATTAAGTGTGAAATTAACTACAAAGGATATCTTCATAAATTTAATTTTTCGCACTGCCATGGAGTTGACCACTTCAAAGCCATAACAAGTAACGGTACAGAAAAAACTGTCGGCCAAGTGATGATGAAAACAAAAAATGGAAAAGTCGTTGCTTCTTCTAGATATTCTCTAAGAAGGTACTTTATTATTATGCAACCAACAATCGTTGCAGAGCCTACCTTGCCTTTGGATGTGCTACTTCGTAATTCCAAGGAAGCTGCTCAAAAGCAGCCCTTTTTTTTGCTTAATCAGCTTAAAATCTTCGGAAACGTGATCCTAGATATAACTAGCATATACATTCACTCGCTTAAAAACAATTACGATGTAATGTTACAAAAAAAAGTTACTCAGCAATTACAGTTGGTTCCAAAAATTCAAGACAAAGGTCATCTTGTTCATACAACCCATACCGATTACAGACTATTACTATTAGGGGCTAAAAGAACCGAAAAAATTGATATCAATGAAATGATAAAAGAATTTCAACATTCGAATAAGTACATAACAGATGAATTAAAATATAGGAATTTAAGTATCATTCATCTTAGGGCTGAAAGTGAAAAACTTTCTAGAGAAGTTGAAAATCTCGAGATGGATTTGGAACAAGAACAGGAAAAATCGAAACAGCAAAAGAAAAAATTGAACGAATTAACAAAGAATACTATTGCTTTAGAACATAGATTAAGGGATACGCAAAATGAGAATGATCGACAAATTGAGTTATTAAATCAAAAGGTGGTTGAGGCTGGTGTTGCATATAAAATAGCAACATTACTTGTTAAGTCTATCGAAGTGATCGACGCGTTATAGATGATAGGAAGTGATTGGCAATGATTTGCTAATGAATAAAAAATAAATATTTTTAGGAGAAAAATTATGTCTGTATCGATGAGCCATGTAGATGAATCTGCATTTTATGATCAATTATTACAATTACGAACTCAAATGCTAAAAAACCAGGAGACAATCCAAAGACAAGATAACCAAATAGCAGATATGCACCGTGATAGTGATAAAACAAAAAGCAGATTGGAAGTTGCTGATCAAACAGTAGTAGAGAGAGATGCTACAATTCAGGAAAAAGATGCATTAATAGCTCAGCAAGCAAATACAATCCTAAATCAAGACGTTGGTACGCAGAAAATTGTTAAGCATTTGAGCCAAAATTTGCAGTCAGCTAGTGATAAAATAGAAGAAGTTACATCATCTAACAAAAAAATATTGGGTGGAGTTGTTGCTATTGTTGCCATTAGCCTAACAGGTGGAACTATTTTACCTGCGATAGCTGGAGCTACAACAACTGCAACGACTGTTGCATCTTTCGGTGCGACTGCGCTTGCCGGAATGGGACTAGTTATAGCAGTAAAAAATTAAAAAAAGGAAAAATTATGCAACAAACAAGCGGGGTTTGTCCTAGGATACCTATTTCAGAATTACTTCGTGAGTGTAAGGAACTTGCAGAAAAAAATTCTAAAGCTCTTATATCCAGTGGCGAACAGATCACAGCACTTGCAAAAAAACAAATGGATTTATTACAGAGGAAGGACGTAACTACTCAAGTGATTCCCTGGGTTGATAATATACCTCAAGAGGAACTTCAATATAGCAGCATAGGCCGTTTTTCTATACATGATCCACTAATTAGATTAATTGCTAATAATTTGAATGTTAGAGAATTTTTAATTTTTTCAAGCACAAGCAAGAAAATAAGAAATCTTTGCAATGATCGATTAGAAATAGTTTATAAAAGTGTTATTCTACAAAGAGATCCTAAATTATACGCTATGACACTAGATCTTCATTCTGTTTCGTGGGCGACTCTGAATAGAGCTTTCTTAGCAAAGAATAAATTGGATACCGAATCTATCCCTCAATTAGAAAGGCTTAAGAATAAACAAGAAAAAACAATGAAAATTTTAATTGAATTTGGTGTCACACACTTGTGTGGTTTATTTATTGTCGGTCCTCTTGCTTTTGCGAAGATTGCTGTGCCTGGCACAGCTATCGTTGATTACGATTTTCCATCGGTACTTTAGTCGATGCTGTCAAAATAAGAGAAAAAACTAATCGTATAGTTTTTTCCTTTTCCACTCTTTTACCTACATTCTCTTAAAAAATGTTCCTTGTGTTAGGCCTGAAGAGCCGGCATGATATAGCCCAGGTCGCAGCGAAGCGGAGGCCTGGGTCTATATAAAATAATAATTGAGTCCTGTAGGGACGGCACAATCATGCACGTGTCATTGTGCCGTCCCTTCAGGACTCAATATATTGTTTGTTCTGTCCCAGGCCTCCGCTTCGCTGCGACCTGGGCTATATCATACCGGCCCTTCAGGCCTAACAAAAGGAACATTTTTCTTAGTGAATGTGGGTAAAAGCATGGGCTTTGGTTCGGTCCAAATTCGAAGTTTAATGCCGATTGCAGTATACCTCAAACACATTGCAGTCTAAATTAATTCTTAACTTCAAAACGTAAACATTCGTCTTCGTTATTTCCAATATTTGTACATGCATAATATTCTTCTGGAGGTAGTTCATATACTCCTGTAGGCCAATATCCTGTTGTGACTAATCCATCCATTGTTTCGATTTCATATGTTGTTGGTTTGATGATGACCATTAGGCTTTTCCAAGCATGCATATGAAAAGGCTCCCTAACTCCTGGTTTTGTCGAACTTAAAAAAATACGCACATAAGGATTTTCAAATAACACAACGTGCTGTTCGGGGGATTTATAGATACCATCCTCAGGATGTATTACAGGAATCTTTTTAATACTAGAGAAATCAATATGTAAATTTTTAGATTTCTCAACAAAATCATCAATAATTGAATGATATTCAGTATTTTCTAGAATTGGTGTCATTTTGTTTCTAATATATCCTGCAGTATATTTATCAACACCCCAATATTCGATTAAACTCTCTTCTAATTGTTGAGCCTTTGTTAATAGAACTTCTTTTGGGATTGCATGTAGATCAGTATGTAATAACAAGCAACCTAAAATAAAAACTAAAGTAAGATATGATTTTTTTAATTGATGAGTATAATTTTTCATTTTGCCGCGAAGTTAATTGTTCAAGCCAAATTATTTATCTTACGATGTACCATCGTTGGAGATGCTTGATTTTTAGGATATATCACAATGTCAGCAATATTTACATGGGAGGGTCTTGAAGCGATAAATAGAATAGCCTCAGCGATATCCTCTGCAGTCAATGGTTCAATTCCATCGTATACGTGATGGGCTTTTTCTTTATCCCCAGAAAACCGTACGATACTAAATTCGGTTTCTGCCATACCTGGAGATATCATTGAAACTTGTACGGGTGTTGCGATTAACTCCATTCTTAGGGTATCTGTCATTGCTTTTAAGGCATATTTAGACGCACAATAAACGCCACCACCCGGATATGTTCCGTGACTTGAAGTGCTACCGACATTAATTACATGACCTCGATTAGAAGCAAGCATTTTTGGGACAATCAATCTTGTCATATTCAAAACACCTTTCACATTCAAATCAAGCATTTCATTCCATTCATGTGGATTTATTTCCCAAAGTTTATCCATTCCACGCACCATTCCGGCATTGTTGATTAAAATATTGGGGATTGCAAAATGTTCTGGAAGATTATTGAGGGATTGTTCAACAAGTTTAAAGTCAGTTATATCTATTGGAAGAATAAAACTTTCTGTTTGATATGTTTTATACAGTTCTTTGGCGAGTTTTTCTAGACGATCTTTTCGTCTTGCAATAATGACTAATCTTGCACCATATTTTGCAAATAGTCTAGCTGTGGATTCTCCAAAACCAGAGCTTGCTCCGGTAATCATTACAGTCATGTTAGAGAATATCAATGTCATCGTATTCCGCTTTTTTTGAATTTTATATCAGGATTATCAAAATTATTGAAATAATAACATAGCCTTGTTTTTTCTTGCCGTAATGATTTTTTTCGTGTGATACAGTATTAAAAATAAATTATTAAAATTTATTTAAAATAAAACAGTTAAGATTTAAGTGCCGTTCTGTTATATTTGTTTTATTGTTGTAATAAATAAAAAAATAATATTAACAAAGAAATATTTATGATCAATTGTGAACATATTGGTAAGATTGAATTTTCATTACATTCTTCTGAGCAGCAATATTATATCAAGCAACGAATCTTGTCATCAAAATCTGAAAGAGCTCTTGACATTTGTAAGGCTATATTTTTTTCATTTATCAGCATAATGAGTTTGTGCAGTTTGAAGTGCTCAAACAGTTTATGCCGTTTATCATGGCGAAGAGTTTGGACAAGAGAACACAAATTTGCAGCCGTCATTGATAAGTCTTTTCGCGATAGTCACCGAGTTATTTCAGGTAAATTGATAAATGAGCCTAGCGTTGCGAAATATCTTCAATCACAAAAAGCTTTCTTAAGACTAATTGAAAAATTGGAAATCCTACCGAAACCCATAGAAAATACGCACATTGAATTGGAAGAACAAAATCATCCAGATGAACTCACGGAATCAAACCAAGGTGAAATTAGTTTAGAAAAAGAGAATGATCATGATGAAAATCTAGGTGATTTAACAAGTAATGAAGATGAAGTTAAGCAAATAGAAGATGATGACTCAACACCTATTGTCCAAAATAAACCAAGCCCTGCTCCATCAAAATTAGATAATACAACGATTGTCAATGATTCACAGAAGGAATTGCAATCTTTTGTTGTTGAGGCAGAAGGCGTGGACTTTGAGACTGTTTATCCCTATACCCTTAAAGAATATCTTGATCGCATTATTAATTCTTTAGGTAAAGATGCAACTGAGATTGAACAACTTCACAAACTACTCGAAGATGAGCAATTTAAAAGTTCCGAAGTAGTAAATGGACGTCTTCTTGCAAAATTTAAATCTAAGATTTTGGAAATATTACTTGAAAGATTATGGAGAGATCTTAGCTTGCAATCTAATAGGGAAGTGATGTTGCTTGCGGTTTCAATAAACGGTCGCTTGCTTGCTTACGCCACAACTAAGCTTCAAGGCGACAAACAAATAGTGACGACTGCACTTAGAAATAATGGTTTGGCTCTTGCGTATGTATCGAGCGAGTTTCGTGAGAACGATGAATTTATTAATATTGCCCTTTCAAGTAATCCCTGTTCAATTATATTTGCTCCAGACAGAATTAAGAATGATCGAGATGTTGTTTTGAAGGCTGTCAGCAGTCGCGGAGATGCAATTCAATATGTGGATGAAAAATTTTTAGATGACAAAGAAATAGTTTTAGCCGCTATTAGTAAAGATGGGTGGGGAATCTTTTTTATTTCTAAAAGACTAAAGCATGATAAAGATGTGATGTTGGCAGCTGTCAAACAAAATAAATCCGTAATTGGATATGTGTCCGAGGGGCTTCAGGAAGATCCTGATATTCTTCGAGCATCTGAATAATATAGTTTATTTACCACCATTTTTGACAAGCTTATCCCAGTATTTTAGCATATCGTGACTCAGAAATTTTCTTATGCGATCAAAATCTGGTCCTTTAGTTGGGTATTCTGTGTCTATGAAAGCAAATTTCTCATTTTCTGTGTAATTGATGTTGTCAGGTCTATAGGAAGAGCCTTTAGCATAGCTGATAATGGTATAAAGTTCATCTAGATGTTTTGTTGTAATTTTTTCTTTCCATGCCTGTAGATTTATCCTCTCACTCATGAGTTTCATATCTGTCACTAATAAGATAGCCAAGTGTCTTGTATATTTGCCCGTAAGTGGAGGAGTAGGTTCTTTTGGTAATGGATAAATACATTTCTTTGCGACGCAAAAGTGTTTTAATTTTTTCTTATTAATAATCTCATCAATTTTTTCTGCTCCAAGACATCGCTGTATAAGCCACTTCCAACTAGGTTTATGTTGTTTTTCTCGTAATTCATTATCGAAATAAACCTTTACTAAATAACCAGGTAGTTTGGGATGACTAGCAACTTGAACATATGATCTTAGACCAGGTTTTCCTTTAGGAATAAAACCTGCTTTGGAAAATGCTTTTTCATTTTGTGTCACACGGTTCTTTGTAAAAATAGCATCGAGTCTTGATTTCATTGGATGATCTTCGGAAATTATATATGGTGACATTTTATCAAGGATGCTCTTTGGGAGATAACTTAGATCGGATTTGTTATGATGGTTTTTAGAAATTTCGTATGAAATATTTCCCTTTAATGCCCTCGAATCAATTATTTGATCGAATTGCTTCGGTCTGTTCAAATCAAAATCGATAGCCTCACACCATATTGTAGAAACAATATTGAAGGCCTCGTTGAGTTGATCTTGTGCAAGAATTGATTCATTTTTAGTTCTTAAATCTATTGCGTTGATATAAGCTTTATAAGCAAAATCAAATTCTTCAATTTTTCTTTCTTGATCAGATAATTTATATTGTTGTAGTAAGTAAAATTGGGAAGAATTATTCCATAGTTGATCCACTTCATTTTCTTCAAAGACGATATGTTGATGTATATTTTGAGAATGAGTCTTTAATTCCCCGATATGAAATGTAAGAGAGGCAAGATTTTGAATTATTATATCAGGATTAAAAGAATCTATTTTTACTACCTCAACAATACTTTCACATTGAATTTGATCCTCTTGATTTTGTTGATATGCAAAAATTGGGGTAGTGGATAAAAGGATAGTTATACAAATTTTTTCAAAAAAAAATGATTTCATTGGTGACCTAGTTTTCAATGTATGGGTATGTTAAAGAACAAAATTATAAACAACTTATGTTAATTCTGTGAAGTAGAAAATTGTTGATAGTGATTATAGCCTGACTAAAAAAGTCACTAGCCTGTATAATGTTATTTTTGAATTTTATCGGACCTATTTATTTGTTTCATTCATAAATTAGAAAAATTTAGGTGTTTATGACTTCTCATTCCGTACGACCTCGCTTATCACTAACTGTTTCGTCTCCAGTTTTGAATGTCGGATCAATTACGCAAGATGAAGGTTCGATTTCCGATATCGATTCATTTAGCTCAGATTCGGAAGATTCTACTCCATCAAAAAAACAGGGAAAATGGCCCGAGGCAGAAATTATAAAACTTTGGAAGGCAGCACAAGAAAATATTAAAGGTAAATTATTATTAAGTAAGAAAGCATCACCAGACTGGCCAAGAATAATTCAATTATTTCCCGGAAGAACTGAGAAGCAGCTTTTAAGTGAATTTAATAAATTGAAACGCAAGCCCCTTAGTTATATCAACAACCTTATGAGGAAAACAAATTTCAGGTTAAATGTATCTGAAATAGAAAGCTCGAAATCTAAATCCCCAGAGACGTTTGTACCAAAAAAAATTCAGGATATTGAAAATGAAGATAATAAAGGCTCGGACAAAGTAGAAAAAAGAAAAGCAAATGAGGAGATAATAAAATTTTCAGGTCCTGAAAGACCAAGCAAGAAAGCAAAAAAGACTCATTCAGGAGAGCCTACAAGTCCAGGAACAGTTTCTTCAAATAGTACCAAGGGATAAAGTTGCACCGATGGAGTTATACTGTAGTCTTATCAATTATTTGATTGAGCATATCTTGATGAATGAATTGATTAGACGCTAGGATATCTGATGGGACATGAAGTTGATGAGGATTTCCACTGTAGCGTGTGACTTTACCGCCCGCCTCTTCTACAAGTAGTTTTCCGGCGGCTAAATCCCAAGGGTATAAATGATCTAACCAGAAGCCATCTAATTTTCCTGCTGCTACATAGGCTAAAGCCAAGGCGGCAGACCCTAAATGACGGACTGCAACACCTAATTTGGTAAATTTAGCAAAATGATTTAAGTATGGAATAGGATTTTCAGCGATATTATTAGGGAATCCACCGCCAATAAGTGCTTCATCAAGATTTGATATTTTGCTAACAGATAGCTTATTGCCATTTAGATAAGCACCCTTTCCCTTTTCTGCCACAAAAAGTTCGTTTGTGATCGGGTGATAAATCACCCCACAAAGTCCTTCTTCACGATAGTATGCAGCAATACTTATTGTAAACAATGGGATATGCCTTGCAAAATTCGTTGTACCGTCTAACGGATCAATAATCCAAACAATATTATCTGTAATATCTCCTGTCGATCCGCTTTCTTCTGCAAGGATAGAATGAGTTGGAAAATGAGACTTAATGAAATCTATAATGCATGCTTCTGAAGCCTTATCCATTTCTGTAACAATATTTTGACGGCCGGGTTTAGCTATTATTTGGTGAATCTCTCCAAAACCTTTACGTAAGATATCTCCTGCCTTCAAAGCAGCCTGCACTGCAACAAAAGAAAAATAGGATGAATTGTGAGTTTTGAGCATACGGTAACCTTTAAGTATGCTGAATTAATAAAACTTCTGAAGCAAAGAAATATTTTTAAATATGCCAAAAAAAATACAATTTTTGCTAGTAATATAAAAAAAATCGAAAGGTGTCTTTTTTTTGTTTATTTATTTCACAGTTTTTAGCAAATTATAATTTTATCAATGTAAACCTAAATTTTGAGGGAGTTGTAATGTTACGAAGAGAAATTAACATAGGTTATGATTTAGAAAATCTATTCCTTAGTGAATTATTAATGAATGAGAAGGCTGTCTTCCCATTATTGACCAATTTTATTGTAGATAATGGTGATGATGAAGATGAAGATGAAGATGAAGATGAAGATGAAGATGAAGATGAAGACGATGATGATTACGATGACGACGATGATTATGATGACGATGATGATGACGATGATGGTGATGAAGACGAAGATGATGACGGAGATGATGAGTCTTTCGAAGAAGAAGAAAGTGTATTGAAAAAGGTTGCGTAATCTATTGTTTGGAATTTAATTATGCTTATCGTATTTATCATTAGTATTCTTTTGATAATCCTATCCGTAGCATATTATTCTTTAAAATATGGTATCACCCCAACCCCAAGTTCTCCAGATGCCATTAGGGCTATTATTGAGATGATTCCTGAAACTACCTCTGGTAATGTTTTAGAATTGGGATCAGGTTGGGGGTCTTTAGCTATTGCCATAGCAAGAAAATTGCCTAATTGTCATGTCATTGCTTATGAAATTTCAATTGTACCTTGGTTGGTATCATTGATTTTTCATAAAGTAATGAAAAATAATAATTTGATTATTTTAAGAAAAGATTTTTTCAAGGAGTCTTTTGAAGATGTTTCACTGGTAATTTGTTATCTGTATCCAGGGGCGATGAAAAAATTGAAAGATAAATTTGAGAAAGAGCTAACTCCAGGTACTATTGTCATTAGTCATGCTTTTGCAATACCCGGTTGGACACCTCAATTTACAAAAAAATTGAATGATCTGTATGCGACGCCAATCTATTTTTATAAATATGGCTCTGATGACTTGTCGTGAAAGAATAAATGAAATATAAAACAAAACTATTAAGTGGCTCATATCTTCGTGCCTTTGTGTCTTTGTGTTGAAATTTCTAAACTCATTGTGTATAAGTTGGGTGAGAATTAAACACAAAGACACAAAGACACGAAGAGAGGAAACTCCATAGAGTCTTAAGAGTTGAATTTTCTAAACTCGATTGTATTAGTTGAGTGAGAATTAAACACAAAGACACAAAGAAGTCACCCCCTCTTTGTCTTTGTGTTGAATTTTTAAAATCATTACCTCAACTATTAGGGACTTCTAATACGCCTTGTTTTTCATGAATTCCGACCAACTTGACTCATAGTTATCTTGGTTGAAGAGGCAGTAATCATAGAAATTTAGCAAGAATTGAAATCTTTCAAGAGCATATGGTGATTTCCAGAGTGAATCTGACTTGATATCACTTAAATCTGATCCACCAATTAGTGTTTGTCTTTCTAATATATCATCGAAACTAACATGTTTTGCATTTAGCATCATATCATACATGACCATAAAAGTACTCGTGCGGCCTACACCTGCGGTACAATGCATATGGATCCATCGCTCTTCGGGAAGCGATTTGATGTATTTAATAAATGTATCAACATTTTTTATTGATGGTCCACAGTGATCTGTGACAGGAATTCGATAATAATTTAAGTTGTTTTTTGTGACAATTTCCTTTTCTGATTGAACAGATTCAATAACGACAGAAATTGGATTAGTTTTAGGTAGCTTTTCACCATAAATATCTTTTTCGATGACTTTATGAAGAGATACCTCTACTTGATTGGATAGTTCTTTTAATCTTTCATTTTCTTTTTTCAAGATTGCTTTGAGGTCCATATCAAGATTTGCCCATCCCTTAATTCCATACCAACCAATTGCTGAGCCATTAACAAAACCATGACACTCGCGTCGGAGATCTAATATATATATCGGAGATTTTGTTTCTACCTTGTTGACGATTGCTTCTAAGGCTTTTTCTGAAAATTGCGAACTGCCTGAGATAGATAATTTTTCAAGACCATAATTGCTTGGTATTGGCTTTGTAGACGATTTAATGAAGGGGGAAGAAGCACAACGGAAGTTTCGTGGAAGTGCAGATTTGTCTTCCATATTTATTATCAATACTTCTGGGGGTTCTTCAGAATGCATAGGTGGTTGAAAAGTTAGAAGGCCAAAAAAAATAATTATAAAAAATTTAGATAACATATTACCTCTATATTAAACTATATAAAATAAGTTCTGTTTTGTTTTTATTTAGGACAGGATATCCACCAATTGATGTTCAGGATTCTGCTTCATAGCATATTGCTTTTCCCATTGCTCGCTAAATAGAGCAATAGGTCTGTCAAAGCGATCTTGGACGACAAGTGAATTGGTTGTTTTTTTGAAGGTTTTAAGATCTCCAAGCAGCCATGCACTGCAATGATATGGAAGAGTAGTAACGACTGTCTCAACATTATATTCATCTTTTAATCGATATTGCATGACTTCAAATTGTAATTGTCCAACAGCGGCAAAAATTAAATCACCACTTAAATCAAAAGGGCGTAGTAGTTGTATAGTTCCTTCGTCTGTTAGCTGCAAAACCCCTTTATCAAAAGATTTGCGTTTACCTATATCTTTAGGGTGAACGCGGGCAAAAATCTCTGGCTGGAATTGGGGAAGGGGTTTGAAATTAAATCCACCTGTTAAGGAAATAGTATCTCCGATTGCAAAAACGCCTGGATTTATGACGCCAACGATATCGCCAGGATAGGCAATATCTAAAGTTGTTCTTTCTCCTGCTACCATACCGTGTGGTCTTGAAAGACGTACTTCGCGTCCTAATCGATGATGCTTTACAACTAAATCTCGGTCAAATCGCCCTGAACAGATTCTTAAAAATGCCATACTATCGCGATGACGTTTATCCATATTTGCTTGTAACTTGAAAACATAAGCGCTGAAGTTGTCTTGTGTTGGATCTATTTCGATTTCGTCCCCATTAGTTTTATTCGCTAAACGTGATCGTGGGGAAGGTGCCAAATGAATAAAGGCATCGAAAAAGGGTTCGATACCAAAGTTTGTAAGGGCTGAAGCAAAGAAAATTGGAGTGACTTCGCTTTTTAAAAATTTGTATTTATCAAATGAGTTACCTGCAATTTCCAAGAGGTCTAATTCTTGAAGAAGAGCTTCGTATTTTTCTTCGCCTAATTTCTTTTTTGCTTCAACGCTATGGAGAGGAAGGCGAAGAATATCTGCCCTTTGAGCACCCCCTGCGGAAGTTTTTGAAAAGAATAAGCATTCTTGAGTAATACGATCCACAACACCAACAAATTCTTTTCCTGTACCAATAGGCCAATTCATTGCAGAAGAGTGGATATTTAGAACATTTTCGACTTCATTCATGAGATCCAAAGGGTCTCTGCCTGGCATATCCATTTTGTTAATAAATGTGAGGACCGGAATTTTTCTTAGATGACACACTTCAAAAAGCTTACGTGTTTGTCTTTCAACACCTTTTGCAGCGTCAATAACCATGATTGCGCAATCGGCGGCTGTGAGAGTTCTATAAGTATCTTCTGAGAAGTCTTCGTGACCAGGAGTATCTAAAACATTGATGATTGTGTCTTTATAAGTAAATTGCATTGCAGAGGCAGTAATCGAGATGCCTCGTTCCTGTTCCATTGCCATCCAGTCTGAAGCAGCTGCTTTTCTTCCTTTTCTGCCCCGTACCATACCTGCAGTATGAATCATACCCGAATAGAGAAGGAGTTTTTCTGTAAGCGTTGTTTTTCCGGCATCGGGATGGCTAATAATCGCAAAAGTGCGTCTATTAGCGCAGGCTTCTTCTAATTGCTGATTGGGGTTACTCATAGTCGTCTCGTGTTCTATCGAATTTAAAAATGTTAATTATACAATTTATGATAATTTAATTCATTAAATATCTTGCTTATAACAAAAAAATCACATTTAGTTAATTGATAAAATTAAAATCGCTAGTATATTAATTAAATGTAAGGTTTGCGCAATAGTGTGAAAATCATAAGCTTGGATAGGTGAAATTAAAGAATGTTTTGCATATCATTTTCTTAAACAAAACTCAGGTTATAAATCATCTATTAATGGGGCGATCATGGCTATTAGGATTCGTAAGTCGAATGAAAGAGGGTATTTTGATCATGGTTGGTTAAAAACTTTTCATACATTCTCCTTTGGAAATTACCACGATCAAAATTACGTCAAATTTCGATCATTAAGGGTTATTAATGAAGATCGAGTGATTCCAGGAGTAGGATTTCCGGTGCATTCTCATAAAGATATGGAAATGATTTCCATTGTTTTGAAAGGTAGTTTAGCCTATCAAGATGATATTGGAAATGACTCTATATTATCTCCTGAAGATATTCAGCTTGTCAGCGCAGGAAGTGGTATTTCGAATTGTGAAATAAATGCATCGGATAAAGATGATGTTCATTTTCTCAAAATCTGGATTATCCCTAGTTCAAAAGGACTAAAGCCAAGTTTTCAGAAATCATTTTTTCCTGATTCATCAAAAAATAATAAGTTATGCTTGATTGCCTCTAAGGATGGAAAAGAGAACTCTCTGATTATTCATCAAGATGTAGAAGTGTATTTATCATATCTTGAAAAAGATTATTCATTAAATAGAGAATTAGCTGAGGGTCGTCATGGATGGATTCAAGTAATAGCTGGCTCCATAGCTTTGAATGAAATTGTTCTAGAAGAAGGTGATGGGGCAGCAATAAGTGAGTTATCACAAATTGACATTAAGGCCCTAACACCATCCAAAACTCTATACATCGATTTGAATTAGTATTTTTTTTATAAGCCCTAAAGGTTAGCGTCAATTACATGTAGACAAATATGGCGCTTTATAACAAAGCGAAAGAGGACTTTCGCACTCCAAACGCTTTGCGTAGCTTTGGAAATCTCAGCATAAATATTTCTTGAAGCTACGCGTAGCGTTTAGTAGGTAAGGGGCAGGCTTTCGCCAGCCCCTCCCTGTTATCGCAATAGGGTTAATTCCCTATATTTACCGGCATGCATTTTTCTTGCACCGGGCGGTGCCCTTAATGATTGCCCTTACA
>JACDES010000169.1 GCA_013816265.1 Parachlamydiaceae bacterium | reverse complement strand
TGATAAATTAATGTGTTTTGAAAAGAGCAGATTACAGTTTTAAAAGAAATACTATGCGTTTTTTAAAATTTAAATATATATAAACAATGTGTAACCTATGTGGTTGTGTTAAAGTGTAACCTATGTGAGTTTCGGACCGCTTTAGGGTCTTTAGCGTAAGCAACGGATAATTGTAAACCCATTTCGTTACCGTGTTCGCTGATATATTTCTTCAAAGTCCAATACTATTCTATCACTTCTTCTTTAGAAAGTTCTTTTTTCTTGATTAATGGTAAATTTTCTAAAGAAAGAGCTCCTTTCATCATTCCAGGTTTTAAACACTCCTCAAAGACGTGAATAATAGATTCGTTTTTTTCACGACATGTTTCCACTAATTCCTTAAAGCTATTTTTCTTATCCAAAATTTCAATTTCGAGCATATTAGCAATTTTGTGCCAGTGAATTGATTTGAATGAATCGGTTGCTTTTGATGTTTTATCCGAATCACAGGCTAATTTTTTTGCCCTTGACTTACTCGAAGATTTTGATAAGTCCACCTTCAATTCATCTGTTGAAGTTCTATCTGCTTCAAAAGGAGATAAACCACCACCTGAAATACCAGCCATAATACCCTCCTTTTAGGGATTTGTTTATTGCTTAACTTCACAAAGTAAGCCAACAAATAGAAATCAAATTGGAAATTAATAATCTTTTTACATAAAGTTTACAAAAATTTAACAATTTTTCTCTAATTTATTAGTTTAATAAAATAAAATAGTAAGGAAAATTTATGACGTCATCAATACAATCAATAAGAGCACAACTATCGACAGAAGAAGTATCTAAAAAACCCAAGTTTAAATCGCATGAAAGAGCTAATTGGACTCCTGAGAAAGATAATTTTGTTATTAATTTATTTAATAAATTTAAGTTAGAAGGTGAAAAGCGCATATTTTCAAAAATTTGTGGTGAATTTAATAATAAATTTACAGCAAAATATTTATCTAAACAAATTAGGGAACGATATACAAATCATTTAGATCCCAAGTATGATAAAACTCCAATTACTAAAAGTGAGAGTGATGAAATAGCTAATTACGTATTAAAACATGGAACGAATTGGTCTGTACTCAGGGAAAGATTAAAAAAACCTGATAATATGATAAAAAATCACTGGCATATGCATTTAAAAAATAAAGTATCAGGAGCAGGAGCGGGATCTACTTCAAAACCAATAAAAGCTGCTAAACTCCCCAAGTCGGCTAAACCTCCTATTCTGTCTGCGGAGCTTTCAGATTCGGAAGAATCTCGTAGTTCAACACCAATACCCCCACTATCTCCCGTTTCAGTGGCTTCTACTGCCTCTACTGCTTCTGCTGTTTCATTAGCATCATTAAGAACACAAGGTTCGCGCAGATCTTCTCGTTTAGCAAAACCTTCACAAAAAACCGCAGAACTCCAAATACATGTTCACCATAAAAGACATAGATCTTCTAGTGATACTTCAATAGATAGTGATTCGGAATCTTTAAAAACAGAAGAACCGCCTGCAAAAAAATTGAGACGTGAAAAAGCTCCTGCGAGAACTGAAGAATGGCCTGCTAGTGTGTTAAATTCTTCTATTGAAAAATTTGAAGCATTTTCAAACCAGCAATTGATGCAATTAAACTTGGAACGTGCAATGAGTCCCATTCCTGATGCTTTTAATAACTTAGATATTGATATGACTCCTTCATTGACATATCCTAAGGAATTTTTTGAGTTTAATTAACAATATTGCCTAATAGCGTTTGATTTGTATAGCTATGAATAGAGATTTGTTGGATGGATCCAATTAGATCATCGTTTCCTGGAAAAAGAACATTTTTCCAGCATCGAGTCCGACCTTTAAGTAAGGCATCATCTTTGAAGCAGCGTCTTTCGACAAGTACTTCTACGGTATTACCTAGGAAGGATTGACGCTGCTTCGCATAAATACCATCTTGAAGATCCATTAATTTTTGAAGACGTTCCTGTTTAATTTCCTCAGGGATATCATCGTTCCATCGCATTGCAGGTGTCCCTTTTCGAGGACTGTAGGCATATAGGAATGCAACCGAATATTCGATTTCTTTTAAAAGACGATATGTTTCTTCATATTCAGCATCAGTTTCTGTAGGAAAACCAACAATGATATCGGTACCGAGAGTCACTGTAGGAAGTATTTCGCGGAACATTCTAACTTTTTCAAGATAGTCTTCAACGGTATAGATGCGATGCATTTTCTTTAATATGCGGTTGGATCCGGCCTGGAGGGGAAAATGGACAAATTCACAAAGTGTTTTAAGATCACGCGTCGCTTCCATTAGCTCTTTCGTGATATCTACAGGATGACTTGTCATGAATCGCACTCTCTCAATTCCGGGAATTTTGTCTATTTCATAGAGTAAATCATGAAATAGAGTATTCCATTCTGGCTTATCTTTTCCGTAGCTATTCACGTTTTGTCCCAAGAGGCATAGTTCTTTATAGCCTTGAGAAGCTAAGAGACGGCATTCTTCTAAGATATTTTCTGGGGAACGAGATACTTCCTGTCCACGTGTATAGGGGACGACACAATATGTGCAAAATTTATCGCAGCCCCTGATGATTGACACATAGGCTTTAACTTTATCGTCACGTTTAGCGCCTAAATAATCGAGTTCGACTTCAAACTGATCATCTGTTCTGATTGTCTGTTTTCCTGTTGAGATGACCTCGTCGAGAACATTATTCAAGTCGTGGATATTATTTGTCCCTAAAACAAAGTCGACATGGGGGAGTTTTTGAAAGATGGCATCTTTTTTTGCATTTGCCATGCACCCCGTGACCCCGATGATGACATTACCTTTTTTCGATCTGCCAAGGAGACCCAATTTGCCCATGACTTTTCGTTCAGCCAGATCTCGAATTGAGCACGTATTAAATAGAAGAAGGTCGGCATCATATTCATCATTGCAACGGGTGAGCCCACGATTTTCGAGTTGGCCGATCATGATCTCGGAGTCGAGTTCATTCATTTGGCAACCATAGGTGCGAACATAGAATTTTTTGAGTTGGCGCATAATATTAGAAAGAGTTGGGTAAAGAGATCGGTTATAACCTGAGTTAGTAAAACATCTATTGTAATAAAGATGAGATCTTTATTTCAACTTGAAAGTAGGATGAAAGCATGCAAGATGATAAATAATGATATTTTAGGAGGAATATCAGAAAAAAAGCTTGGCAGAAATGGCGATATCTTGTTATTATTGCGTCTTATTTGTATATAATTATTTGTGCTCGATTAAGTTTGGGTGGATCTCAATAAGAAAAATAATTACTGGTTATGTGGTTGATGAAGCCATGACAACCGATTATTGGCTCAGAGGTTACTTATTTAATTCGGCCAGTTAGGTATTAAAACGCATCAAGGTTCGAAGACATGCAAAATCAAAACAAAACATTTATTCCAAAGAAAAGTGACTTAAAGCCATCGTGGTTCGTTTTAGATGCCACTGGAAAGACATTGGGTCGTTTGACATCTGAGATTACAAAGATTCTCCGTGGTAAGCACAAGCCTATCTTTACAACCTATATGGATTGTGGAGATGGAGTTATTGTGATCAATGCTGAGAAGATTGAAGTTACTGGAGCGAAAGAAGCTCAAAAGATTTATCGTTATTATACTGGATCGATCAATGGATTGAGAGAGATTCCTTATCGTGTAATGAAGCAGCGTAAACCAGCATATATTATAGAGCATGCGATTAAGGGTATGATGCCAAAGACACGTCTAGGTAGACAACAATTAAAAAAATTACGCGTATTTGCAGGTGCAGAGCACGATTTATCAGCTCAGCAACCTATTCAAGTTAACATTTAAGAATTATAAGTGAAGAGGAATATGTTGGAAGAAACAGTTACAACCGGAAGACGTAAGACATCTGTTGCATCACTCAGATTAAGAAGTGGAACAGGTAAAATCGATATCAATGGAAGAGAACTTTCTGAGTATTTTCCTATTGAAATTCAGCGCAGAACAATTTTAGCTCCTTTAGAAAAACTCGGCGGAAATGGACGTTACGATATGGTCATTCGAGTAAAAGGCGGCGGAATTGAAGCTCAAGCTGTTGCTATTCGTCTTGGTTTGGCAAGAGCGCTCGTTCAAAATGATGAGTCTCTTCGTCATGAATTTAAAGACAAAGGCTTCTTAACTCGTGATGCCCGTAAGAAAGAACGTAAAAAATACGGTCGTGCTGGCGCTCGTAAAAGATTCCAATTCTCTAAGAGATAATATTTATTTCCCAGTCTATTTTCCAAGGTACGTAGGTTTTCACCTACGTGCCTTTTTTTTTATAAAAATAACAAATCCCAAATTCCACATTTTAGGCCTTTTTTAGTCATAGAACAGATTAAACACAAAGACACGAAGAATGGCGCGCTTTCTTGGTGTCTTTGTGTCTTTGTGTTTAATTTGTACGAGCCTCTGGAATGCTTCACGATATAATCATTATTAAATGGGTGTATTTTGTATCCCCAATAACTACTGTTAGATGTGTCGCAAAAGATTCAACACAAAGACACGAAGACACGAAGAGTGGCGCGCTTTCTTCGTGTCTTTGTGTCTTTGTGTTTAATTTGTACGAGCCTCTGGAATGCTTCACGATATAATCATTATTAAATGGGTGTATTTTGTATCCCCAATAACTACTGTTAGATGTGTCGCAAAAGATTCAACAC
>JACDES010000168.1 GCA_013816265.1 Parachlamydiaceae bacterium | reverse complement strand
GGGAGACGCAGAGAGGTTTTATACATATATAAAAAACCTCTCTGCGTCTCCCCGTCTCTCCGTCTCTGCGTTGAATTCAATTCTCGAAAATATCGAGAACTGGTTCAAAGAATTAGCAAAACGACATCGGGCATGGGCAAGTGCACTGGCACGTAAAGAGAGAGGAAAGGTAAAGATATTCTATTTATTCTGGGATGCGATTAAGATATTTCCAACCAAAAAACAGAGTTGGCGCACTTAAGATAACGTAATATATCCAGTAGTCACCATTCCATTGAAGAGTAAATGTTCCTTGATTAGAAAATAGGTACAATATGATTCCGAATAGGAAGAATATCGAACCTGACATAAGGAATAAAACCGGGAAGATATCTTGACGAAGATGTGTTAAAATCGTTATTGAGTCTTTTGGTTTTTCATTTTCTTCGATCTCGGTATCTTCAATTTGAGTATTTTTTTCTGTAGCAGTATATAACGGAGCCGGTACTTCAAGTTCAGCATCTTTATTTGATGGTTGGCGGTATGAAGGTCCCCAAAATGTTTCTTCAGGTTCATCTGCGTGAAGATAAACTCCACAATAGGGGCAATTGTCTATTTCTTTTGAAACATTGCCATCACAATTCCAACATAATTTCTTTTTGGGTACTGCGCTCATTGGAAAGGCTCTTTTAAACGGATGTGTTGTTATTAATTTTTCATTGCTAGTTCTACAATGCATTGTAGAGTACTTTAAAATAGTGCAATGTATATAATACATATATTATATTTTTTTCTTTCAAAACGCAAGAAAAGACCGCTCTGGTAAAAAATTTTGTCAAGTCCTATTTATTTTCACAATCTTCTTTATCGCAAGTCACTGATATTTTTGGTTGATGAATGACTTTCGTATCATCATCATGCAAAAAATAACAAAACACAGGTTATTAAAGTTGCTTGTTGATATTTTTGATTTGAACAGCCTAAAATTAAAAATCAAAAGATGAAGAGCAAAAAACGAATAGGTTTTGATCAATTTAGCAGGGATTTAATTCATTATGGAAAAGAAAAAATTCGATGTTGTTGTTCTTGGAGGTGGTCCAGGAGGATATCCCGCTGCTATTAGAGCTGCTCAACATGGTAAAAATGTAGCGTTGATTGAAGCAAAAGAAATGGGCGGAACCTGCCTCAATCGAGGATGCATCCCTTCAAAAGCCCTTATTGCCAATTCAGAAGTATTAGCCAAAATTAATGAAGCCAAAGAATTTGGCATCGAAGTGAAAGGAGTCTCCTTCGATTACGGTCAAATGGCAAAGAAAAAGGATGATATTGTCGACAAAATTCGAAAAAATCTAGAAGGATTGATTGCGACAAATAAGATTATTGTGTTCAGAGGATTCGGACATTTCATCTCTTCAACCGAAATCAAAGTTATCGGGACAGATAATCTTATTGTTGAGGGTGGAAAAATTATTGTAGCCACCGGATCAGAACCAAGAAAAATGGCAGCATTCCCTTTTGATTATGAGCGAATCCATGACTCTACTTCCTTGTTAGCTCTAAAATCATTACCAAAAAGTATGGTAATCGTTGGAGGCGGAGTGATTGGATGTGAATTTGCATCTCTATACGCCACACTAGGTGTGGAAATCACAATCTTAGAACTTTTACCAAATATTCTTCCCATGGAAGCTCAAGTCGTTTCAGAAGCACTTGCAAAAGCCTTTAAAAAAAGAGGGATCAAAACTGAAACGGGTGTCAAAGTTGAAAAAATAGAACGAAATGGTAAAGGAATCGTCGTAAAAGTCGAAGGCGATCGCTCATTCCCTGCTGAAATGGCGTTAGTATCAGTAGGTCGAAAGCTTAACACAGATGGTATAGGACTTGAGAAAGCTGGTGTATTGGTTTTAGATAACGGAATGATTCAAGTTAACAGTAAAATGGAAACGAGTATAGATGGAATTTATGCCGTTGGAGATATCGCTTCTAAATGGTGGTTAGCACATGTCGCTACCCATCAAGGGATTATTGCTGCCGACAACGCATGTGGAGAAGAATCTCATATGCATTATAATGCAGTTCCTTCTGTGACTTTTACCCATCCAGAAATTGCAACTGTCGGTTTATCCTTAGAAGATGCTTTAAAGCAAGGTTTCAAGGCGATAGTTGGGGCTTTCCCATTTCAAGCTTTAGGAAAATCGCAGGCCACACATCAAACAGAGGGCTTAGCTCAAATTGTCATAGATAAGAATACCGGGCAAATATTAGGAGCTCAAGTTGTAGGCAATGAAGCTTC
Organism: Parachlamydiaceae bacterium; assembly: GCA_013816265.1. GTDB lineage: Bacteria > Chlamydiota > Chlamydiia > Chlamydiales > Parachlamydiaceae > JACDES01. The sequence continues at coordinate 2,539 of JACDES010000168.1, read as the reverse complement.
TGCATTGATAGCTGAAATGGCTTTAGCAATTACAAATGAATTGACTGTTGAATGCATTACCGAAACAATTCATGCACATCCTACATTGCCAGAGGCTTGGTTAGAGGCTGCTTTTGTAGCAGAAGGTCTGCCTATCCATTTGCCACCAAAAGTTAAGCAAACTAAGTCCTAAATAACATGATTAGATAACGAGTAAAATTTATGTCGGACTTAAAATCACCTCTATCGGTAAATAAAACGAATCGATTAAATGTTTTACCTATTAATCCAGAGATTGAAGACGAAGAAAGAGCTGTTGGCTTGGGACGCTTTCCTTCTTGGCTTCACAGAAAACTACCTAAAGGAAGTGATTTAAAAAAAACGAGCGAAATAATTGCTCAGAATAGATTACATACTGTTTGTGAAGAAGCTAAATGTCCTAATTTATTAGAATGCTGGTCAAAAAAAACAGCCACATTTCTTGTAATGGGAAAAGAATGCACAAGAAATTGTGGTTTTTGTGACATTGATTTTACAAAGCAGCCAAAAGCTATTGATGAAGATGAACCCCATCGCGTAGCCGATTCTGTTAAACAGCTCGGATTAAAACATGTTGTTCTCACAATGGTCGCAAGAGATGATCTTCCAGATGGTGGGAGTGGTCATTTAGTCAAAGTAATAAATGCCATACGCGAAGAAATTGATGAAGTGACAATCGAAGTATTGACATCCGATTTTGCCGGCAATCTAGATGCCTTAAAAAAAGTCCTCGAGGCTAAGCCTGAAATCTTTAATCATAACATTGAAACTGTTCGAGAATTGACTCCCCGTGTTAGACATAAAGCTACGTATGAAAGAACATTGGAAGTATTGAAGTTCGCATCAAGTAACCGCATCCATCCAGACATGAAAGTGAAGTCTGGTCTTATGGTAGGGTTAGGCGAAAATGAAGATCAGGTCTACCAAACATTACAGGATATGAAAGAAGCTGGTTGTGATATAGTGACAATGGGTCAATATTTACAACCAAAAAGACAAAAATTACTTGTTAAAGCTTTTGTGACACCAGAGCAATTCAAAAAATTTGAAGATTATGGACATCATATAGGGATTCCATATATGTACTGTGGACCTTTTATTAGATCCAGTTATAATGCGGATCTCGTATTAACACGTGCAAATCAACGCATTCTTACCATCAACTCTCACTAAGATAAAAACTATGAATCCAGATGATTTTTTAGAACATTTTCCTCTCATTGACTCTCTCGATCATGAAATTCTCATGCATCGTGATTCCCACTTTGGAGGTCAATTTAGCATTATGTTAGATTACTATCGTACAGGTCAAAAAGGTATTCAACCGGAATTTGATCTTGCACGAATTGAAAATCTTGATAAGCTGGAGCAGCAGCTGAAACAAAATTTAGCCCCTTTGTATTTGGAATCTAGTGAAATTGATAAGATTGCAGATGCCAGAGAGGCTTATCGTCGTTTAAAATCGCTTTACGAAATTAAAACAATCAAAAGTCCATATCCTCGTATGATTGCAGACTTGATTCTGGCAGAAGAAGAGGAACCCGCAGAAGAAATTAAAATGATTGTTCGAGAAGGCGATAAAATTGTTCCTTCATTAATAGAACTGTTGAAAAGTGAAGATTTTTATGATTCTTTATTTCCAGGATATGGCCAAGCTCCTGGATTAGCTGTAATCTGTTTAGGTTTGATTGGTGATAAAAGAGCTTTGATCTCTTTATTTGAAACTTTAGGACATGGTGATTTTTTTGATGATGAGCAAGTGTTAAGGGCTCTAAAAATGATTGGCGAACCAGCGAAACAATTTTTGTTGAGAGTTGTAAAGGGACATCCAATTAATGAAGACAATGAGAAGGCCGCGATAGCATTGATACAATTTAAGGATGAACCCGAGGTCGCTATGACTTGTTTTAAATATCTGCAAGAGCCTATTGTTCAGAAAGATCCATGTTTACCAACATATCTGGTATTAGCATGTGAAGGTCTTAAGGGTGAAGCTGAACGAGATCAGTTTCGCGCTTTAGCAAAAAGCGAAAGTTTACCCAAACAATTACGTGAAGATATGAAAGTTATTGTAAAAGCTTGGGAAGCGGAACCTTCTACATAGCTAAAGAATAGGTTGAAAGTTATTTATTCGCTAAATAGGTGAGAATTCTTTCAATTTCGCATATTTGAATCGCTCTACGAGCTCTATATATTTTTTTGGGATTCCCAGGGTGACCAGAGGGAACTCTGGGATATAAACTAATGCTGTCAAAATAAGAAAAGATATGAGAATTGCTTATTTCTTTACGGTTCTATTAATATTAAGGAAAGTTCCTTGCGTTAGGCCTGAAGGGCCGGCATGAAATAGCCCAGGTCGCAGCAAAGCGGAGGCCTGGGTTTAAATAAAAAAACAATCGAGTCCTGAAAGGACATACGCATCAACCTAAATTATTTATAAAAAACACATTTTAGCATTGTTTAAAAGATATAAAACTATAAATAAATAGCCTACAAGTAACCTACAAATGAAATCCAAAAA
>JACDES010000008.1 GCA_013816265.1 Parachlamydiaceae bacterium | reverse complement strand
CCTTCAGGCCTAACGCAGTGAATCTTTCTTAAAATAAGTGTAGTTATAGAATTGGAAACCGTAACAGTAAAAGAAATTAGGCGATTATGCTATTTTTTCTTATTTTGACAGCATTGGTTCAAAGCCCAGAGTGACGTAAGGAACTCTGGGTAAAGAAAATAAAGAATAGAGCTCGTAGAGCGACTCAAATGTGAGATTATTACAAAAAAATGTTCCCAGTAGTTTGTGTGTAAAGAGAGTTAGCATATCGTCGCAAATTTGAGTCGCTCTACGAGCTCTAATCTTTATTTTCTTTACCCAGAGTTCCTTACGTCACTCTGGGCTTTGAACAGACGCTCTCCGAGCTAAAGAAGAGTCGACAGACTTTTATCTTACCTAATTTACTTATATCCCCTCACCGCCTCCCTGTCTCCCCGTCTTTGCGTTAAGCTTTAGACCTCATTTATTGTAACTTTGATTATATACAGAACAACTCTATTCAACATGTATTGTAACTTTTTCCACTTGTTTTAGCACCTACATTTATCTCTATATTGTTTTTAGCTACTTGTAGGTAAAAGCATGCGCTTCGCTGCGACTTGGGCTATTTCATGCTGCCCTACAGGCCTAACACAAGAAACTTATCTTAATTGAATGTGGATAAAAGAGTGAGAAAGCAAAAAAGGCTATTCGCAAATATTTTTCTCTTATTTTGACAGCGTTGGGCTTTGAACAGACGCTCTTCGAGCAAATGAGGAGTCGATAGACATATATTTAACCTAAATTGATAGTTGATTTTTTTTGCTTACTCCATGAACGGTTACAAATTATCTTGAAAGTGCATTACATCTAAAGATCCCATTGGATAGATAATTTAAATATTAAAAAATTGTTTACTGAGTTAGAAAGGGGGATCACAAACTTTTTCTGGAGGATATTTCAATGTTAAAAGTTACTAAATCTGGGATGACACTATTAATAATAACGGTATCTTGGCTTCTTTCCTTTTCTACTGTTGAAGCATGTACAGGGATTAAATTAATTCAGAAGGATGGATCCATCATTCATGGACGTACCCTAGAATTTGGTGTCGTGGTTGACACATCAGTTGTCGTTATTCCACGAGGATTTGAATTTAAGGGGACAACCCCAAAAGGCCCTGGTTTGGCATACAAAGCGAAATATGCATCGGTTGGATCAATAGCCTTTGACGATATGGCTATCATGGATGGGATAAATGAGAAAGGGTTATCTGTAGGTACATTTTATTTTCCTGGTTTTGCTGGCTATTCTGAAATAACATCTGAAAATCAATCTAAGGGATTATCTCCGGTAGAATTTTCAAACTGGATTGTCACACAATTCGAAACAATTGATGAGGTGAAAAATTCACTCAATTCTGTGGTCATCGCTCCGACAGTAACTAAAGAATGGGGTAGCGCACCGGCACCATTTCATTACATCGTTTTTGAAAAAAATGGTCGGAGTTTAGTGATAGAGCCAATTGATGGAAAATTAATGACTTATGAAAATCCATTGGGTGTTTTCACTAATTCACCAACATTCGATTGGCATATGGAAAATTTAAGAAATTATATCAATTTAACTGTTGCCAATATTAAACCCGTAAAAATTGGAAAGCTAGAATTAGCGCCTTTTGGACAAGGTTCAGGCATGGTAGGAATGCCAGGTGATTTTACTCCTCCTTCACGATTTGTTAGAGCTGCAATTTTTTCAACTTCAGCCCTTCCATCAAATAATGCAAATGAAGGTGTATTTCAAGCATTTCATATTTTGAATCAGTTTGATATACCCGTTGGCGTTGCTCGTGAAAAGATAGATGATACAATTTATAGTGATTATACCCTAGTTACATGTGTAAGAGATCCTCAATCATTAAAATATTACTTTAGAACATATGAGGATCAGAATATTAAATTTGTTGATTTAAATAAGTTTGATTTAAATGCAAAAACTATCAAAAGAGCCAATACGACGGGCAAGGAAAAAGCGATAGATATTTCATCAAAATTAAATTAAGATTAATCTAAATATAAGTCATCTCAGGATTTTACAAATTATCCTGAGATGACTTTTAATCTGACTTTTGAGTCTCATTGCATTCATGTAACCCAAATTTCAAAAAAAACAAAGCTCAGTTTATAGGAAAATTCGTTAAATTATTTATTAGTTTCGATGCTCTCTTGTATGGTGAGATTGTATTTACTTGAATCCACTTACTTAAGGGCCAATGTTTTCCTGACTTAAGAGTGCACCAGGACCAAACTCCAACTTTATCCAAATTACCTTCTGAGCTTTCAAGCTCAATGATAGAAAGGATTTCCGCAACTATTTGATAAAATTCTTGAAGTTGTTCGATTAAGCTTTTTAAGTGATATTTTACGTAAAAATGTTTAGCTAGTCCTACATAGTCCCAAGCGGTAAAGCCTTCCCCCGGCATATCGGGTACCCGTTTCAATTTTCCTGCGTTATACCAATAAATGACCAATTTTCCCCATCCGATTTGATAAGCAACCAAATCGCGAACACTTACTATTCCACCCGTTCCTTCAATATATTTTGATTCGCATAATTCAATACTGATCGTTGAGATTGTCTTAATTAATTTATTATATGCAAAAATAACAGATAAACCTAAAGGGGTATCGTAAGAGCAATCAAACAAGAAATTAGAATTAATTTTTTTATTCATACTCATTAAGATAATTTTATCTCTTATATTAATCTATCATTTTGAAACATATAATTTTGACCAGATCGACATAAACGAGTACTATTAATATAGAATTAAGGCAATCCTTATAGAGCTTCCTAAAACAATAATCTACTCCCCTTGATTCAAAATTCTTGCAATATTGAATTCAATCAAATAGGCAGATGCCATCGTCGTTCCATCCATACAAAGAGGAACGATAGAATCATCGGCAACAATTAGATTATTCACCCCATGAACACGCCCTCTACTATCTACGACACCTGCATTTTTTAATGGAGCCATCAAGCAATGACTTTGAAAGCATTGGTTACCCAAAACTGTTTCTTTAATAAAATCAGTTAACAAATTCGTATCGTCAAGAATACTTGGATCAGGTGATATAAGTTTGTATGTCGGATCAATTTGTTGTAATGCATTATTAATTTGCTTAACATACACTTGAAGTGCTTGTTGATATAATTCAAGATCTTCTGGGTTGCTTAATAATCCTATATTGACAACAGGCGGAAAAAGCGGATTGCTGCTATTAATTGTAACACTTCCACGACTTCTTGGTTGAGAAAGATCCAGCAATACTGCAGTTAAACCTGGAACTTGGGCTACTGGAGTAAAGCGAATTTCTCGTTTTGTTTGATCCCCTGTTGGTGAAGGAAAAAAGGCGATTGATGCAAAGGCACTATTATGGTTATTCACAGGGGTATCATTGGGATCAGTTTCAAAGGCTAGTAAGCATTGAGGTTGGTCTACAAGTCCTTGCCCCACATTATCGTTAGCAAATACAACAGGAATTCCAAGAGAATCTAATAGTTCTTTTGGGCCTATACCTGAATGCATAAGAAACGGACTGCTTCTTAAACCTGCACAAACAATAACACCTTTATTGGCATATACTTTTTTATGTCTTCCATTTTTCACAAATTCAATACCAATGGCTTTGTTTCCTTCCCAAATAGTTCTTAAAGCAGAACTTTCGAAAAATACACGCAATTTTCTTCCATGAACCCCACGCCCGCTTGGAGTCATCACTTTTTTATTCAAAAAAGCAACTGCACTGCTAACACGTAATGCACCATCAAGTCCTTTTTGAGTATATTGAAGAGCTCGAGATGCTCCAATAGGTGTTCGGATATCATTATAGTCCTCTACAAAAGGAAATCCTGTTCCTTGAATGATAGCCCTTGTAAATTTCTTTGAAACTTTTGATGGTACTGGATTTTGTCTTACGTTGAGAGGCCCATCGGTCCCTCTCGAATTTGGGTCATTAGTTTTTCCATCGTACGTTTCTAATTTTTTATATATTCTGTCAATTCTATCTACAGACCAAAGAGGACCAGCGATTGCTTCCCATTGAGAATATATTTCATTTGTACCTCTGCAATAAGCTTCTGCATTAATTGAAGAGGCTCCTCCAAGAGGTAATCCGATGAGCCAAGGTACTTTTCGATCATCAGCAGCAATCTGTGGAGTAGTTTTTCCCGCTTCAAAAAAAGGTGAGTCAAATAGCGAAGAAATAACTGTTGTGATCACATTCTTAGAAAAACGGATGTCAGGATCTTTCGTGAGGTTTTTTCCATTATGGATGGCAATTACAGAAGTTTTTTTATTGTCAGTGAGTTTTTTAGCGAGAACCGCTCCAGCTGTTCCTACACCAATAATTACGTAATCTGCTCTGAGGGTTTTTTTCTTAAAAATGTGTGGATGTGATGAAGAACAACTATTTTCTGCAACTAAAAAAGGTGTAGATAACAAGCTTAAAATAAACGCACCTTTGACGATAATTTTAAAATAATTCATTTAAAATTCCTTGTACATCTGTACGTTAAGTTCAGTAATTGCAAAATATAGGTTAACTAATATTTTTCATTGAATATTAAACAACTATACATATCAATATTTCTTTTAATTTGTACAGTGCATGGTGTATACCACGCGATTGGTATACAAAAAGTCATTAGATGTGAATTTTAGGGTAAATCTACTTATAGACTAATTCAAGTAGTTTTTTATTTAGAATTAGAGCACCAACTTCAAAAGTATTTGGATAATAGTATTAGAATGCGGCTATGAGCAGTATTCCATTCTATTGCATTGATGAACATTTCCTTAGTTGGAACAATGCCTTCTTTTAGACACTTTTCAACTAATGGGGTGTCGACATTCTTTATGGCATTCACCAAATCCTCCGCCGTATTAGTTTTTTGAGGATTTTGTGAGAAGGTATTTTCTACAGACTTATTTTGGTACAACACGGTTCCCACAACTCCAATAGTAGCTGATAAAGTGCTCAGGATAACTTGCTTCAAAGAATCACGGTTTTTGTTTTGTGTCGATTCTTCTCTGTTCTTTTCGTTAGTAGAATGATTTATGATTGGTTTAAAAGGTCGAATGTTTCTGCTTTGGACTGTTTTGGGATTTAACCCATGAGTATTTAGAATTTTTCTTGGAAAATGGACATTTTTAAATTCTCTTTTTAGACAGAAAAAAGTTTCTTCAATTGTATTTAAGGAACATCTTCTAAGAGGATTGGAAACTTGCATAAATACTCCGTTTTTTTTATTTAATTAATTAAAAAGTAACAATTATAAGAAAATGGGAGTTAAAAATAAAGATTAAATATCTCGTACTCAGAAAATGAGGGATCTGAATAAACAAATATTTGTGTGTATTCTTATGAAATAGTAAAAATTTTAATAAATCGCTTAATATTTTTATTCTATTAAAGATGTGTTTTTTAGATATCACTTAAAGACATTTTAAGAATTAAATTCTCTAAAAAAACCTCATAATTCGCATCAGGATTACTTAATTTAATTTGTAAAGCCTCTTGATCGGACATCACTCTATGTTCATTAATAAATGCATCAAATTCAATTATTCCTAAAACTGGATCATAATTAGCTTTTCGATCATCTGTGCGAGTATATCTTAATCCATTAAACTCAATACTATTTTCATGAGAAAGAGTTTCTACCACTTTCAAAGATTTCATGGAATTGTCGATCATTACGATTCTTTGTGGATTGAATTTGTAATACTCCATAAAAGACTTTATTGAAGGACCAATTCCTTTTTTATTGGAGAATAAAATACCATATTGTAAGGAAAATGTGGGAGCATTGTCGTCTTTTTCTGTAGCATCAAAATAAATAAGTGTTTTATTTAGATCTATCCCTAAGCCTTGTAAATGATTGCTAGTTATCAAACTAAAATTTTCAGCATAGGGCGTAGAAACTTTTTTTTCTGTAATGCCTAAAACCACCAATCTTCGTTGTTGTAATTCAGAAATTATTGTCGGAGTTATGCCCTCGACTAGTTTTTTAGGAACATTTTGAACAATTTTATTTTTTGTCTTATTAATAAGCTTTTGGCCAAGCTCAGGGTCTTTAATTAGTTGAATGACCTTTTCTGCAAAATATTCTCGCCATGCATGTTCAGCTATCGTTGTTGAAGGTTCGTATAAAGTATCACTAACATTAAATAATACTAATGAGTCTTTGTTCACATACTGTAGAACTGTTTCGATTTCACTCGTTTCAATTATTTCACTATTTAATGAGCAAAAAATGAATAAATTTATTAGAAGAAAGAAAAAAATCCAAATGTTCTTCATTTGCGTAATAACCTTGTTGTTAATTAGTTAAAGTTTATATTAATGTTGATAGTTTATCATAGAATTCAATTCATTTCAACAATAGATGATCTTAAATAAATGAATTGATAATATAAAAATCTAAATTAAGAACTTTTAAACAAACCATATTGATAGCATGACACAAAATATAATACAGGTATCAGACTTGCAAATTTACCCTGTGAAGTCTTGCAAAGGTTTACAAAGAAAATCTATTGTGATTCAAAAAAAGGGTCCTGAACATGATAGAAGATGGATGTTAATCGATTCTAGCAATCGATTTATGTCCCAGCGTCAATTTCCTCAAATGGCACTCATAGAAGTTACTCCATATGATGATCACTTGTTTATAAGGCTTCCAAATAAACAAGAATATTCTATTCCAATTCAAACAAAAGATAAAAAAATAGATGTTGTTATTTGGAAAGATACTTGTTCTGCCATAGATCAGGGTGAAGACATCGCACAAGCTTTAAGTCATTTTCTAAATACTGATTGTCGATTAGTTTTTATACCCGATGAAACAATTCGACAAGTGAATCAAAAATATGCATTAAATCCGCAAGACGAAGTTGGATTTGCTGATGGATATCCATTTCTATTAATATCTGAAGCTTCCTTGGAAGATTTAAATAAAAAATTGGATAGACCATTGCCTATGAATCGATTTCGTCCAAATATTGTGATTAATGGATGCTCTCCTTATGAAGAGGATACCTGGAAGACAATTCGAATTGGTGAAATTAAGTTTAGTATTGTAAAACCTTGTTCACGATGTGTCATTACAACTATTGATCAAAGCACTGCAGAAAAGAGCTTAGAGCCACTTCAAATGTTGTCTACCTACCGTAAGATGGAAAAAGGCATTATGTTTGGTCAAAATATCATTCATCAAAACCTTGGAATATTAAACGTTGGAGACAGAATTGAGATATTAGAAAGAAAGTAACTGCAGTATAGTTCAATGCTGTCAAAATTTTAAAATGCAAAAATAGCGGTTTCAAACAAAGCGAAAGAGGACTTTCGTACTCCAAACGCTTTGCGTAACTTTGAGGGGAGTATTTTCTAATTGTATGCGAAGCGTTGGAGTGCGAAAGTTCTCTTTCGCTTTGTTTGATGATAAGCCACAATGCTGTCAAAATAAGAAAAAGATTCAATTAAATGAAGCTAAACCAAAGCTAACTTACGTAATTAAATCTACATTCAACAATTTCATCTTTTTTCTTATTTAGACGGCATTGATCCTCAAAGTCACCCATTGCTACCCTTGGAAAATATTCCTAATTTTATTTAGGGCAACTTTTAACGAGCTACTAAAAGCATTTTTTTGTTTCTTCTCTAACCATCCTATTAATCTTTCCATTGGAATCCAACGTATGAAATAAAAGGTAATAAAACCAATAGCTAAGGGTCTCAATAAATTCCAAACAATTGCAGTATAATCTTTTTGTAATAAGAAAAAAAACAAAGTGGTTCCCATTACTAAAATTAAAAATACTGGCTTGCAAATATCCTTAAACGCACCGCGTAAAGGTGAAATAATCTTTGTTTCTTCTTCTTTTTTAAGAATAAAACTCGTTTTTGTTTTATTATTAAATGTTGTCATCCATTTGGTGGATAAGTATGGGGTAAGGATAACAATCGTTATTGCCAAAATCATTTTTAGTATTACAAATCCTAGAAAAATAAAATAAATCGTATTTTCTTCAAGTAGTAAATAGGTACCAATATCTTTAACAATGCCTACAATAGCTTCATAAAGACTTTTACCAAAGATTAAATAATATAAAAATAACGGTTGAATAAATCCCCAAAATGAAGATAAACAAGCTCCTAGTAATCTTCCTAATGATGAATTACCAAATATTAGTATTCCAACGTTAAACAATAACCCTTGCATACTTATTGCAAGCATTGGTGTTAATTTTTTTCCTATCGGAGCTAGTGATTTTAATACTGTGGCAACTCCAGAAATCATCATTGAATTGTATCTAAATGAAAAGGATGTGTTTTCTCGTGAGGCTATTGTTAAAATAAATATTTGATTTAGAGAAAGTAAGTAGCCAGAAAAAGGAAGATGTAAGGAATGAATAATGCTTCCACAGCTCAGTTCTGTTAATGCAAGTAAACCGGCATAAGTCCCAATATGGTCGATGTTGACTTGTGTTTCAATGTGAATGGAGTCTTTTGGAACACTTTCTATATGCATATGTGGGGTGATTATTAAATGTTTTATTACAAAAAAAACATTGAGTCAATATTAATGATGTATAATTGAGTTTATTATATTGTTCAAAGCTATATTACAAAATTACAAAAAAAACCATTGTCAAAAAAATGCTACTTTATCATTTTCTCGATCCAAAAAAGTCCATAAAATATCATGCGTGGTTTATTGGAAAAACTATTTACAAAAATAGCCACAACGGCTTGCTGTGTGAAACTAAATATAGTTTCTTCTATTTATAGTTCATTTTTCAATCTTTTAAAAGGGAGATTAAATCGGATACAGGGATTCTTTAGTTCTTTCATTTTCATGTAATGAAGAGAGTCTTTCAGCTGAATATAATCGATATTTTTATGGGTCATATAATTTAATGTTAAATTTTTAGTTCTTTAGAGAAATTATAACTTATCAATTGAAATGGTTCTGTTTTTTTATAAGCTTGTTCCTCGTGGGAAAGAGCTAGGAGTTTTTTGCCCCCATCTGCTTTTGTAAGATTTGCAACATATTCTAATGTTTCTTTTTCTGAGTCAGCAAATAAATTTAAATCAGCTTTTTGCACACTTTTCAACTTATGATGACCTGCTGACATTAATATGTCGTCTGTCAAGAGTCTGTGAATAATGCTTTGATATTGATCTGGACAAGGGCCATATTCTAAATGTGCATAACGAGCACCAGTGATACTGTTTCCATAAAGTTTAAAGTGTCTAAAGTCTACATAGAACAAAGCTTTATTTAAAAATAGAGGGCTTTTTGTAAATCCAATTAAATAACGAACTGTTTGTTTGAAAAGTTCCCAACTGAAACGTCTATTTCCACTAAAAATATCAGGAGCATGGCATTTCCAGTGAACCTCTAGGGCATTAAATTCTGCATAGGCTTCATCACATTTTAACCTGATATGATCGTTTTGTACAACATCTTGTACGTAGTAGGTCTCCCAACGCTTTATGCTGGCTTCACCAACCTTTAAATAATTTGCAAAAGCTGCTTGTGACATTCCGAGCATTGTTCGAAATTTGACAATTTCTTCCGATGTAAGCAATCCGTGAAGTTTACGGTATTTGTCGGCGGAAATTCTTCTGAGCAGATTCATTTGCGCCCCATCCATTAATGGGGTTTGGCAGTGTTTGCACACATATGAAGGGACAACGACCTCGATTTCTTCTCCTTTGATTTCGGGAGTAAAGCGAAGCTGTTTTTCTTCAAATTTTTCATTTTCACAATTTAAACATTTCATTTTTATTAAACTCCTTCCTGCTCTACAGAACGGTGTGGGTGTAGAGATACGTAATAATATCGACCATTCTTTAAAGCAAACTTCATATACATTTCTTTTCCAAGTTTTTCACTCAACCAGCAAAAAGCAAACAACTCGCTTCCATTGATTGCCTTCTCATAGGATTTTTGTGGCGGACTGGAACCCTTGTAAAATCCAGGTGAGATTTCATTAAGCAATTCTCGTATTAAACCCCATATATCATTCGAATCGTCTATATTAAGTTCGTTCAATTCGTTCATTGCTTTGGCCGGATTTGCAAATACCCCTTGCTTTATGGTTAGGGAGTCTTTTGCTTCAGAAATCCTTTTTTGTAATTCTCGATCTGAGGGGCGATTATGCATATTTCTCATCTCTTCCGTATATTATTGTAGCATCAAATGATACCAAATGCAATAAAAATGTCAATAAAAACAATAAAATATTATTTTAAGATTAATAGAACAATAAAGATTAGAAGTATTTATGGATCTCAGTGAAAATGAGATCCATAAATATCGCGATCAGTCTTAAACTTATTTAACCAATCGTTTGGGAATTTTGTAACCATGTTTTCGCATTTGATGACCCAATTTTTTATTTATTAACTTCAAATCATCTTTGGAATAATTTTCAATATGCTTCAATAAGCCTCCTTCAGGGGGATTCATTGATACAGCTCTTTTAATATCTTCATCAGTAACTTTATATCCAGTTGCATCCATGATTTTTCTAAGATTCTTTTCTGGCTCGTTATAAAGATCTTCGTAGTATATTGTGACCACATTTTTTTGTTCATCCCAATAATTTAGATGTTTATCCCATTTCCTTACATATCTTTTTAAAGTGTCCAGAGGAATGGGAGATCCTTTAGGAACATTTGGGTGAAGAAAAACATAATAGGAATACATAGAATCTACAGGGTGGCGAATGATTCTAATTATTTTTATTGACGGTAGTAAATCATAGGGTGTTTTATTTGTTGGATAGTGTGTTTTTACAACAACAGGTTCTCCAATATTGGGATAACGACAATTTCCAATATAACCGTGATCAGTGCTAAATCCACCCCAAGGGAAAACAGTATCTAAATGTACCGGTTTGGCATCTTTGTAAACAGCTCCAGTGGCAATATGAGAGGCTTCCTCAATGAGAGCTCGAGCCCAATGATTTCCTGATCTAGGAAATGTTGCTAGATAGACTCTTTTTTCCCAGAGATATTCTTCTGAAAAGGCTTGTGTTGTGAATAAATTGATACAAAGAATAAAAAAAACAATCGAATATTTTACTGATGTTTTCATAATTAGCCTAAGGCATCTCCTTTGATTGATAGTCTTTGCAGAACTTGGTAAAAAAAAGCTAATATGAAATTTACTGAATGAAATGAATTCATGCTACGGTTTTTTTAAAGTTGCTGGAAATATTTATTATGACTAAACTCTGACAGCTTTATACTGCAATCGGTATAAAACTAATACTAAACTTAATAAAAAATTGGAGTTCATTTTGAAATCTATCATCTATATCGCCTTGTTTTTTAGTGGTATCAGCAGCATCTTTGCGGAATCACCAAAAAAATCTAATCCATCTCCACTGTCATTTGAAATTCACCAACAAAATTTCAAATTTTCAACAATTTTTGAAATGCATTCAGATAAAGGTTTTATTGGTTCTGTTTCAAAAAGTACCTTACGTGTACGCACTAACTATGATCTCTATGATTCCAAGGGAAATTATGAAGGTGTCGCCATCTGTAGGATTTTGACTTTAGGTTCTATTTATTCATGGGCAAGAGAGATGGATATTTATGATCAGAATAAAATGTACGTGGGATTAATTGATGGTCAAGCTGCTACAGCAGCAGGTGCAAAATTCAGTATTTATAACGCTGAAGGAACGTGCGTTGGTATCGCATACCTTGATTTAAATAAATCATCATATACAATTGTAGATCCAAAAAATGATCGTCATCATTTGGCTAGTTTTAAAAGAAACTTTATTAAGGACACTGTAGACCATTGGGATGTGGCTGTATACGACAAAGATTGTATAGATATTCGGATAATAAAAATATTTGCTGCATTTGCAGTAGACACACAAAATGACTTTAAGAAGGATAAATAATCTCTGTTCTAAGACCCGTGTTTGTTTTTTTTACATTTGAACAATTTCTAAAAAAACAAACACTGGTCATTAAATGAATCTAACAAAATAGTGCTTCTGGAATATACAAAAGAATATCTCTTGTTGTGAGTAGTACTCTATTAATTCCAAGGGCATTTGAAGTTTTATTTAACAAAATAAAAGCATCGCAGACAACATCTGAAACATCCATAATAACATTTCTAGTAGAAGCGTATGTTGCTCCCATTGCTTGGCCGGCACAAGTTGGAATATTAATATTGATATGGGTTGCAGAGCAAAGTAGAATCTTACCAATAAATGCTCCACTAAGTATTAGTGTTGCAATACCTGAACAAGCAGCTGCAATTGCATTAATAGGAACATTTGCTGCTGAAAAAACTGTGTGTAAAAATATTTGACTTACAGAACGTTCGCCGAGATTGTTCCAGTCAATTCTGTATTGAGCTGTTAATTCATCTATTGGATAGGTAATAAAAGGAGTTTTGCCAGAAAAAGAAAAACTTTTTTCGGTTTCGATTGTCTTGTCCAAACCATATCCTAAACGCTTTGCAAATATACTAAAGATTTTATCGATTTGTTGAATAATTTTATCTATCAAACTTTCAACAAATAATTTTTTTCCAACCCAGCGGATTGCACGAATAGTATTATTGATGAGAACAACGGCGTCATAGACAAGTTCTCCGCTGTTATAAAGTCCTTCACCTAGAGAATAAAATGCGCGTTGCCCAAAGTAGATGCCCCCGGTAGGAATGGGTAATTTTTTGTGACCGAAGGTGATTGTATAAATAGCAATTTTTATTACACCTATTGTACTCGCTGTTATAACAAGACCAGCAAGTCCAGCTCCGATGCCTATTGTATTTATTGGAAGACAGATAGCAGATAGACCTTTATGACCAAACCAAGATGCAATTTTTATTGTGACAGTTTTATCTTTTCGGTATGAATTTTCCCAAAGTGTATTTCTTGTGTTGTTTAAATATTTAAAACCGGGAAATGCTGATATTTCGCTCATTTTTATAACCTTAAATTTGTAGGATTTAGCAAAGGCCGATAATAAAGTGGTCCATTTCTTTAGACATATTCTATAATCTATTGCAATGTTGATCAAGAAACATTTATTCTGCCAATAAAATTTCTTGAAGGTCGCTAATCAAATGATAAAAATTGCACTTTTATTTCTGACACGTAAAGAATTAAATCATCCTCGTGTTTGGCAGAAAATGCTAGAAAATACCGATGATAAATTCAAAATTTATATTCATTCCAAAGAGCCTTTAGAAGATTTATTTTTTAAAAAATTCCGTATTAAAAATATCGTTCCAACCTCATATCTTATTCATCTTAAAGCATGGCAAGAATTGATCATTGAAGCATTAAAAGACGAAGAAAATACAAAATTTATTTTCTTATCAGAATCATGTATGCCTCTTTATCCATTAAATGATCTATACCACTATTTGAATAGGGATTCAAACAGCTATATGCGGTATAGTCGCTCCTGGTGGCCAAAAGATGATCCAAGAGAAGTCGTGGAACTTCAAGAAGAAAATCGATGGGGAAATGCAGAATGGATTATTTTAAATAGAAAACACGCCGAAATTATTGCAGAAGATAGAAACGTTATTGACCTCATCGTACGTTATGAACGTGATCATGAATCATATCCCTCTTCACTCTTTAGTATAAAAGGTTGCTTGGAAGAGGTCGTTTATAGACAAACAACATATGCTAGTTTTGTCAGACCTACAGGGCCTTATCCGTATCATTTTCAAGATTATAGTCCTGTCGAGGCATCCTATATAGAAAATGCAAAAAAAGGAGGATGTCTTTTTGCAAGAAAATTCATTACTGAATTTCCTTCTGAAACATTATTCGATATTGCTTCACAAAGGCTTGTCTCAACGCCATCCATTGATAATTCATTCAATAAAAAAATAGATTTATTAGAATCACAGGAAGAATTATCGCTTGCAAATTCTTGTCTCATGCTTCCAAGGCTTCTTAATGAGGGATTCTTTGAAATAGGCTATGAAATTGGAGTCGGCCTTGGACTACACATAGAGCGATTATTGCAATCCTCTATTTTATCTAAATTATATGGCATTGATAATTATGATCGTAAAAATTATCAAGGGATCATCTTAGATCAAAATGAAGAAAAACAACTGTATGAATATGTATACGATAGAATCTTGGACATGCACCCACAAGCCGAATTGATCAAATCCTCACCGATGGATGTAGCAAAAACAATTACAGATGAATCAATCGATTTAATTTATTTCAATCCGGAACACTGCCTAATTCCTATTAAAGATTTATTTGAGGCTTGGTTTACAAAATTACGAATAGGAGGAATTATAGCTGGACATCAAATCTCTACCCATTTTCCACTGCTTGAAAATGAAATTATTCAGTTTTTTGATAAAATGAGTCAAGAGGTTCATCAAGATATTTTGGAACCCAAATTTTGGTGGATTCAAAAGAAAAAATAGAGTTTCTGATTAATTAAAATTTCCAAAAGATAAGAATTTCAATTAAATAAAGTGTTAGGACAATGAGAGTTCCTTTAATGTTTTTATATGTTCTATTTTGATCCCCAGGGGCCAGCCACCAACTTAAAAAGTAGATAGCTATGGGTAAGGAGGGCCATGATATCAAAGTAACGCTGATTGCATTTCCAATAAATGTTGCTAAGGCCGGGTTTAAATTGGTCAATAGGGGATTGAGATATTTAAGTTCAAACATTACTATTGGAAACAAAATTAATAAAATTAGCATGGTTTGTTTCCAGACGGCCTGTGGTTCACTATATTTGTTTTGCAGATTTGAAAACCACCCTGCAAAGGGACTAAAGATACGTTGACTTTGTAGATCCTGGACAATTTGTTTAGCTTCTTCTAAAATAGCTTTTCTCTCTTTTGAAACGAGCCATCTATTCAAGTTTGCTGGTGTATCAAAACGTAATATTGTGATCCAATTGTCTTGCTCTTTATCACCAGGAGCTTGTATGTATGCTCCTTGGTATCCTGGAAAGCGCGCTTCAATTTGTTGAACTTTTGATGCCCAAGAACGATATTCTGAATATTTTCCAGGCTTCACATGAGTTAAAAAAACCTCAGTAACATATTCACTTTTTGGGGCAGAAGAAGAATCAGAAACCTGCAAACCTTTGGCTGCATCTATAAGAAGTGGTTTGAGTTCTTCTATCAATTGATAGCGCTCTTTTGAAGAGCGCCATGCTTCTAGATCTTTAGTTGACTGGAATCTTTGTATACTCATCCATGTGGTATTATTTTCAATGGTTTGCACAGGAAAAATTTCTAGACTTACAAATCCAGAGAATATCGCCACTGTAGCGTTCATTTTTTCTTGCCAACCAGAAAATTGATCTGATACACCCGGTTTCAATATAATCGTTGTGAAGAGTGTTGTTTGTTCTTGAGAACTCATTATGATTTTACCGGTGAAAGCTTAGTAGTGA
Source organism: Parachlamydiaceae bacterium (assembly GCA_013816265.1). Classification (GTDB taxonomy): domain Bacteria; phylum Chlamydiota; class Chlamydiia; order Chlamydiales; family Parachlamydiaceae; genus JACDES01. The sequence continues at coordinate 33,853 of JACDES010000008.1, read as the reverse complement.
ACATGTTCGGGCATTTCAGAAAATTTATTCCAAACGACAACAGCTTCATCCCGTAAAAGTTCGGTGAATTTCACTTTACGATCTTTCGGATCTTTGCGAATTTCAGCTAAAAAATCGATATCTTCGAAATTACCATATTTTTTAGCATCTTCAACTCGAGCGCCATAATAAATATGATCAATATGAGCCCAAAAAGCTGCACAGAGACACATCGGACAGCATTCAGCACTTGTATATAAAATGCATCCGTCCAGATGGTGAGTGCCAAGTTTTTTGCAGGCTTCACGAATAGCTTGCATTTCAGCATGCCATGTAGGGTCATTATTTCTGATCACTTGATTATAACCCTCGGCGATAATTTCGCCGTCTTTTACAATGACAGCCCCAAAAACACCACCACTTTTTTCAACCATTGACGCTTTTTCACTTAAAGCAATTGCACGTCTCATGAATTCATTATTGTTTTTATTTGGCATATGACATCCCTTTTCTAGAAGTGTGTATACTATACTCCAGCCAATGTTGACCCCGGCTGGAGTCTAAAGACATCAATAAAGCATTTATTTAATTTATGTAAATGATTTACTTAATATAACTTTTTATTTGAGCTTATTCAAATCGATTATTCTACGCAGAAATAAAAGATTGGAGTGCAATAGCACTCCAAGATGTAACTAGGATTTAGAAGTCATTTGCTTTTTTGATTGATGAGCATTTTGACCATTTGTGGAACCATCACCAATCTCTTCCTGTGTTACAGCTTTTCTTTTTCTTGAGGAAGAAGATTCTGAGGATGATTCAGAAGAAGAATCTGAATATTCAATCGGAGCATTATGCTTTCCAGGATTTAATGCTTGTTTTTCTCTTTCCAATCGCCTTGTGAATTTAGTCAGATCATTTTTACATGTTTCTATTTCTGAAGCACATTCACTTAGTTTTTTTCTTAAATGAAAAAGAATACTTTCATTTTTTTCTTTTAAATTAGTAAGCGATATTAAATCTTTGCTTAAAGTGGAAACGCCGATTGTAATAAATTGTTTTGTTGAAATAAAGTAATTTCCTTTTGCGTTTTGTTGATCTCCAAGCTCCTCAATTTTGGCGAGAAATTCCACATCTGTTGCTGTAAATTTTTGAGGTGTCAGTATGAGCGCTTTTAATTTAGGAAGTGCCTCTTCAATCAATTGGTTACTTGCCAATAATTTTTCAGTAGTTTTCTTATTAAAACTTTCCGTTTTCTCCAACTGTTCTAATTTGAATTTATTTTTTTCAAGAGCGGCGTTTAGGATTGGAATTTGATCGATTTTATCACCTTTAGAAGAGGTTTTAGGACTTTTCTTTGATGATGCGGCTGATCCTGTTCGAGTTTTTTTTGTTTGTTGTTGAGGACCGATTTTGGAGCCCTGAACAGTCTTACACTCTTCCATTGGCATATCAAGTTTATTTTGAGCAACTGAGGAAGTGGGGCTTCCTGTTTGGGAAAGGGGTAGTGTTGTAAGAAAAGTGTATCCAACTCTTGACATATTTTGAAATAAACTTTTTTCCAGTTGGAATTGCTTATCATTATCAATTAATTGTACCTGTATATTCAATTGTTCTCTTTCTTCGTAGTTGGTTTTCGAAAGGTCTTCCCACATTTTCTCATAATTATCTTGAAGACTTTGTAGCGACAAACGTTTTTCATTACAACTTGCATATAACTGTTCTATTTCTTTTGGAAGTGTGGCATTCAATGATTCAAGAACAGATATTTGCTTCATGTTGTCTGCAGCTACAGACTTATCAATTTGAGATAATTTTTGATAAAGGGCTGTTAATTCATTTCGAACTTTTATTAATTCATTCTCTTTTTTATGCGTCACTCCGTGAATTTCGATATTAAGATTAATAATTTTTTTCTGAAGATCGCTCATACTCGCATCGATTTGTTTCAGCTTTAATCTTTTTTCTTGTATTTTTTCTCGTGTTGTCGCAAGTTGTTTTCCAAATCCTTCCTCAATTATTTGTAGGCCGGCCAAAGTATATTTAAATTGAAAACCTTCATGAACATCAGGTGCTACATCTGGATGTTGATCAGCAAGGAGACTTAAATCCATCGGAACTGATGGTTGGCTTACTGGTGGTAACGAGCTCATTTTTTTTACCTATTTTTTCAAGTTGAATAAAGTTATTATACATCATGGGTCAAAAATCTATCATTTCTGTATTAAGAATTAATAAAGAAGGAGCATCATCTAGCTAATTAACTCCATTCAAAGCTTAGGGTATTCATTTACACCCTACAGGTATAATAAAAGGCTTCGGAAAAGTGAATGCCGGCGGCTGTTATGATCAAGAGGGTTTTGAGAGCATTTGTTTTTTAGATTGATGTTCATTTTTACCAATTGTGGGTTCATTTTCAGAAACATCTTGTGTTTCGGCTTTTCTTTTTCTTGAAGAAGAAGATGAGCCGGAAGTTTGATTTTTCGCTTTTTGGAGAACGATGTGGCTATTTCATGCCGGCCCTTCAGGCCTAACAAAGGGAGCTTTCTTTAGAAAATTTGTGGGCTAATATCTGTAAAAAAAAATAAAGTAATTCTCACATTTATTTCTAATTTTGACAGCATTGGGCTTTGAAAAGAGCTCTCCGAGCTAACGAAGAGTCGCTAGGCTTTATCTAAGCATATTTAACTCATCTAACCCTTTTGCGTCTCCCTCCCTCTCCGTCTCTGCATTGAATTCAATTAAAGTACTTACACATGTTTTTAAACCCCTCATTTAAAGTTGTCTAGCACACAAAAGTGTGATGAACCATTTTTTAAACGGATAGTAAAACTAAGGTATGTTTGTTCCTGGTTTAACTAACATCGGCTTTTTGTGTATATGTCCGTTCATTTGTGCACCATTCAGTGTTGAGCTATCAACAACATCTTGAGATTCAGGTTTTCTCTTTTTTGAAGATGATGAAGGCGACGTTTTTTCTGCTGTGGCCCCTGAACCAGATCCTGCTCCAGCAGATGATGATTGATGTGTTTTTGATTTTGGTACCGCTTTTACTCCTAGTGGAGTTGCTGCTGACGATGCCGCTGCTTTAGCTTTTGCAGATGCAACTGCTTTTAATGTTGATCCTCCTGCTGTAGACTGCGTCGCTGCTGTAGATGGTCTAGATGAAATCGTTGAAACTTTGGATGGTGATTCTGATGAGGAATCTGCGGATGAATCTGTTTCATTATCTTTTTCGGATTCCAAATATTTTTTTAATTTTTCTTTTGCATCGCGTAAGGAATTTTCAAATTTTAGATTCTTAGAATTTGATGTATCAATTTTTTGTTTTTGGCTCTTTAGGTTCATTTCTAAACTTAATTTACTACTAATAAAATTTGTATTAAGATTTCTAAGTTCAGTTAGATCTGAACTGAGTAAGGCAACTGTGATTTTAACGCCAGCTTTGGTAGAATGAAAATAATCATTAGCCACTTTTCCTTTTTCAGTTTCTATAATTGAGAGAAATTCGACATCCTTTGGAGTATAATTATCCTTTTTCAAGCTTATTAATTTATTCAAAAGTGAAGGAGCTTCTTGTATTAACTTTAATTTAGCCGTAAATTCCTCAAGCTGCCTTAGGAACTCTTTATTCTCTGTTTCATAACCTTCTAATTCTGCTTTATTTTGATTAATCGAAGATTGAATTCCTCGAATAGCAGTTTCCAGTTTTCTTTGTTTTTTATCATGTGATTTTTCATTAGGTTTTTTTGAAGCTAAAGAGGATGTGGAAGAGGTGGATCCTGCAGGGGCCGAGCTGGCAGAGATAGATGCAGCGGAAGATGATCCGTTAGAAGGTTTTGGGGCAGATTGTTTTTCTGCTTCTTTAATGCCAGTACCTTTATCTAAAAGAATGGAGGCTGGAAGACTAGCTGGAGGTGTATTGTTTAATTTTTCCATTTTTTGTTGTTGAATTACTTGCTCAAGAGATATCGGGAGTTGTTGTTGTGTTAGTGGTGTTGCAGGCTTAGTTTGTTGTTGAAGCGAAATAAGCAATGGTTGTTGTTGCACTTGTGGCTTTTGCTGGAGTAGTGTTGGTTGGTTTTGTTCTGTTGGTGGTAATGGAAAATGTAATTGAAAGGTCTCGCCAACTTTTTTTATATTTTGTAGGCACTTAATTGCATCTTCATTTTCTTTAAGATTTTTGACTAACGCATTCTTTTTTTCAAGAGTTAGTGAATTTCTAGACTGTAAAAATTCCACGCTTACTTGTAAATCTTGCACCTCTATTTTGAGAGCTTTTTTCCCCTCTGCGATTTTATTTTCTAATGAAGACTTCTCATTTGTTAATGCTAAATGCTTACTTTGAATAGACAGCATGTTTTCCAGTTGTTGTGAAGTCATTGGTTTAGTGATGTCGACAAGTCGTTCCTGATATAAATTTTGTAGTTTTTGTTGAATAGGGACCAATTCATTATTTATTCGATCAAGCTCTTTTTGAAAAGAGGACATCAAGTCTTTATCTTTTTGATTAATTTCCTTTTGTTTTGTTTCAAAGGATTTAAACTCATTCATAACTAATTGAAGCTCGTTATTCAGCCCATCTATCTCCTTTTTTAATCTTTCATTGATTTTTTGAAGCTCTCCAATTGGAAATTTTAGTTGGAATTGATCTATTTGTGAGACAGTTGAGCTAATAGCAGGGGATGTTGATGCTGGTGGCAATATTGGTGGAGAAACCCTTGAACTAGAACCCGATCCTGAACCAGCACCGCTAGAAAGGTCAGTTGTGTCCATTGGAACATGTCTTTGAGCTACTGTTTGTAAATTCATTATGTTACCGCTTTTTAAGGATTATCAAATATATTAATTTTGATATTTTTTTATGGAAAATTTATTGGATGAATATATATCAGCAAACTATTAAGAATTAATAAAGATAAGTCAAAAAGAAAGTTCAAAAAAAATATTGGTTTGATTATGTTTGAATGAGTTTCAACGAATGAAAGCGACACGTACCCCAAAGGACGTTTTTCTCCGTCGATGCATGGGATGATAATGGAATGGAAAGATTGAATTAATAAGAAAAGGGGGTCAAGAATGACCCCCTATGATATTTCTTTAGGAAAATAAGCGATTTAACCAGCTAAATAAAGCTGTAAGTGGAGCACTAAACAAATTGAACAATCTTCCGAAGAATCCATTATTGCCACCACCGTTGTTACCACCACCGTTTCCACCAGGTGGAGGAGTATTATTTCTACCTTCTGTTTGTGGTCTACGGGGAGCAGTTGCCGCTTTAATTGGTTCTTGTTTAGTTGCTGGTTTTGTTTGCTTTACTGGTTCGGCAGCTTGACCTCGAGGTGAATCTTGAGGTGGAGCTTCACGAGCAGAAAGCATTCTATCAGCCGATTGTCTTACTTGCTGTTCTCGTAGGCAAGCCAAGCAGTCTTCTTGCATTTTTCTCGCTAAATCTCTTTTATGCTGATTTAAAGTATTACGATCACCACTTCTTTCTTGTGCTCGCAAATCTATCAAGTGGTCAGCTAAAGTATCTAATTTACCTTGCATATCACTGGATAATTCTGTTTGCTTTTGAACAGCCTTTTCTAACTCTTGAAGCTGCAATCTTGCTACCAATTTTTCATCACTCTCATTCTGGTTAACAAGAACAACGTCAGGAAAACTTATCACTTCAAAATGCTTATCATGAACGCCAAACATAATTTTGCGGTTATTCAAGTTGAATTCCGCTGACTCCACATGAATCCCAACACGTGCAAAGCGATCAGTTTTTAATTGCTCAATGTACATCCAACGATTTGTATCACTTCTTTTACTTATCGTGTAAACCGCTAAGTTGAAATGGCGAGCAAATGCGTTCACTTCAGGACCACCGTAACGATGAATATTCGTTCTTATATCTTCTAGATCTGCGGCTGTATAGAAAGTAAAGTTTTTTTCCATATAATTTGCAGCTACATGACGTGCGTAGAAAACAAGTGTGTTATCAACATTAACGTGATTGAGATATTCAATCCTTTGAGCATCAGTTTGGTTTCTCATCGCACATAAAATATGAATCGTTCCTTCTACCAATTTTTTCGGAACGTTATTTTCATGTTGCGTTCTAGCTATTTTGGCAATAAAGTCATCGAATTCTTGCGGATCGATAAATACTTGACTCATTGTATTCTGCCATAATGCTCGAGCCCAGCAGGAACCATCAGGTTTAATATGTTGTCTAAACGCACCTGGAATCTCTTTAATTTCTTCAGGAGATCCGATATATCGCGATTGATCGCCTAGATCAAAATTAAGACGCTGACCGGCTTCTATTGTCTGTTGAATTCTGATCATATCCCGAACAAAAGGAGTTGATCCTTGACTTTGAGGAGCTAACCCTAAAGATGAACTTATAGACATTTTTTTCCTTTTTGTTATATTATTAATTATTAAACATAATTATAACATTTATATGTAAATTTTATATAAAGATTGTATAAGTATTTATTTAATGATAATTGGATGGATTTATTTAAGTATTTAATAGAAGAATAAATAATTGTTTTTGATAAATTAGCTAGATTATAGAAAGATTAATAGGGGGAATTGCTAGTGCAAAACCCTCTATAGAAGATAATTTTGAGGAAAAATTAGAAAGTTACCGCAATGTTCATACTCTTTTATGCTTATCATTGTGATGGCCTTTTTTTCGTTTGATGCTATGCTGTAATTTTGGATCAAACAGAGATAGAAGACCGTGATCTGTGTGTTGGTCACGATGGGTAAATAGGGGAGGGCATGAGGGGCAAATAGGAGGGGGACATGAGGGACAAATAGGAGTTGGACATGAGGGACAAATAGGATCATTACCTTTTAAATTTGGTTTTGTCTTTTTCATTGCATGTTCTACAGAACTTAATTGATTTTTAAAATGTTCAATTGATTCACGAAATCTATCAAAAGAAGAGTTAATATTATTATCACACATATAACCTCCATACTATTATTTGTAATAAGATAATCTTATCTTCCAATATAAATATTATTATATATTATTTTTTTTAAATAATATACCTAAATGTTTGTATTAATTATGAAATAATTTAAGGGTAGGATAAAAATTAATTTTTATTACTGTCTTCCATGTGGAATTTGTGCATAAAGCGATGAAAGACAGGGGCAAAGATGATTGCCATAATAATAAGAAATACGATGCCACTAAAGAGGGCATAAGTTCCAGCAAATAACTTTCCATTATATGTGGTAGGGGTACTTAATGGTCCCATTCCAGATAAAATCATGGATGCATTGGCATAGGCATCGATCCATGACATTCCTTCAAAGTGGTGATAACCCCACATTCCTAGGCCTAAAGAAAGAAATGTGAGTGATAATCCAGCAACAAAATTTATTAAAAGCCTAAATAAGAAGGTTCTTCGAGTAGATAATGGATGTTTTTTTTGTTCGAACATTAACGACCTCTTTGCATGGATCCATATAAATTTAATTATTCTTCTTCCGGTAAGAATCCGCCGGCTTGCATATCCCACATTCTTGCATAATGACCATTTTCAGCAATGAGCTCATCGTGAGTTCCATCTTCTGCAATTTTACCTTCTTTAAAGACTAAAATTCGATCCATACCAGAAAGAGTGGAGAGACGATGTGCCACAACTATCGTCGTATGATTTTGCATAAGAATATCTAATCCCTCTTGAATTTCTCTTTCTGTAACCGAATCTAATGCAGAGGTAGCTTCATCTAAAATAAGAATAGGAGCATTTTTCAATATAGCTCTTGCAATTGCAATACGCTGACGTTGGCCTCCTGAAAGTTTAATACCTCTTTCACCGACAAGTGAATCATATTTTTCAGGCATTTTTAATACAAATTCATGGCAGTGGGCTTTTTTGGATGCTTCGATTACTTCTTCATCTGTCGCTTCAAGATAACCATAGCGAATATTTTCCATTAGAGATCGATGAAAAAGAGAAGGATCTTGAGGAATCACAGCAATTTGACTTCTGAGTGAATCCTGGGTGACCTTTGCGATATCTTGTCCATCGATTAATATACGACCACTATCAATATCAAAATAACGGAGAATAAGATTTACGAATGATGTTTTTCCTGATCCAGAGAAGCCAACCAAGCCAACTTTCTGTCCTGCCTCAATCGTAATATTTTTATTCTGGAATAGATTTGCAGATTTTCCGTAACGGAATGTAACATTATCAAAGACGATTTCGCCCTTTGTTAATCGTAATGATTTTGCGGCTGGGGCATCAACAATATCATGTGGATCTTGAATGATCGATAAGGCCTGGCGGCAAATGCCAATTTCTTTAAATAATTGAGGGAGTTCAAGACCTGCTAACCATGCCATGATGGTAATATTCCAGGAGGTGTTGAAAATAAAAACCACTTCACCTGTTGTGATTTGTTCTTGTTGCCAGCTATAAAGCATGTACCAATTTAGTGCGATACCGGCACCTAAAAAGGAAGCTATTCCTAAGGCAAATTTCATTTTCTCGATATACCAGAGGGACTCCCAGTGTTTTTGTTGTTCTTCTTTTTGAAAAAGTGATAAGTACCAATATTCAAAACGATGACGTGAAAAGAGTTTAATATTTGTTGTATTTGTCAAACTGTCTACAACCTTACCGGCTAATTTACTACGAGCCTCTGCGTGCACGTTAGCATAATGATCGCAATAACGAGCATAATAAAAACAAATACTCATGTGGATTATCATCCAAGCAACCAAGAGAATAGCAAAAAGTGGGTTGATTCTTGCAAATAATACTGTAGAAATGATTAAGGCCATTGCGACAGGCAAAAATAATTGAACAACTTGCAGAAGTATTCTTGTTAAGCTTTGAGGCATATCAGAGATTTTATTTGCGATTGCACCGGCCATGTTATTACTAAAATAGAGGTGCGAGTGTGCTTGTACATAATCGAACATGCTTAATCGAACATCTGCTTCTAATTTTGGAATGAGTCGCGCCAACAAAATACCGGATACACGAAAACTAAGTTCAACCGAAATCCAAAGAATTATACCCATGATAATAGGCGTTGAGAGAACAGACCACATTTCAACTCGATCGCCAGTAAAATTCGTGATGCTATCGATTAGGACCATGATGATGTAGGGCCACATGGTATGGTCTATAGACCAAGCGAAGCTTAACAATTGAATGATGACCAGCAATTTCCATTGTTTTTTTAGGAAGTGCCAAGAAAAAGCAAAAAGTGTTTTGGGTAAGGGAGTATTCATAAGAGTTGGTCTCTAAATTTATTCTGTGAGGTATTTTGGAACAGAAAAGATGTTTGAATTGAAGGTTTGATACTTCAATAAAGCTAAACTCTGTGTTGCCAAACCTTAATAAAACAATAGCAGATATTCAATTTTTTGGCTTGTCATATTTGTTTTTTATCTTAGCTTTTATTTTAATAATTAATGGAAATATAACAATTTACATACTGTGATAATAAGTTGTTGTATTAATTGTTGATTTGTTGGCTATTTTAATTAATTTATTTAGTGTTGGTTTTTTAATGGATTGTTTGCAAAAATAAATCTTCTATGAATCCGATTCCAGCTTTTTGACTTTTAACTCTTAAAGGACTAAAATTATTGTTTTTTAAGGCTTTCATTAGCAAAATTTGATCTTTATAAAATCCATTTTTGTCAGAATGGCCGTCCATGTAAACCACGCACGATCAAAAATTCAAGCTTTAGGCTATGTGTGGTATGGATTTTCATCTAGTAATTACAAAGGAAAAATCATGAACAACGAAACGCAATTACGCCTTAAAGGCATTGAAGAAAGATTAATTCATATGTCGAGGTATCTTTGACTTAGCTTCTAAGGAAGCAAGAGTTAGAGAACTCGAAACACTTATGGAAGCCCCAGGTTTTTGGGACGATAATGACAAAGCACAACTCATCATTACTGAAGTGAATCAATTAAAAGCCTGGACAACTCCTTATAATGATTTGAAACGAAATTTTGAGGACGTTAAAATCCTCTTGCCTGAGGCTTATGACGCCAATGAGCAGTCCTTAATTGACGAAATGCTCAAAACTCTTGGACAAATTGAAAAGCAAATTGAGGAGCTTGAAATCCAAAAAATGCTTTCTGGTGAGCTCGATAGAAAAGACTGCTACCTGACGATTAACTCTGGAGCCGGCGGAACTGAAGCCTGTGATTGGGCACTGATGCTCTCTCGTATGTATCAACGATGGGCGACGAAGCATGGGTGGAAGGTCGATTTGATCGATTTTGTGGAAGGGGACGTTGTAGGTTATAAGAGTATTACGTATAAAATTGCGGGTACCTTTGCTTATGGCTATGCCAAAGCTGAAAAAGGGGTGCACCGACTTGTGCGGATTTCTCCTTTTGACAGTAATGCCAAACGACATACGAGCTTTGCATCTGTTGATATCACTCCTGAGATTACTGACGATATCAAAATAGATATTAAGCCAGATGAAGTTCGCATTGATACATATCGAGCTTCCGGAGCGGGTGGACAGCATGTTAATAAAACAGATTCTGCCGTTAGAATTACTCACATCCCATCTGGGATTATTGTTTCTTGCCAAACACAACGCAGTCAAGTGCAAAACAAAGAATCTTGCTACCAAATGCTTCGATCTAAGTTGTATGAACAGGAAGTGATGGAGAGAGAGAAAGCCATTAATGACTTGAAAGGTGAGAAAAAGGATATTGCTTGGGGAAGTCAGATACGAAATTATGTATTTCAGCCTTATACCCTTGTAAAAGACACTCGCACTAAAATGGAATCGGGAAATATCCAAGCAGTGATGGATGGTGAAATTGATGAATTTGTACATGCATATTTAAAGGAGTTCGGGTCATGAACGAGGTAAAAGATAAACTACCTTCCGGAATTGAAATACGTTATACAGAACCAGAAGACGGTAAATATTTACGTGAATGGTTGTCAGATGCAGATGTTCAGCGATGGTTCCCTATGGACGATCAAATCGAAATCGACGATGCAGTCGTTCGTTGGATAGCATTTCATCGATATAAATGTAGCTTGACCATTTTGAAAGATAAAATCCCTTGTGGAATTGCAACGCTCTATTTACAGCCCTATCGGAAGTTAGCACATCAATGTGAATTTGGTATCATTGTTGGAAAAGGGTTTCGCAATTTGGGCATTGGTAGCTATCTGATGAGTGCCATTATGCATTTAGCCCGTGAAAATTTTAAAATTGAGCTACTTCATCTGCAAGTTTATGCAGAAAATCCAGCCATAAATCTGTATACCCGATTTGGATTTAAAGAATTCGGAAGGCAAGATTTTTGGATAAAAGAAGATAATCGATATGTTGGACGTATATTTATGGAGCGCTTTTTGTAATATGTTTCACTTAGACCATAAACAAAATATTCTTTTTCACGAACAACTTGAAAATGAAGCCGGAATCAAATTACAACTGAAAATTAATAACAATCGCTCAACGATGTTAAGTGTAAAGTGGTCTCCTGATTGCACTAAAGTTTCTCTTCATCGAATGTTTCTTCAAGCTCCTCAGAATATTATGCAGGAACTTGCATGCTATTTAAGAAGGGATCATAAAAATTTAGCCCCAGCTTTAAAAGCCTATATCGAACATAATTTGCAAAAACTGGACTATTCCTATCAGCTCGATTTGAGAAAGCTTAAGACGAAGGGACAGGTATATGATCTACAAAAAATTTATGATGAAATTAATAAAGAATATTTCAATAATAAATTAAAATTATTTATTACTTGGTTTGGAAAATCTGACCGATCAGCCTCTTCCAAAGTTACTTTTGGATTATTTCACGACCCTTTGAAATTGATAAAAATTAATCGATTATTGGATAATAGACAATTTCCTCCTTATTTTGTATCATTCATCATTTATCATGAAATGTTGCACCATGTATCTCCGACATATGTTGATGATAAAGGAATGAAACACATCCATAACAAAGCTTTCAAGGAAATGGAAAAAAAACACCGTTTTTATGATCAAGCGCAACAATGGATTCGACAAAATCAGAAATATTTTTTTACAGCTAACACTACTTGTATATAGCCCGCGAGATTAAAACTTGAATTTGGTTTTTATAAGTATAATTTTTTTGAGGAATTTCCATGGCAGGACATAGTAAATGGGCGAATATAAAACATCGCAAAGGCAAAGCCGATAAACAAAAGGGAAAAATCTTTTCTCGCGTTGCCAAAGAAATCATCAGCGCTGTGAAAATGGGAGGACCCGATCCAAAAAATAACCCACGATTACGACTTGCCATTCAAAAGGCTCGTCTCAATAACATGCCCAATGATATCGTCGACCGTAATATTAAAAAAGCTTCTAGTGCTGATCAGGCAGATTATACAGAAATGACTTATGAGCTCTATGGTTATGGAGGGGTTGGAATCATTGCAGATGTAATGACGGACAATAAAAATCGAATTTCCTCCGAGATGCGTATCGCTACAAATAAATGCGGAGGTACTGTTGCAAGCCCTGGTGCTGTTGCTTTTAACTTCGATCGCAAGGGAGTCATTCAAATCCCAGTGAATAATGCTGTAGAGGACGAACTATTTTTAGCCTCATCTGAGGCTGGCGCCGAAGAGTTTGAACGGAGTGATGAAGTGTATATTATCACCACAGATCCGACACAATTGATGAGTGTTAAAGATGCAATCAATCATCTCGGTTTTGTATGCGACGAAGCTGAATTAACGATGATCCCAAAAGTTTATGTAGATTGTGATGTAGAGACAGCAAAATCAAACTTAGCCTTAATTGAGTGGCTTGAAGATTTGGATGATGTTGATTCTGTTTATCATAATATGAATATTCCAGATGAGTTGACACAAATTGAAACCTAAGGAAGGTAATGTGAATACAGTGAACACAAAGGCAAAAGAAAAAAATGCGATTTCTCCTACTAGAGAGGAAGACTATCCAGAGTGGTATCAACAAGTTATCGTTGCAGCCGATATGGCTGAAAATTCTCCTGTAAGAGGTTGCATGGTCATTAAACCTTGGGGATACGGTATCTGGGAAAATATCCAACGTCAACTTGATGACAGAATTAAAGAAACAGGACATGAAAATGCCTATTTTCCACTTTTTATTCCTTTAAGTTATTTTGAAAAAGAAGCGCAACATGTAGCAGGATTTGCGAAAGAATGCGCTGTCGTTACACATCATCGTTTGGAAGAAAAAAATGGGCGTTTAGTGCCTGCCGGAGAACTTGAGGAACCATTAGTTGTTCGACCGACATCTGAAATCATTATCGGAGAATCTTTTTCCCGATGGATTGCATCATATCGTGATTTGCCATTACTTATCAATCAATGGGCCAACGTCGTCCGTTGGGAAATGCGTCCTCGTATCTTTTTACGTACTACGGAATTTTTGTGGCAAGAGGGGCATACAGCGCACTCTACTGCTGATGAAGCAATTAAAGAAACACTCACTATGTTAGAAGTGTATAGAACTTTAGTCGAGGATATTCTAGCGATGCCTGCCATTGCAGGAGAAAAATCGCCGGGTGAGCGCTTCCCGGGGGCGGTTAGTACCTATACCCTTGAAACAATGATGCAAGATCGTAAAGCATTGCAGTCATGTACTTCACATTACTTAGGTCAAAATTTTGCAAAGGCTTCAAATATTCGCTTCAGCAATAAAGATGGAAATCTTGAACACGCGTATACAACTTCTTGGGGTATGACGACCCGTTTAATCGGCAGTATGATTATGTGCCATGGCGATGACGATGGAATTCGTTTGCCTCCACGCATTGCACAAAGACATATTATCATCATTCCAGTTGTGCCTAAACCGGAACAAGAATCTCAGGTCTATGGATATGCAGATCAACTTGCTGCTCAACTAAAGCAACTTTCATTCTACGGAAGACCACTACAAGTTTTTGTAGATAAAAGAGATAAACGTGGCGGAGAAAAGAGTTGGGAATGGATTAAAAAAGGCGTTCCATTACGCGTTGAAGTAGGACCTAGAGATGTTGAGGCAGGCGCTGTAATGCTATCTAGAAGAGATCAAACTCCTAAAGATAAAATTCAGATGAACAAGGATAAGCTTGTGGCAGATGTTATTTCAATTTTGGATGAGATTCAGAATCATTACTATCAGCAGGCTCTTGCTCATAGAGAGGCGAATATCTATCGAAATATTGAGAACTTTGAACAAATGCGTAAGTTTTTCACACCCAAAAATGAAGATAAACCTGAAATACATGGTGGTTTTGTTTTAGCAAAATGGTGCGGAGATCCAGCGACAGAAGAGATGTTATCAGAAATTAAGGTAACGATAAGATGCTTGCCTCTAAAACAAAGTGGAACAGTTGGAAAGTGTGTTTTAACAGGCCGAGAAGCAACATTAGATGCAATTTTCGCAAAGTCATATTAACCAACACGGGAAAAATTATCCTTTAGAGCATCTACACCTTGCAGGTTAGCGTCAATTGTAGACATGTTGACAAATATGGTGCTTCATAACAAAGCGAAAGAGGACTTTCGCACTCCAAACGCTACGCGTAACTTTGGAAATTAGTAGCATAAATATTTCTTAATGCTACGCAAAGCGTTTGGAGTGCGAAAGTCCTCTTTCGCTTTGTTATAAAGCGCCATATTTGTCTGCATGCCTTGATTTGACGCTTACTATTGGAGTGCTATGGATGCCTTAGTAATTTAACGAGTTCGGTTATCTAATTCTAAATATAGCCCAATTCTGCGACTTCATTCTCATAACATTCTGGATGACGAAATTTGGCTCCCCATACAGCTTGCGATTGCCATTCTCTGATTTTTTCCAAATCAAAGGTCGCAAGAAAAATACCTTCTTCATCATTCGCAATCAAAACTGGTTTTCCATCAGCATCAAATGCACAGCTATGTCCATCATTTTTAGGTTTTGGATAATTGCTAAGGGCCATTCCAACCATATTTTCGAAGGCACGTGTGCGGAATTGTTGTAATCTCACATCTCCCAAAGTTGGATCTTCCTGGAGTAATCCTGAATTAGCAGTTAAAATGATTTCGGCTCCAAGCAACATCAATGAGCGGGCACTTTCTGGAAATTCACGGTCGAAACTAATCATCGCTCCAAGATTAACATTTCCACCTTCAAAAGAAAGGGAAGCGACTTGAAAAGATGTACCTGATTCAAGGTTACTTTCTGTTGAATTAATAATGCCTGTATGCACCTTGTTGTAATTTATAATTATATTTCCCATCATATCTATCAACATCAATGAATTAGTCGGATTTAAAGAACCTTTGCCTAAAAAGGTGATGGCGATAGCCATTTTTAATTCTTGAGCTAGCTCTTGAAATGAAGTGATAAATGTATGATTTTGATCGATAGCTAAATCAGCTCTTATATTTTCTGCTTCATAGCCAATTTGCCACATTTCTGGGAAAAGGGCAAGATCGGCCCCCAATTTCTTAGCTTTACGGCAATGTTTTATACCTTTTGCAAGATTTTCTTCTTGATCTGCTGTTGGATCTAATTGTAGAAGTGCAATTTTAAAGTGTGTCATAAGTCCGTTCCTTCCGGTTTCAATAGGATAATTTTTTGATATTTGCAAAATAATAAAAATGACAATAAAAATCCTCTATTTTATTGAGTTACGGAAAAAAAATTAAAGAATTGGTGATGAAAAAAAAGAGTATTTGAGATATCAGATGAAAAAAGATAGATATTGGAGGAAATTTTGCTAAAAAATTACGAATGATTTATGATTTTAGTTACTTAAGTTGTCTAGTTTGAATAGATAATGCCAGCCTAACATTATTACCCTTTAACAAAAGAGTCTTTACTATGAATTTAGTCACACATAATTCAAATACAGAGCTGATGAAATATGAGCGTAAATTAGCTAGTATTGCTCTTTTGCAAAGGTTAGGTCCATTTAATGTTAAAGTTGTTGGACAAGATTTCATCGAGCGATCATTCCTTGAGAAAATAAAATTATATACATCTGCATTTCTTTCCATATTCAAAAAGCAAATCTATTTTGAAACATCGATGCAAGAGAATTTGAATCTTGCAAAAAAGAAAATTGAAGAAATTAACACCATTCACAGTACAGTTTCCATAGATTCACCAAATGCAAAAGTATATTTCAATGCTAGGCAAATCGTAGATACGTGGAATAAAAATTTTGGCATACAAAATAATTTAATCGGAAAAATACAAAACTGGCTTTTAAGTAAAATTGATTCTCAATGGAAAAACGCACCATTAATATCTTATGAAGGGACTATTAATGTTAACCCATCGGAAGTATTGGAGAAGTTTTTTTCCTTTTCATTAGTGAATTATCAGAAAAAACCTTTGGTCATTGAACCTAAAGAAGAAAAAATAACTCTTGAGGCTTTTCATAAAATTGCTGAGGAACATCGTGAAGCTTTTAAAGAGTTACTTAATAAGTATGGTGCAATATTACTTAGAGGTTTTCCCGTAATAAATCCTGATGATTTTTCTGCAATTTTAAAATCAGTTTTAAATAGATCCTCGGTAGATTATGTAGGTGGAGAAGGATCGAGAACAAAGATAAAATCAGGAGTGTATACATCAACTGAGGCTCCACAACAGTATACTATTCCATTACATAATGAATTGTCATGCACCATCGACGACTTTCCAAAATATATATCATTTGCTTGTTTTACAGCCCCAGCCCCAGGGACAGGTCAAACATTGTTAGGGGACTCTAAAGAGATTTCAGAAATAATATTAGGACAGAAACAGTTTGCAGATTTAAAAGATAAAACTGTTCTGCATATATCACGTCACGGTACTGAAGGGAATTTCTTTAATAAAGTTAATATTACACATAAAACTTTCCAAAGTAGCTTTGGAACAGACAATAAAGAAGAAATTAATAATATTTGTGCCAAGAAGAAATTTATTCCTAAATGGACTGATGAATATCTTGAAGTTAAACGCAGAACCCCGTGCACGAGGCCCAATCCGAACCATCCTGACCAAACATTATGGTTCAATCAGATCCACTTATATCATGCCAATCCTAAGATACGTGGAGGATGGCTAAATCATATCTTAGCAAATTTACTCTATTGCCGTGAAAAAACGAGACAGTATGATGTGTTCTTTGAAGATGGTACACCAATTCCAAGGAAATTAGTCTATGAGCTCTATCGAATTTATGAGGAAAAAGCGATTAGGTTTGATTGGAAGAAAGGGGATGTCTTAATCTTGGATAATATAGAAGTTATGCATGGTCGTGCTTCCTATAATGGTCCACGCAAAATTTTAGCTTCTTTGATACCATAAGCATTGAAAATTTAGTGACCATTGGTGGTCACTAAATTGAGAATTACAATACCAATTAGGATCAATGTAATTCCAAAAAAATGCCAAATTCCAAAGGTTTCGTTAAAAAGAAAAACACCAATTAACACGATACCAACAATGCCTAAGCCCGACCAAACAGCGTAAACAACGCTGACAGGTAATATTTTAAGGGTCAAGCCCATTAGCCAAAATGAAAGTACATAGGCTATTACAACAGTTATTGAAGGGTATAACTTCGTAAATCCTTGTGATAATTTTAACGCAAAGGTCCCTATAACTTCAGACACTATGGCTAAAAAAAGTAAAATATATATCATGTTAAATCCCTAAAAAATTACGCATCGCTTCTTGTTTTTCAAGTGCTTTTGAATAAAAGTCTTGTTTTAGCAACTGCGGAAGCTGCTTTATGTCGCTAAAGATTAATTCAACACCTGTTTGTTCAATCGTCTTTATATACGATGGATTGCAATGAGCACCTCCAATAAATCCCCATACACGCATGCCTGCGGCTTGTGCTGCTTTAATACCATTAATACTATCTTCTATGACTAAACATCTGTCTGGAGAAATTCCAAATGTTTTTGAGGCTAATAAAAAGATATCTGGATCGGGTTTTCCTTTTTTAACCATATCACCATCAAATATAACACTTTCAAATTGCTGGTATAGATGGGTTATCCTTAAACTATGCTCTAATCGATTTCGACCACTACTAGAAGCTATACATTTTTTAATCTTTATATCCTGTAGCACTTCTTTAACACCATGAATGGGCTTAAGAGTAGCTGTAAATTCGTCTAGTATTTTTTTATCAACTTTCGGCCAGAAGTCATTAGGTTTTTTGATACCCATCTGATTTAGTATTTCGTCTTCCTCCTCTTTACGTCTTCCAACCCCTGTTTGCATGTATTGTTCAAGCGTGATGGAGTAACCAAGAAGGAGAAGTTCCTTATGGATAACTTGGTTTCCAATTATTTCACTATCAACAAGAACTCCGTCACAATCAAAAATAATAAGTTCTAACGGCAGCTTTTTGGAGAACCTATTATAGAAATTATCTGATAACATTTTAATTGCCTTTCATAATTTTTTATTTTTTCTCTATCAATTCTAGGTTGAAATTGATCGATTGTTGTTCATCAATACCAAATCCAAACGAGCTTGTAAAGAATTCTTCGAGGTTCTTCCAAGTATGCAAGTCTTTACTAAATAAAATTTTTTCTCCAGTGCACTGAATATAGCACGTATTGACAAAATTTAAATACAAAGGAGTATTTATGTTTGAACCAATTGCAAGAAAGTCACCGCTAGACTTAATTTTGAGCGGGATTTTTTGACCTTTATTACATTCTATTGCAATGTTAGGAATTTTTCCTTGAAAAAAGTCTTCAATGTTTTCTTTAGAGCATTCAGAAATATTTATAACTGCATATTGTGGTCTGTAAGGGCAATATCGACTGCCCATTTCGAATGTATCAAGCGCATTGCATAATTTTGACATTGTTACCAGAGCTAAGAAAAAAGATGTCCAAATTTTTATTTTCATAAGATCTCCAAGAGTAATGAATTTTAGATATACCACGCTCGGGTAGGATTGTTAAATTTTTTGCGCGTGAAAGCTCCCGCGGTTGAGCGATCGTAAGTCTAGTAATATGGGGTGACTTACGATCGCTCAACCCCGGGGCTTTGACGCAGCAAAAAATTAACAATCCTACCCGAGCGTGGTATAGAATTTACTGGATTGATATTATTAATTTTTGCCAATTAATAAAAGATACTTTATAATTGTTGACGTAATTTTTAATAATAAAATGCTTAGGAAGTCATGTCAATATTACAAAAAGAATTTTATTTTATTCGTCATGGAGAAGTCTGTTTTAATGTTGATTCTAACTTAACACATGAATTGGATCCTTCATTGACACCGCGAGGAATTAAACAAGCGTTATCAGTTCAAACAATGATTGATCAATTAACGATCCAAACAATTTGCGTTAGCCCTCTAAAACGTGCTTTAGAGACAAAAGTGATCATTGCGAAAAATATAAAGTGTCAATCCATTGTAATCAATGAATTGGAAGAATGTTCTACAGAGGTGTGGAATAAAATGGTTAGCTGCACTGATTCTATTTCCGATAACGTCTGCGATTTTTTTAATCAAGCACAAATGGGGATAAACAAAGCACTTAGTTACCCAGGACCTGTTCTCATTATAGACCACGGAGGGATCCACTGGGCAATGTGTAATCTTATGAATATACAAGGATACGAAAAAAAGATTGGAAATTGCGAATTAGTAAAATTTAATTTTTCTGATTCATTAGAATGGACCGCAACACCTTTTAATTTGTCTTGTGTGATATGAATATAGAAAAAAAATTAAGAAGAGTTACACGAATCGGATCTTATGGGATTGTCATCCAGAATAACAACATATTGTTAATTAAAAAGCAAAAAGGTTGCTATTTAGGACTTTTAGACTTACCTGGGGGTGGTATTGAATTTGATGAAACACCCGAAGATGCCTTAAAAAGAGAATTAATTGAAGAAGTTGGATTAAAAATTGAGAAGTTCACAATGTTTGCAAATTTTGCACACTCTTGTGAGGTTTTAAAAATTAACGATCCTTTTCATTTTCATCATTTAGGGCTTATTTACAAAATTGATCGGTGGGAACATATTGAAAATGCGATACCAGAAGAAATTTTTGGTTGGTATCCCTATCAAAAAATCGATCTAGAGCTTCTTACGCCTTTTGCAAAGTCTTCAATCGAAGCACTTGAGTCATAAAAAGCTGTGAATAATGAGAAAGTCGCTTCATAACAAAGCGAAAGAGGATTTTCGCTTTCATTTTGGAATGACACTTTTCATTATTCACTACTTCTTAAGGCCTAACACAGGTTTTTTAAAGGGACTTACAAAAAGCAAAGCCTCTTGTAAGTCCCATTCCCTAGATAAATAATTTATTTATCTATCTGTTTGAACATCTACCATCTGTTTGAACATCTAACAGAGATAAAGTTAAAAGAGCCCCTAAATTCACAATAGTGCCAAAACGCGATTCGGTGAATAAATTATTTGCTTCGGGATAGTTGTTGTTATTAAGTGCTATACACATATCTGCAAGCAAATTAGTGTATTTTACTAATAGTCTCGTAGCTGTTTTTACATCAAGCTGTTCAGGATTAATTTCTCCTAAGGCTTTAGCAAGAACCTTAGCTTGAGCAATCCATGCAGCTCGTTCAACTTTAAGTTGTGGTATTACAATTCCTAATTCTGATAAAGCTACAACAAACTCTATTCCTCGGGTATTGAATTCTGTAAATAATTTCTGAAATTTTACAGCAACTTCTTGGTCATTTGGAAAGAAAGAACCAATCAATTCACCAATTTGTTTATCAATTTTAATTAATGCAAGCGCATATGAAAATTGGGCTGGATCAGAAATCTCTGAACTAAAACCTTGCAATTTGAAATATGCGAGATCTCGAAAGTCAGCTGTGTTTCCAACTAGTAACGTGTTAATTTGATATTGAAGTTGCGGTCTTCTATCGAAAGGTTTAAATTTTCTTCTTCCTGAAAAATCACTCGATTGTTCAGCTTTATCATCAAACGTATTCTCGCTTGCAGTTGCATTGATAGAAAGATAGGGTGTAAAAGCTAGAATCCCGGCTAAAAGCCATTTGTCAAATTTTTTTAGTATCATAAAGTCTCCTTAAGAGATTAATAAGTTAGTTTTTTCTTAATTCATTAGACCAAATTTTTGTTTTGCCACACTTAATTGCTGTCTGCAATCTGATTGCTGATGATGAAAATTTGGTTAGCAAGTTTTATTGATTGGTTTCTAGCTATGTCATAAGCAGCAATGGCAGCTGGAAAATCTGAATTTACTGGAATATAGTCTGGGTCATTTGATGGAGTTGGATTTAGTGCTTTAATCACATCAATTTGTGCTTTAGTCAAAAGACGTAAATGTAGATATAAAGCATCGATTTCTGGTTGTGTTAATTTTTTATCTAGATTTACCAAAAATACGCCGATGGCATTGGCTGCATCAAACCAAGCACTTTCTAATGCGGGTAAAGAGTGAATATTTCCATTAGGAGCTTGAGCTACTAAGTAATTGAGTCCACTGCTAAAGTAATATTCCAATGCTGAGAAATAGTTGAAGGAAAGAACTTGATTAGGTGTTCTTTCTAAAAAGGTGTTAGATATTTCAGTAATTTCCTCATTTAATTTTTGAGTAAGGGCATTATTTACTTCAGGTTGATTATTTAGAATATTGTTAAATATCACATTTAAAGTATAACCGTGAAAATCGATGATATAATTACCTAAAGTTCTTTTGAATTCCCTATTTACTAATCTGCTACGTTCAAATGGTGATATACGCCCTTCAAAGCTAGCTTCGCAGGCTTGATGAAAAGTATCGGCTGCTCCTATACATGCGGCCATCGTCATAGATGCTGCAAAGATCCATTTATTTAATTGATTCATTAACATACGTTCTCCTCTTTAGAATTTAATTGAACAAATATTTACCATTAAACAATCTAGGTTTGTTGGTCAAGAAAATCATAACAAATATTTGAAGGATATTTATACTGTAGTATAATGAACTCTAAAATTTGAATTTGGAACAGGCGTGCATATCTAGAAATTACGATATTGTAATGAGAAAGAAATTTTCACGTCATTCCTTAAGAATGACGTGAATGGGTGTGAAAGAACTAATTAGGAAAACGATGTTCTCGATTTTCTTCTTTTGCTTTAGCTAAAAGAGGGGCTAATTCATCTGTCACCAAAAAACGAGTATTTTGGTAAGATACTGCAGCGCCGGTTGTATCATTAATAAAAAGTTTATTTATCATATTTGCTTCAAAAATTGTTAGTCTCTCATAGATATTATTAATAACCTTGCTTTTCAAAACCTTTGGATTGTATTGATTCAGTGCTTTTGCAACTTGAGATCCAAGGCTGAACCATTGAGCGAGAAGGGCGTCAATCACTGCTTGACTTTCATGTTGATTTAATGCCCCCCCATACTCTAACCCTTTGAAATAATAAGAAGTTAATAAATCTGCAAAAGAATTTGCTTCTTCTTGTTTTTTTGGAAATAAAAATTTGGCAATTTGAGAGTTGTTGTCTTTTAATAATTCTATGTTTTTAGTTAGAAAATCTTCACCATCAATACGTAAAAATCCAGCGAATAGTACATCGTGGAAATAAATTTGTGAATTTGCAAGAAGAAAAGCAATTTCTCCAATCTCAGAGAACTTTGCAAAATCTTCTGGACCTTTGTTTCCTACAAATTCAAGAACACGATCAGAAGTTTCTAAAAAGTTTACTTCAGCATTTGTAGCATAAGAAAAAAAGGGGATGAGTGTGAACAAGCTTGATAAGATTAGTTTATTCATGTATTTGAAATTTAGGGCCATATGACCTCCTTGAGGAATTGTAAATCATTTTTTTTAATCAATAAATAATAAATAAAAGCTTTTTTACTTTTTACAAGAATTGCTTTTGTTAATGCGTTCTGCTATTTCGGCCGCTATTTTGGCTGCAATAAAACGAGTTCTGGAATAAAAATTATTCGCAACTGTCAAATCAACAGGTACTTTGGGATTTGCACAAGATGGAGCCATATTATTCATGTTTTCTAGTTGAGAAAGCGCGAGGTCCTCAAACAGTGCATTCAATTCTTTCGCTTCTCTGCTGTTTACTGGAATGAGTGCATTGATAAAATCAGCTATTGCTTGAGCACTTTCCAGAAATGCACTTCTTGAATTGCTTAATTCATCGCTCGTAAAACAAGGGTTGGAACCAATAGAATTAGCATATTCAGCACCTAAAAAGAAAAAATTATTGAAAATATTGCTAATTACTTGTGCGGCACCTTTTTCTTTTTCTACAAATAAATTTACAATTGATTGAATATCATTTTCAATTGTAAAATCATTTATGTCTTTATTCCATAAGGATGCCAAATAAAAATCATGCCCATCTATTACAAAGCTTTCTAATGCATGAATTGCTTGAATGAATTTTTTTTGTTTTTTTGAAACAAATGATATTTTGTTACTGAGTCTCGCATCAAAATTCTCTGAAAATTCATCGAATTCTATCGAAGTATTTTCACTTGAAGCATTGAGACAGAAAGGTGTAAAGGCAATCACACCTAAGACTATCAACTTATTTATATGTTTTAAAACATTTTGGATCATAAGACCTCCATGGTTAATTTGTTGAAAACTGCTTGTTAATATAGCTAAAGTAAATAACTACTTTGGGGTAATTTCAATTAATGATGGCGAACCTCTTTGGAGTGCGCGTCGCTTGAGGCTAAGAAAAAATTGATTTAAATC
This sequence comes from Parachlamydiaceae bacterium, assembly GCA_013816265.1. GTDB lineage: Bacteria > Chlamydiota > Chlamydiia > Chlamydiales > Parachlamydiaceae > JACDES01. The sequence goes on along the minus strand of JACDES010000008.1, from coordinate 10,153 downwards.
TAGAAATCACTTCGTTAGCTCGGTAGAGCGTCTGTTCAAAGCCCAATGCTGTCAAAATAAGAAATATTAGAACAGCCCTATTTGTTTCTTTGTTCTTGTTTACCCCCGGATGGGGGTTATGGCATGATAGCCCAGGGTAAGCAGAGCGCAACCCTGGGTTAAAATAATTTAATGATGGCACCCCAGAAGGGGGTGCCGGCATACGATGAATCTAATTCGTTAAGTTAGGATAATATTCATCTAAGTTTGCCGGCACCCCCTTCTGGGGTGCAATACTTCATTTATATTTTCCCAGGGTTGCGCTTTGCTTACCCTGGGCTATCATGCCAGAACCCCCATCCGGGGGTAAACAAGAGCAAAGAAACAAATAAGGCTGTTCTTATTTTTTCTTATTTTGACAGCATTGGGCTTTGAACAGTCGCTCTACCGCGCTAACGAAGTAAATTCTAGATTTAAATTAATTTTTTCTTAGCCTTAAGCGACGCGCGCTCCAAAGGGGTTCGCCTTCATTAATTGAATTTTTCTCCTATTTTGACAGCATTGGGCTATGAACAGACTCTTTACGAGCTAACAAGGAGCCGTTTGTACTCTTCCGCTGTCTTAAGTTTATGCGAATGTCCCTAAGAGGGAATTAATCATTAAAATTTATTGAAGTCAAGAAGAATTAAAATAAAATATACATAAAAATATATATGTATGATTTCAAGATTTTATTATTCATTTTATGAAGTAAAGCAACCCCCTACTAATTTTGTAGGGGGCAAAGTAATTTCTATCGAGAAGAGGATGAAAACTCGTCCGAGCAACGATGTTTGTTCTTATCAATCTTTGCAACAGTAAGCAATATTCCTAAATTCGTAAAAAGGATATTGGCCTGGGCATTAAGTTCTTCGGCTTCGGTAATATCAGTAAAACTGGTTGCAGTTGGATGTAAATTATTTGCTACCCCTGCTTCTAACAAAGTAAATTGCCTCATGATGTTTTGCATTTCCTTTTTTTTCAATACTTTTGGATTATATTGATGAAAAACGTTTGCAACTTGAGAACCGAGTTCTAACCAATGTAGTAAAAGTTGGTCTACCTTAGCATTAACAGAAAGGGCATTTACATAGGCCTCTCCCGTGGAAAAATATTGATTCAAAAGGACTTCAAAATTATTTTTTTTTGTTGGGTTAATTGGAAACAAAAATTCAGCAATAGGGGCAATACTTAGTATAATTTGATTTGCACTGTCTTCAGCAAATTCAATGGGGTACATGAGAAGAATATCTACTGAATAATCGTGTAAATTAGTTAAAGCTACAGTTAAAGGGGGTGCAATTTGAAAAAGAACAGAGAAAAATTTATCTGAAGGCTTTTTAAATTTAAATTTTCCTTTAAATTCTAAGTCTTCTTTCCACTTATTAGATGATAAATCTTCTATCTCTGAAGCATTAATCATAAATGGAATAATTGTCAGAATGGCTGTTAAGAGGCATTTATTGATTTGTTTAAAGATTAATTGAACCATAAAATCTCCTTAATTTATAAAAATTTAATTTCATTTATTATTTGTTTTCGTTATTTGTAGGAAGCAGAAGAAGTCTCTCAACAAATATTGCACTAATGATAGCTACTGAACCACTGCGTAAATCAGCGTAAAAACCATTAGATTTTGCGGCATTAACTGGGATCGATGGATTTGCACAACGATGTACAGCATTATTTAAACAATTTATTTGAGAAATAGTAAGGTCTTCAAACAATTTGATAATTTTAAGTGATTCTTTATCACTTACAGGAACAAGTGAATTTAATAATTTTGCTATTGCATTACCACCTTGGATCCACTGACTTTTGAGCTCTTTTAAAGAATTTGGTTTCTTACATACATTATTATTAAGTTCAAAAACATATTGTGTACCAACAAAATAATAATTATTAAAAGCATCGGCCATTAGTTGCACAGCAGCTGTATTTCTATCAGCAAATAGTTCACCTATATATAAGCTGTATCTATCTATGATATCGACATAAGAACTTGAATTACCTCAAAGAATATTCAAGAAGCTATCGTGGCTAGTCTTTATGTAAGTTTCTATGACGTGAAATACATTAAATTGAAATGGAAGATTATCAGGAACCAAACTCAATATTGTAGAAGGTTTGCTTTTCATCAAATGAGTTAAATCATAATCATTACAATCAGATTGGATATCGTTTTTTGCTTCGATACATAGATAAGGACTTAAAATAACAATCCCAATTAATAGCCATTTATTAATCTGGTTAAAAATAGCAGGGACCATATAACCTCCGGTTAATCTTGTTTAAAATAGCAGGAAACATATAAACAATATTTTATTAATATGAAATAAAAGAATATAGCACGTTTATGTGGGATTACTCAAATGATCGTGGAACCTAAGGGTCGCACATTAGAAGTGGTTTTTACATACTGTTTAAAAAATACGAATGAAAAAATGGTTCCAAGAAATACCCAGTACCAACAGACACTTGATATCATACCTGTCTGTTGATAACACCATAGGGATATAACTGATGTGGGTGCTCCGAAAAGCTGAGATCCGATTGCATAAGCTAAACTAATAATAGTATACCTCATTGCCTGTGGGACTAGTTGTTGAGACCAAGAATAAAATGTTGCGGAAAACCATACCCCGATAATAACAAGACAAAGTCGAACAAAGATAATCATAAAAAATGTTGCTTGTTCTAGTAGTAAAAACAGCGGAATCCCTCCTAGCATTGCTACAAGTGCAGATGAGAGCATTAATTTTTCAATTGAAAATCTATTTGCTAATAGACCAAAAAAAGGAAGTAACAATAAATCCACTATTAATAAAACAGTATTTAAATGCATAACTTGCGTATAGGTCATCTCAGATACGAATGGTATTAATCCATTAATCATGATAAAAGCCATCGAATAGGTCGCATAGCTAAATCCGGATGCTATTGCAATCATGAAAAAAACTATTCGCATTTTCCAAATACTTTGAAAGACGTTTTTCAGAAACTCTTTTTTCGGAGTTACTTCAGGCTCAGCATAACCCACTTTAAAGCGAATTATACATCCAAAACAAGCAGTTAAGCATCCAAAAAAATAAAGAAATCGCCACCCATTGTCAATTAAATCAAATGTACTTAATAGAGCAACTCCAGCAGAAGCGAGAAGAATTCCTGCAATTGTGGAAGAGCTATATATGCCACTCATGATATTTTGATGTTTCTTCTCAGTATTTTCAATTAAATAGATCGCACCTCCAACAACTTCACCAGCCCCAAAAAAATTTTGAAATAATTTTCCTATTGAAAGAAAAATGGGGGCGAGTACACCAACGTGATTATATGTGGGCAATAATCCCATTAATATTGAAACAAGTGCCATTCCGATTAAAGAAATAAATAAGGCTGATTTTCGACCATATACATCGCCAACATATCCAAAAACCAACGAACCAATGGGACGGATTATTATACCTAAGGGGATAATAGCGTAGGTGAGTATTAAGGCGGTTAGGGGATTATGGTTAGGGAAAAATTGTGTTGCAAGAAATGGAGATAGAAGACTAAAGAGCGCCGTGTCATAATGTTCAAATAAGTTGCCTAAACAGGCATTTAAAGCTATTAGGCGTGAATTTTTTGACACAAGCACCTCTGGGCAATTAAATATCTAGCACCAGAGGATATAGAGAGTAAAAATATTAATTAATTTTTACAGCTTCACTGAAATCTACGCTCCCTACGCTGGTATAATCCAGATCAGGTATTGAGGGTTAAACGATTGTTTTTTCAGCCAGTACAAATTTTTTACTAGCACCCCTGGTGTAAAAGAAATTCTACTTAAATTTTATATTTTGTGAAAGAATTATTCATCTGCTCGAATGTTCAAGGTAATTTTACCAAAATGGTTTTTTGATTTTGAATCATGTTTAGAGTCCAATCTTTTTTTTCTTAAGAATTCAGATTTGGATTCACATTTTCCTGGAGGTGGGGAAACGGCTTTTTTACTAACCTTAAATTCGTCCTTAAATTCAAACCTAGTTTTAGATTCAATCTTGGCTTTTTCCTGATCTTTGGATACATCTTTAGTAACAATATTTTCTTTATTAGATTTTTGTGTAAGATATTCTTTAGATAGAAAATCATTAATAATTGTAAATTTCTTCGACATATCAGAATCTTGTATGTTTTTGAAAGATTCTGACAATGAATTGAATAAGAACTTTTTGTGAATAAGCTCTTGTTTATCGTATTCAACATTATTCAATGATGTACCGAGTTTTTGTGAATGAGAACAATACAGTTCAAAAAAATGAACAGCAATTCTATGCATAACTGGTATTGATGCCTTATCTAGAGCACGATCGAATTGTTCTTGAAAGTCATATAGAACGATTGAACCACCAACATCTTCAATAAATTTTTCCAAATCAAAACCTTTTGAAAGAATAGAGTGAATGGCTTTATTCCCTACAAGAGCTTGTTTGATAGAATTATTGAAATCTTCGGAAGAATTATCAATAAGCGCTCTACAAACATTTAATGATGGTTTTGCAGTCTCTTTTGATATCTCTTTTAACGTTGAAATTTCCTTTAAAATATGTGGAAATAAACATGCACGTAGGCATAGTTCTTTAATTGTTGGTAAGAATATTTTCGTTAAATATAAATGATCCGGATGTGTTCGAAGTAAATTATTCAATGGGTCAATATATTCTTTGAAAACTTTAATGTCAGCTTTAGATATTGCATGAGACATATAATCAGTTCCAATCGAACAATTATTTCCCATTATTGGATTTACATCTTTTGGATTTCTGCCCATCATAGCTTGATACTTTTGAACATATCTATAAACGGCTTTGATAGATTCAAAATAGCTAGATTCCTGAAGAAAATTTATTACAATTTGATAGACAGTTATTTCTTCCTGATTAACGGCATCTTGTTCAGATTGAGAAAGAGGAATGACCTTACAAATACCTGTACGTTTAGTAGAATAAAGTGAGCTATCAATCATTGCAGAATCAATAACAGTCAGAAGAAAACGAATATTTTCAATGTTATTGCAATCTAAAAGAGGAACCACTTTTTGTATGAATAATCGAATAATTCTACGTCCATTTTCAGGATTTGTCAAAGTGTATAAAGTTAGTGCATTATAAATCTGAACACCTGTAGAGGCGATTATTTGACAGTTTTCGGGCTTGCTATTCTTTTGTATTGATTTTATGTCCGTTATTAATTGTTCATTTAATTCCGTGCATAAATTATTGATCTCTTTTTCAAATGAAGCCAATCCTGTCATACTTAAGTGCTGTGTAGCCTCTTCTTGGTAGGTTAAGACAAGAGAATTATATTCAAGTAGATGCTTTTGATTAAAAATTGAAATGAATTTATTTATGAAAAACGCTTCATCAACTTTATTCCCGGCAGTATTAATGTAATCTATTAAAATCTCTCCCAATAAAGTAAGAGCAGATATCTGAGTCGTTGAATTAAGATAATCTACAATTTTTTTGAAATACTTGGCCGCAATTTTATTTTCTTCGGCTGAAGTATCCAAGCTAATATCTGTTAACCAATAGGTAAGGGTCATAAAATAAGCATCTAAAGATTCATTATATTTGAGGTTGATAAAAATTTTGGCAAAATGAATCACAAATTTATTTGAGGGCGTTGTACATTTTCTTGTCTTAAAAATCTCAAACGCTTGTACGACATAATTTACATCTTTTGTTATCGACATTATTTCGATACAGGTATTGCAGTACAGAGCTTCAAACTTTATTTCATCCTTAAGAAATTCCATGGCTTTATTGAAATGGTTACTTAATATTTCAGCAGAACTACGAACAACCTTAAGGGTTTTATTTGAATTGCAAAATTCCTCTAAATGTTTTCTCAGATATAACGTACCAGTTCTTTCATTTCCATCACATATTTGTAAAATCATATTCCAGAGATGACCATCCAATTTATTATTCATCAATTGAATGTATTTAAGTAAAGATGTTTGATCTGTTGGTGATAGTCGTAATACAGATTTATTTTCGACTAGTACGCCTAACAATTCATTGACTTCCTGAGAGTAAAAATTCCCTTTTTTAAAATAATTTGGAAAGGCTTTTACATATTCTATGAGGCTTTGATCAATTTTCGTGTTCCAATGATCACAGTTATGTAATTTACTCTTATAAAGTTCGTTGATAAATGCAAATCCAATTAAAAAACATTTTCCATCATTCCTCTTTAAGCACTCTTGTAAGATAAAAAAAGAATTTTTGGATAGGGAACAGATACGATCATTATCTTTAGGAAATTCTCTTAGATACTCTGTAAAAGTATCTGCTGAAAATTTTATTTGTTCATTAGTTCCATGAGACATTCTTGTGATGGCAGATATAAAAGTATAGTAGCTAAGGATGTTAAACTGATCTTCTATTTTTTTGGATTTATCAATTTCTCTTACTAAAGTAATAAGATAATGAAGCTTCGTTAACTGAAGTTCATTTAATAAAGGAGTTTCTACATACGCTGTGATTAGGATTGATAGCATCGATTCGAGTTTTGCTCCATCCATGAGTTGGGTTGCGTATATTTTTTCAAAAAGAATTTGAGCATTGTGGAGTGCACCAGATTTTGAAAAGGCAAGATGTTTACTAATAATTGTAGTGACATTTCTAATAAAAAATTCTAGCTGGGTTTTTGAAAGATCTTTTAAATGACTTTGTTTTTCGTTTAGGATGGTGATTATTTTTTGGTTAAATTGAAGGATTTTTGAAGCACTCAATTTTGAATAGCAGTTGTTGAACTCAACACATTCATTATTCAAGGCATCAATCCAGGATAGTTCTAAAGGTTGAATCGACCTTTTTGTCTCCAATACCCCTTCTGCCTTAATTTTTCTATTAAATTGCATTAATTTTTGGAATTGTTTATCTAACAATAATGTTGAATTTGCTTGTTGAACAAATTTTTGAAACTGCAATGCAAGGATTGGCAAATCTCTTTCAACTGTTTTATTCTTGAGGTCACCTAAATGAGATACTTCATACAATTTAGTCATGTCATTTAAGATCTTAAGTACTTTCACATATCTATTATAGAGCTCATTTTTATCTTCATTTACAAGAGTAGAAGCAATTCGTAAAAGTAATTTTTCTTGAATATCTTTTACAAATATTCTTTTTGGGTATGCCTTAATAGCTTCATTTAGGATTTCTACACATAAAAATTCATGGTTTTCGCCCCTCTTTAGTAGCTTCAAGGCCAAATCAACTACAGGATATTGTGTATGTAATAATTCTGGAGCGATGATTCCTTTTTTTTGTATAATCGAGAGCGATAGTTTACAGATGCCTTCTAAGGGTTCTGTAGCAATTTCTGTTTGCTTACTATACAACTCAATCACATTGTAGCAAGATTCAATAAATTCTTTTGAATCATTAACTTCTGATGCCAGCGTAAGCAATGCTAAAGATTCATGATTATTATTCTTGGCTACTGCAATGATAAATTCGACAAAGCTTTCTTCTTTCTTTAATAACTCTTTGAATAACTCAGGTTGTAAATTTGCTATTGTTAATAATGTACTATAAATGCGATTTGTAAAATCCAATCCAGCATTATTTGAAAGGGTGCAAAACATCTCTAGGAATTCTTTTTCGTATCCTTTGACATAAGAAAGAGCATCTTCAATATAATCAAAGGCAACATGAAAGTGTTCAGGATTTTTCGAGGTGCTTAATTGGGTTAATGTTTGTATGAGTGATTGAGGCTTTAAAAAATTTTGAGGCAATGCTTTCGCGATATATTCACATAACCATTCTTGTAATCCAATTTGCTCCTCTGGTGATAGTTTTTGGAACGCATCTAACTTTATACGAACAATTTGCTTTTGCAAATTTTTTGAAATCATTTTTGTTGATAATTCAATTAAATTATCCACCCGTACAAATAATTCTCTGGTTGGTTCTTTTAAGATATTTAAAATTATACGAGGCAGTAAATTCACACATGCAATTTTTAAATTATTTGAAAAATCTGAATTTCTTAAAGTTTGATTTTTGATCAATAATTTAGGGTTGTTCTCAAGAAATGAAAGTTCATTCATGTCAATTTGAGAAGGTGAACAATGCAAATACTTCTGAATTAGAATTAAATAATATTTCAAATCCTTCTCATTATACTTGTCGCAGGTTAGGATCCAATTCTCAACATTGGCTATAGCTGATTTAAAATCTAACATCTCACTGTCATAATGGTCTACGATAGTCAATCGGGAATATAGGTGTCTTAAATCATATTCATTTTTATAGTAAGTTCTTAAAATTTGATCAATCTCAGGTGTAATGGAATGTAAGATAGCTTTATCTATATGAATATTTCCATCTTCAGTTAGGAAATGAGTATTGAGGCCGAATAAAACAAATAAATCATCTAAATAGCTTAAATCTGTTTTTCCCATTCTCTTTGAAAAGGAATTTAGATAGACCATGGAGCTTTGTAATGAACGAAGGATATGAAAAGGGGACACATTTCCAGGTATATCTAAATGATATTTTCTTTGCTTCCACTTATCATTTTTATCGCATAACAAGTGAAGTTGAAAATTTGCCCTTTTACTATTTTCTACGATACGACCACTATAATAAAAACGATCATTCCCATCCGTAATAGCTTTGCAAAAGAAAATTCCTCTAATGAAATTTAGTAAAATCGGTGTAGTTTCTGGAAATGTTGCAATTAGTTTAGCAATATTTACTTCATCTTTAAGGGCCAATGTTGGGCTTAAATCAATGAAAATGGCTGCAACTTTTTTACACCATTCAGAATCATTCTGAAATGTAGTTAATACGTTCAAAAATTCAATCATTTTTCCTTCGCGATGGGGAAAATGATTTTGAAGATGCGTTCTAAACTTAAATCGGAATTCTTTAGATTCAAAATATACTTTTTGTGCTATCTCTATAGATTTATTAAAAGTATCAGGATCGACGGTCCATCCTTCTGTTTTCTTACATCTTAATCTAAAAAATAAATCTTTAATCAAATCAGGATTGTGAATGACATAATTTCTTTGGTAATAACAACTGATCCAACTTTTAAACTCGTCCTGATTGCTAGCAAAACGGTTGCCCATAGCAATTCGCATTTGTTTTCTAGATGGGATAATTTGGATTCCTGATGCAGCCGAGTCGCTATGAATGTGTTGAAAAGATGTATCAAAGATTGTAATGCTGATCCCTTGTAAACTATAAAAAGCACCACTTTTATCTACAAAAAGTTTAAATCCATCGAAATAGACAGCTACAAGATTTTGAGGATTCAAGGAACAATTTTTATTATATTCTTTATGGCTCAATAACAGTTCTTCAATAAATTTAATAAGTTTATGACGAATAACTTGGTAATGGGGTTTATGTATATAGACCCTGTAATCAATATCGTTGTATTCATAATTTTGGGGATCGGTCACACTTCCACAAGGAAGAAATTCAATCTTCTCATTTTGAATTTTAGATATTTCTTGTTCAGCATATGTGATAAAATCAGAAACTTTAAATGAAAGAGAAGGGTAACCCTCTTTCTTGGGTTTTAAAGTAAGAAGCGTATTTTGTATTCGTTCTAATTTTTCAGCCTGAATTGAATTTATATCCTCTTCATAGGGTAATTCTAATTGAGGATACCCATTATATTTAGATTCCGATGAAGATGAATCATAAATGGGTGATTGAGAAGTTAATGATAAAGAATAATAAGATGGAACCATAATAAAAAATTTAATTAAATAAATGTGTTTGTTTCTAGTTTAAAAAGTTTAATATTTGAATAATACACGCTTATAGATAATTAAAGCAATCTTAATAATTTATTAATAAATTAGTTGTCGCTAGTTTTTTTAAAGTAAATAAATTGTTATGATAGTTTATTGGTTGTATAAAATAATTTAAATTTGTTTTTAGTTAAAATATAAATGTTAGATTGAAAAATATTTAAATAGAAAAAAATAGTAGTCTGTGTTTTGTGTTAGATATACCACGCGCGGTCTAAAACTTGAAATTTGGACCGCGCCAAAGTCTCGGGATTCAACGATCGTAAATGGGTCTATATTATTAATATTGACCCATTTACGATCGTTGAA
>JACDES010000085.1 GCA_013816265.1 Parachlamydiaceae bacterium | reverse complement strand
GGCCTCCGCTTTGCTGCGACCTGGGCTATTTCATGCCGGCCCTTCAGGCCTAACACAAGGAACTTTCCTTAATATTAATAGAACCGTAAAGAAATAAGCAATTCGCATTTTTTTTCTTATTTTGACAGCATTGGTTCAAAGCCCGGAGTGACGTAAGGAACTCCGGGTAATTAGAAAATAAATAGAGCCCGTGTAGGGCGACTCAAATATGCGACGATATACTAACACTCTTAATAATCAGACACACAAGCCACTTGAAATACTTCTATGTAGTAATCTCATATTTGAGTCGCTCTACCGAGCTCTAATTCTTTTTTTATTTTTCCCGGAGTTCCTTACGTCACTCCGGGCTTTGAACAGACGCTCTTCCGAGCTAACGAAATAAATTCTAGATTAAGATCAATTTTTTCTTAGCCTCAAGCGACACGCACTCCAAAGGGGGTAGCTTTCATCAAAAGTACATATACTTGTTTAAATTATTCCCTATACATTATATTACAAATTCGAAGTTTTGATAATTCTTACGAAAAGGTTTGTAAAAGAATCTCTGCTAAATGCAATGCTTTTCGACCAGTCCCATCGTTAATTTGATGGCGGCACGAAGTTCCATTTGCGTTTATTATGGTTTCCTCTTCGCTTGACCTTACTGCAGGGAATAGTTTTAATTCGCCCATTTGCATCGATATATCAAAATGCTCTTTTTCATAACCAAAAGACCCAGCCATTCCACAACATCCTGAATCAATTTCTTTCACATCAAATCCAGGAATGCTTCTTAAAACTTTCAACGTTGATTCCATTCCTACTAATGCCTTTTGATGGCAATGTCCATGAACTTTAATCTTTTTATTCTCACTTCTAAAATGGTCTGGAAAGGGCATTTTTTCCAAATGGCGTGCTAAAAATTCATCCAATGTAAAACAATTGGAATGTATCGTGTGAGCATCTTTCCTAAAATCCTCAGATACTAATCCAACAAAATCATCTTTGATTGTCAATATACAACTTGGTTCTAAGCCTATGATAGGAATATGTTTCTTTGCATAGGGAAGTAAAAGAGAAATAATTTTTTCTGCTTGATTTCTAGCCTGTTTCAGTAATCCTTTGGAAATCATAGGCCTCCCACAGCAAGTCCATTGTGGGGTAATGACTTCATAACCTAGTTCATTTAATATTCTAACTGCCGCTTGACCAATTTGTGGATCATTATATTCTGTAAAAGTATCATTGAATAATACAACTTGGTTACCATTAACAATTAGCTGTTGATAATTCTTGAACCAGTTTGAAAATTTTTCATTGGCCAACTTAGGTAAAGTTCTTTTTGTCGTGATACCAATAAAATTTAATATTTTTTTTGCAAACCAGGATTGTTGCAAGTGATTGAAAATTTTAGCAAATGGCCAGCTTAATTTATTAAGTTTTCCAATGTAACCAAATAAATAAGTACGGAATGATACTCCGTGTTCTTCTTGATAATGATATAAGAATTCAGCTTTCATTTTTGCCATGTCTACTTGTGAAGGACATTCCGTTTTACATCCCTTACACGATATGCAAAGATCCATCACATCATGGATCCCTTGACTGGTGAATTCTTTGAGTGGTATACGTCCTTGTATAATATCACGTAGAGCCTGAGCTCTTGCTCGAGTCGTATGAAATTCATCGTTTGTGACTTGAAAAGAAGGACACATCACTCCTGTTTTCTTTCGACACTGACCATTTCCATTACAAAGGTCTACGGCCAATTCAAAGCCACCTTCCGCATCAAAATTTAAAAAAGTTTCAGGTCCTTTAAGGATAGTTGTAGGAGAAAGTCTTAATTGATCAAAGTGTTCGGTAGCATGAACAATCTTGCCTGGATTCATAAGATTATCAGGATCAAAAGCAGTTTTAAGTTCGATAAAAGCTTGCATTATTTTTTCACCAAACATGCGAGGATTTAGCCATGACCTTATCAAGCCATCTCCATGTTCTCCACTCAAAGCACCACCAAACTTCAATAGCAAATCAGAGATATCACACATCATCTGTCTCATGAGGGCTATCTCATCTGGATTTCGTAGATCAATATAGGGACGAATATGCATGCAGCCCGATCCTACATGACCATAGAATCCAGCTGTTTTGCCTTTGCTTTGCAGATATGCACAGAATTGCTCCATAAATCCTGCTAAATTATAAGGACTTACTGTTATGTCTTCTAAAAAGGCGATTGCACGGCTATAAGATCTTTTTGAAAGTAAAATTCCTAATCCTGATTTTCTTAATGCCCAAACTTTTGAAATCTGATCTACATCAGTAATTGTCGTTCTAGCATATCCAATTTGCTTTTTTTCTAGTTCATTTACCAAATTATTAAGCTTACTAATAACATTCTCACTATCAGTTCCCTCAAGTTCAACAATCATTAATATTTTTGGATTTCCCTGCAACCAATTCAACTGACCACGTAGTGATGGAGAGAGACGCCCTTGTTCAATGATTTTGTCATCGATTACTTCTAGTGCCATCGGATTAAATTTTAGAAGTTCTGGAACACATTGCATGGCTTTTATCATTTCATTGAAATGAAGGACACATAAGCCAGAAGCCTTTGCTTTAGGAACAATTTTAAGGGTCATCGATGTCACAATCCCCAGAGTTCCTTCAGAGCCAACAATGAGTTTTGAGACATTAATATTTTCATCTTTTATTAATTCATCTAAATTATATCCCGATACACGTCTTGGAATATTTGGGAATTTTTTTAAGATTTCTTCACGATATTGATCTTGAATATGCCAAAGAGCTTCGTATATATGACCTTCAAAATTTTTTAATTTCAACTTGTTTTTCCATTCTTCTTTAGTGAGGGGATGGAAATTAATGATTTCACCATTTGCTACTGCAACTTCAACGCTTATGACATGGTCAACCATTTTACCATATCGCAAAGAGCGCGCTCCGGCTGCATTATTTGCCAACATCCCACCTAAAGTTGCGCGGTTTCCGGTTGAAGTATCAGGTCCCAAACGATATCCATAGGAATCTAAAACAGCATTAAGATCATCCTGAACAACACCTGGTTCGCATGTAACAGTTTCATTAGCGATATCAATATTTAATATTTTATTGAGATATTTTGAAGTATCAATAATAATTCCCGTACCTAAACACCCTCCTGTAATACCCGTTGCAGCACCTCTTGCTGTTATAGGAATGTGGTGATGATGTGCAATTTTAAGGGTAAGTAAGAGATCTGCTTTTGATTTTGGTAGTACTATTCCAAGTGGTTCAATTTCAAAAATTGATGCATCAACGCTGTAAACATGTTTTGAAATGGAGTCGAAGTGAATATCTCCATTAATTTGCGATTTTAATTCTTCATAGATTGGATGCATATACGATTACTTCTGAAAAGAGTAAATTGAACCTAATTGCAATATTTTTGTGAGTTCATCTAAGGCATGACGAGATTCAATAAGAAGTTGAGGATCAGATAAATCTTTAATCGACAGTTGATCACGGTAATATTTTTCAATCCATAGATGAAGATGATCGTATAGCTGTTCAGTAAAGATTACTGGTGAATGCATTTGAGCGAATTCGATTTCATTCAGAACGACTCTTAAACGAAGGCAAGCGGGGCCCCCGCCATTTTGCATGCTTTGCCTGATATCTTGAAAAATAATTTTTTTAACACAGTGATCAGGATTATTCATCATTGTTTTCAAAAAGGCATTAACCTTTTCTGAATGAAAACATTCTAAAGGGGCAATTAAAGCCATTTTGTTGTTAGGTAGAGTAACAAGTTGAGAATTAAATAAATATGTTTTCACAGTTTCTTGAAGGGGGATTTGATCTTCAGATACTTTAATAAAATGCATCGGAATTCCGCATTCTTTATTAACAATTAGCCTAATATCTTCAATAACCGCTGGTGTATCAACGAAGGATCGCTCATGATAAAAAAATACATTTTGATTTCCCACAGAGATGACGTCATTATGAAACACACCGGCATCAATGGCTTCAGGATTTTGTTGAGCTAATATAACTTTATTGGGACTAAGCTTGTGAAGACGTCTAATAGCTTCACAGGCTTGTCTTGTTTGCCTAGGGGGGAATTTTTTTGGTAAGGACTGATGAGGGTTTCGCATGTCTTGACCATATACAAAAAGTTGGACACCCGGATTTCTAAAATCACTGCAGAAACGTGTATGGTTTGCAGCACCCTCATCTGAGAATTCATTTTGATTAATGAGAGGTGAGTGGTGTGTGAAGTAATCTGGACTAGGAAAAATACGTTTTAATATTGTACTTGTTGTCGAGGATTCTATACAACGATGAAGTTTGTTGATGAGGTTGGCCGGAGTAAAATGAACTTTGTTATCAAGGGAATCGGACGAAGGAGATGTTGTTGCACTATTAGCTGTCCACATACTTGCGGAGGAACAACATGCCATTAGAAGTGAAGAATTTTCATTCTGAACTTTTTGTAGAACGGATGCATCATCACCTGTATAACCTAAAGCATTTAATAATGGAATAAATGGGCGTTCTTGAGGTGGTATAATGGCTTGTTTAATGCCTAACTCATAAAGTGTTCGCATTTTTTCCAATCCTTCTTTAGCTGCGGCCTTAGGGTTAGAAATTAATGAAGCATTTTGCATGGAAGCGGTATTCCCGTATGATAACCCGCTATAATTATGAGTTGGACCGACAATACCATCTAAGTTTATTTCAAATGATTTTCCATCATATAAATTAGAATCATTTTTTTTCATTATTTTATATTTTCCCCTACTTTTATCCCTGGCGGTAATATTAAAGGTGCTTTCATATAATTAGATTCCAAAGAAGCTATTGGATAGGAACAATAGTCAGCTGCATAGTAAGCGCTAGGTCTATGATTTCCACTTGATTTTACACCACCAAAGGGTGCTGAGCTAAGTGCTCCTGTTGTAGGTGTATTCCAATTGACTATTCCTGCTCGAATATTCTGATAGAATTGATCATATTCATTTTGGTCTTCGCTAAAGAGGGCAGCTGATAATCCAAATTTTGTCTGATTTGCAACCACAAGGGCTTCTTCAAAGTCTTTTACCCAAATTAACTGTAGAAAAGGACCAAATATTTCTTCATCAGGAAGGTTTTTAATGGCCGTTACATCCATTAACCCTGGTGATAGAAGGCTTTTATGGGGAAGTAGTTGTTTCATTTCTACGATTGATTTTCCACCAAGCTTTACTAGATTTTTCTGTGCAGCTAATACTTTGAGGGCATGTGCTTCGCTTATTAAAGGACCCATATATGGCTCTGGAACATCATCGTAATGACCAATGACAATACTTGACATCGCTTTTACCAAGGATTCTATAAATTTTTTGCCATCATTATTTTGCAGAAGTATTAGTCGGCGTGCACATGTGCATCTTTGTCCTGAAGAAATAAAAGCTGATTGGATTGTGAAGTAAGCAGCTATGTTTGTATCTGATATTTTACTTACAATGAGAGGGTTATTGCCGCCCATTTCAAGGGCAATAATTTTTTCAGGCTGTGGGCCTAATAGTTCAGCAATGTATTTTCCAGTATTGTAACTTCCTGTGAAAAAGATGCCGTTAACATCGGGATGATTTAATAATGACTGCCCTGTTTTAGGACCACCTTGAATTAAATTAATGACCCCTTTTGGCAGTTGGGCTTTTTCCCAGTATTTGATCATTTCTTCTGCGACGCTGGGTGTTAGTTCACTCGGTTTAAATACAACTGTATTGCCTGCGAGAATAGCTGGAATGATATGTCCATTTGGGAGGTGACCGGGAAAGTTGTATGGTCCCATAATTCCAACGACGCCATGAGGATGATGTCGAGTGATAGATCGATTGTTTAGGTGGTCTTGTATAATTCCGGGACAGCGTCTGCCATATGACTCTATTGAAAGTCTAATTTTATCAATCATGGAGGTTACTTCTTGTTTAGCCTCCCAAAGAGGTTTGCCATTTTCTCTAGAAATAATTAAAGCCAATGGAACCAGGTTGAGTTTAAGGACTTCACCATACTGATATAAATAGGAAGAGCGTTTATCTATAGAAAGATTTGTCCATTCTTTGAATGCGCTTCTGGCACTAATAATGGCCTCGTTGACATCCTCTTGGCTTGCTGCGTTGCCTTCCCAGATGATTTCATTTTTTATAGGATTTTGTGATTTGAAAAGATCACCGGAACCGCTTTTCCATTTGCCATTAATAAATAAACTTGGACGATCTTTCATAAAAACCTTCACTGATAATAAATATGCTCTCTTTTTGACATAATAATAATAATTTGATCAAGAGATATTGGATATAATGAGAAGTTTGTTATATCAAGCGCGGTCTAATACTTGAATATAAATCTGCACTGTAAATAAGGCGAGTGCTCGACCGAACATCCACAATGATATTTGTCGCAAAACTTTTAAATTGTCGCTAAAACGGATGTTTTGTCGCCAAGTATGTTGTTTTTGTCGTTAAATTGGTTGTTTTATTATTCAAAATTTAACTGATCTATCCAATGGTGAAAAAAATCTACAGACCAAATATCGAGTTGAGCAGGATCCCTTAAAAAGGGTCTAATATCATCTTTTACGTCATTAAGATTAATTTCTTTTATTTTCGTTTTTAAGAGGTTTTTTACGATATTTTCAGTTATTGCTTGATCATTAGCATACTCTCCTCCAAAACGCATGCAAGCTTCGAGATAAAGGTGATTCAATGGAATATTTCTTCGTAGAAACCATACTAAATCATACCAATCTCTCCCTTTGATTCTATTTTTCCAGGCTCGATAAAGTGCTGCATGAGTTTTTCCAGCAAACAAACTTGATTCTTTTAGAGCTCGAATCGATACTGGTAACGGCTCTCGTAGATATACGGACTCAACATCAAATCCTCCAATGGGTTTAGAGTCAATTTCTACTTTAATTCGAATTAAAGCATCAGGATTATTGAATCCTTTTACCCCAATTTGCAATAGGGCTTTCAATGTATTAGTTTTGAGAAATGCAGACTGAATTGCTGTCTCAGTTTGTTTTTTTTTCTCAGAGAATATCACCTCAAAGCCATAACTAGATAATTCTTCTTTTACATTTCTTTCAAATAATCCCCAGTCGAATTTTGTCTTACTATCCAGTAAAATAAAATCAAGATCTTCGGAAAATCGATCTAATCCATAAAGTATACGAAGAGCCGTTCCACCATAAAAAGCAGCATGTTCAAAAAATTTACCTCTCCATAGACCTGTAAGAGTAATTTCCTGTATAATTTCTTTCAAAGCTCGCTCTGTTTCTGCTTGATTAGCTGTATTATATTTTTGCAGCATTCTTTTCACAGCATCATTCATGATGATTTCCTTAAAGTCAGGTTTTTAGATTTGTGAGCCATTTTTCGAGAAAATAAACAGAACTATGGGGATAAGCATCACGTATGCTCCGTATTAAGTTTAGATCTAACGCAGTAAGATCATCTTCTTCAATTCGAAGATCTTCGATTAGAATCAATTCTACTTGATGCATGCTTGTAATTTTTCCCCTACGAATAGTAAGCATATCGGTTATTGCTTTCTCAGGTGTAGCGATAAGTGGGTTTTCATATTCCGAGAATTGTTTAGTTGTAATTCCTATAGAATAACTATTTTTATGACAATGTGCATATATAAAAGTTCCTACAGGTGTTCTGAAGTCTTTACTACCTTTTTTTGTTACACTTGTAATGTTTTCAACATGTTCAGGAATCATTCCATAGATTTGAAGTGCTCTTTCCAATGAAACATAAGAAGGCCCGTATATTAGGTTTGCTAACATTTCAAAACAGTAAGGAGTATGTTTAAATCTGTGACCTAAAAGGTACAGTCCTTTTTTTACTCGAATTAATGCATTTGAATGTAATAGATGAGAAAGTTTAGAACGAGGAGATCTAAAATCCTTTAGACAGTCCATCACAAATTGATAGTCAATAGAGTTAACGAGCGAACGATCTTGAATAAAAGCCATCGCACTATCAATTCCCTCAATCTTTGACATATTTCCTCCATATGTATTAATATATTATACATACGTTGATATTTTGTCAATTTCATATTCTAAAACTGAGTTTTATCTGATTGGGTATTTTTTCATAGAATAACAATATAATCATGAAAAACTACTGTAGGATATTCACCATCGTCGACTGACGATTCTAGGACAATAGTTTTTTCTTGAGGTGTAACACCTATACTAACAACGAATTAATAGTGAAAATAAAGAGGTAGATTTGCATGAAACGATCATAATGACAAATTTAAATTAAATAGTTAATAGTCTCGACTTCCATTACACTGCAAAGACTTTATAATGGTTTTTTTCTACCGAAAGTTTAGTGAGCAAGTATGAATAGCTCTACAAAATAACCTCCGTAGCAGAAAGAAGGGCTTTACCGTTCGAAATTAATGAGCTGAAACATAACGAATCATATCACCTTTTTTTAGATGAAGGGCTTCGGCCACATCAGCGGTTATTAAACCTTTGGTTTTAGATAAGACTTCGATATGGCCACAACATGCCCTAAAGTCCATTCGTGTATTCGATAGCAAAAAGTCATTTTTTTCCTCAAATAAGTCATTTGTTATATCTATTTGAACAACTTTACTCTTTGTTATAGACCGAATACGAGTTATTGGTGCGATCAAGTTTGGTCCACCTTCTAAGGCATCGACTTCATTGATAACTTTAAATCCTTCATTTTGAAGCATTAATACCGCTGGCTTCGTCGATTCATGAGTTTTACCAATGGCATTTTGTGCTTCTGGAGGCAATAACGACAAATAGATAGGATGTTTTGGAAATATGTCATGAATTTCAATAGTACCTTGATCTATACAGCTCATTAATTCAACAAATGAAAGATTGCAAAAATGTCTTCCTACAGATTCCCAGAATGGGGAAATAAGATTTTCATTAATGAATCCCCGCATTTCAGCAATAATTTTTTTCTTAAAACGATACGGGTGTGAAGCAATAAAAAGAAAACGACTTAAGGCTAGTAGGCGACCAAGGCCACTATGACGGTAAGAGGGATGAAGATAAAGAGAACAAATTTCCGAGGCCTCTTTTATTGGGGCTGTTAATTTCAATAAGGGGATATCTTGAATGATGTGCTTATTTTTTGTGTGGTGTTTTACATTATGGACTTTGAAATTAAGGCTATTGCTGGGATTAAATGATGCTATTATTCCACAAGTACCCCCAATTTTTCCTGTTGACAGATCTTCAAGCACAAAGAAATACTGTTCATTACTGGGTTTATGGACATCTTTCAAGAAAGATTGTTCGGATTGAATAATTTTATCATGTAACTTTTCTTTGCCCCGCGGTAAATTCCTAATACCCAAAGTAGAATTAAACGAGTATTCGACAAAGACGTCCTGATCTTTTTGTGATATGGGGCGTATGATAATCATAATAACCTAAATTTTGTTAAGCATCACTGAGCAGCACATTTTGAACTATTTCTGTAACAAGATCAATATCTGTCGGTTTGATTGCACCCATGGGGACAAGAAATCTCACTCTAGCCGGATGACTTCCTGCAATAAAACTTATCACACCAGCCTTAAATAATTCGTGAATAAATTTCGTCACACGATGGAAGTCTCCATCATAAGGTGTGAAAGCAATCATAGCCCCTAGACCATATGGTCCTTTGATCAAATGCGGATATTTTGTTTCAATTTCTTTAAAATTTTTAGCAAAGTGTTCATGCACTTTTATTATTTTGCCATTTGGACCGAAATAATTGTCTTGCAACAAGCTATTGATAATGACTTTAGCTGCTTGAATAGCCGCAGTACTACTTGTGAATGTCTGACTTAAAAGTCCGGGTTGTGGTTTGTAGTTTGTTCGAAAAAGTGTTGAGCAAACTTGTGATAGCTTTCCAACTGTAACGATATCGACATAATCTTGAAGGTTAAAATATTGAAAAGCAAAAAGAGCAGGAGTCCTACCAAATGTTTGAACTTCATCAATGATGATTGCAATATCATGTTCCTTTAAAATTTTCATGAGTGCGGTAAAGAATTCTGTCGTGCCAGGAAAAAAACCGCCTTCACCTTGTACTAATTCAAAACACATTGCAGCATGTTGTTTTGGATAACGTGAGAGATGTTTTCTCAACATGGAAACTGCTAAGTCAGTGCTTTCTTTTGGATTATTGACATTATAAAAAGGGATGTAGTCAACATGCAAAGATGATGGAAGCCCCTCTCTGAAACTAGGTTTGTCAGTGATTTGCGACATTGCAAGAGTTCGTCCCATAAAACAATGTTCGAAGGCTAATACACGATGTGCAGGAGCCTTTTTTTGAAATGCAATTTTTAATGCATTTTCATTTGCCATTACTCCTGTTGATGAGAGAAAACAATGATCTAATCCTGATGCGCTGATCAATAATTCTGAAAGTTCAAGGGCATCGACATTCTGTTGTAAATGACCTTGCATGATAGTATCTGAAAGAGCTGCGTCGATAGTTGAAAATAGTAAATCGGGATGGTTATGCCCCCAAAAATGTGCTCCAATACCGCTTATCATATCATATTTAATGCTGCCATCTAATAATTCAACTAAAGCTCCTTTTCCAATACCGCTTCCAATATAGGGAAAATATAATTTGCCTCCACGAAGATTCATAAATGTTTCGAGTAATTCATGATATGACTGTTCTAATTCGCTATTAGGTGGTTTAATAGTTGTTATTTTTTTTTGATAATCTTCAAGGGTTTCTAAGAGGAGTTTTTTCGCTTGAATAAGTCGTGGGTCATTTTTTAATTGAGTAGCTATCAAAGATTCAGGATGATGCATTTTTATTACTCCTTTCGGCTATAGCGATTTCACCTGTGGAACATTTGAATAAAAATAACGCAGCGATACGAGCCCTTTCTGATAAGCTTGGAAGAAATAGATATTCATTTTCTGTGTGAATATTTCCTCCTATAGCACCAACAGAATCAATTGTGGGCAGTCCTTCAGCGGATAAAATGTTTCCGTCACAAACACCACCGCTTTCTCTAAGCTCAAATCGATTATCTGTATCTTCCACACATTTTTGGTAAGCATTAAACAAGAATTCGGTTTTAGCATCGAAAGGTTTTGGCAAACGATTGCTATCTTCTATTAATGTAAATTGAATACCCTCTCGACGTTCACAATCAAGAATCAGTTCATCGATGTACTGCCTTGTTTTGATCATTTCATTAGCGGTATTTGACCTTACATTTAGGCGACATACAGATAAATCAGGGACGATGTTAGGGACACTTCCACCTTGAATATAACCTACATTAATTGTTGTAGTTGGTAGATCTTTTGGTAGTTTCTCAAGCATATGTATGAAGTGACTGATTGCGTATATTGCACTTCGCCCTTGATGAAAATCTCTTCCTGCATGTGCTGATTTACCTTTAACAACAATTGAATAATTTGCTGATCCTTTTCTTGCACTTACAAAAGCACCATCGGAAAAAGAGGGTTCGAAAATCAATCCAACGTCATTTCTTTTTGCAGCTTCTTGATAGAGCGAGTAAGAACCAGGGGAGCCAATCTCTTCGTCAGGATTTATTATCACTTCCCAACCAATTGAAGAAGCAAAAGGTGAGCGTTCTAAAGCTTGAAGGGTTGTAAGTAAGATGACTAAGCCCCCTTTCATGTCAGCTACGCCGGGCCCGTGTAAATTTTCTCCTTTTTGGATCACATTTTGAAATGGGTCTGTAGGAGGATAAACAGTGTCCATATGACCTGCAAGCAATATTTGAATTTTTGCGTTTGGTCGTTTTTTTATAGATATTGCTTTACCAAGAGGTCTGGTTACAAATTGACCTTGAGCATTAATAATTTTTTGTAAGGGGAGAGGGTGTAATTTTATTTCTGATTCCAAGCATTCGAATTCTTTTGATAAAGTAGAAGCCATTTGCTGTAGGCCATTGATATTATCTGACCAGGAGTTAATAGCAGCCCATCTTTTTACTGATTCCGTCATGATTTCTTGCTGATTGGAGATCCATTCAAGATAGGGTAAATATTGATTCATAGTGGGTCGTAATATTTGATGAATTTTTTGTTAATATATACCACGCACGGCCTAAAACATGAATTTGCACCTGCGCGAAAGCCATCGGGATTCAATGATCGTAAAGGGGTCAATATAAATTTATCATATGCCATACTAAAATGTTTTGACAAATGAATTTTTCAAAGAGAATCTTTTTTTTAGTCTTAAATAATAATATCTAAAAAATGAATAAGTTTGGCTTGGTAATAAATTGGATAATAAGTTAATGTGACCGCGTTTGTTATAGTGTAATATTCGGCTATCTTTTGCAAAACATTGAAATTGCAAATTAAAATACTCTTAGGAGATATATGAGTGATCATTGTCATAAGCGCCTTCAAGAAGTTTTAGATAAAAATCCTTCTTGTTATGTACTTATTACTTGTGGAGAACCATCTGAGGATGGGAAGATGAATGTGGAAATGACATATCAGGGTGATGTCACGCTTGCATCATATCTTCTTCAAGGTGCTCAGACACTGATTGATCATGCTGAAGAGCAAGAATTGTTGAATTCTGAAAAAACAACATCCTTGCATCTATACCACGCGGGGCCTAAAACGTGAATTTGGACCTGTACGTGGTATAATTAAATAAGGTTAGGCTATTATGCTTAATCTGTAATGTGAAAACTTTTTTGAATTTCTTCTAAAAGGCTTTTTGCATTTTCGTACTTATCTTTTTTTGTCCAAGTTTCTACACGATATGTCTTTTCATTTTTTTGAAAGAAAGATATCACACCTAGTTCGTCGCCATCTTCAAAAATTAAAAACTTACCTTTATCATCGGCTTTTGTTATAACATCATTTTTTGATACGAATTTAACTTGAGGACTTTCTTTCTTATAAGCTTCGCTAAAAGCATCTTGGACATAATCTAGATCTTGATTTGGGGCTTTATTATTGAAGTATGCGATGCCTCCATAGATACTTTGATCGTTTTTGAAGAAAATAATCGGAATTGTCTCGATGCTCTCTTTTCCAGTAGCTGATTTTTCTTTTGGAATTTCTACCTTATTGATCATCCAATCTGATGGAAGGGTCATGCTAAAGCCCCCCTTTTCATCATTGATGGGAGTCATTTCTTGAAGGTATTCAAGTTTATTGGAGCCCTCATAAATTTGACCATTTAATAGCGAAAATTCTTTACCTTTTTGGGTTTCTTCGCTAGTAAGAGCTATTGATGAGATGTTTTTTAATCTTTGTATCCATTTCTCTTTGTTTTGATCGAATAATTCTTTGCTGTGCGTTGTATAGCGTACATAATAGAGAACATCTTTTCCTTTTATGATTCTACCAATATTATACTCGTTTAGCTCAGGCTTGACGTTTTCTTTTGAAGAATCAATGACGAAGAAATTTTCAACAATATAGGAAGGGTCGCCTTCAATTAGCTTGAAGATATTTTTTTTGCCACTGGAAAGCGTAGAACTCTCTGTGGAGACTTTTTCTAAGGAATTGACAAATTCTTGTTCCGTGGCATTTAATTCATCGAAACTTTGTATCGTATAAAGTTCATCCCAATCATTAATGCTTTCATCCTTAGGGATTAGTTCAAATATGGTAAAATCTTTTGTCGAGGCCTGATAGCCAATTTTCCATTTTTTGTCGTCTAGTGAAAATAAGAGTGTATCTTTACTGTGAATTGAAGAGATATGTAAAAAACATAATAAGAAGAATATTAGGGATTTAAGTTTACTTAACATCGTGACTCCGCAAAAAATATTGAAAATATACTTATATCACAGAGCCAATTTAAATTTTAAATTTATCTTTTTAATTAATAATTTAGAGAATAGAAGTTTGAGTATAGGAGTAAGAATTATTGCTGAATACAAACACATGATTTATTATAATGCCCAAAAACCCCAAAGTTTAGTTATAAGTCTTCATTGCCTAATGATAATTATTTAAGGAACCTCTTTGTGAATATACTAGAAAAAAGAATTGGAAGTCAGGTGCAATTTTGGTCTTTGTTAGGGCCTTTTATTATTCTTTCCTCGATCGCAATATTGTTATTTAAGATGTCATCACACTGGTATCTACCTGTAAGTGTGTTAATAGGAATTCCTCTTTGTGTGAAATGGAAAATGAAAGGGTTAGCCGCTGCTCTGACATTTTTAGCCACTTTATCAATTATCTCTTTTCCTTCCTTAGAATTAAGTGAACTCTATTGGCATGTCGGAATGGGGATGGCAACGGCTCTCTCTTTTGTCATTTTAACACTATCTTTAGAAGAAGTTCAAAGCATTGTTAAAAAAATTCAAGTTGAATCTCAAGGGCGTTTAGAAAATTTTCAACATATCGATGAAAAATTAAAGACTCTTGAGCAAGTATGGGAGCAAGAAAGAGAGAGTTTTACCATTCAACTTCAAGAATTGAGCCAGTCATTAGTTAAATCAAAGGAAGAAAAGCAAACATTTCATAAATTAGTATTTTTGGCAAAAGACGAGTTAATCGCTCTTCGGAATCAACATGAAGCTCTTTTGCAAGATCTTTTTTATAAGAAACAACAAATCGCTCAATTCCATGAAAGAATGGAAGAGAATGATGTCACAATTCAGTCATTTGTGAATTCAGTTCCCGAAAAGCAAATTGAAAAATTGACTCAGGAAATTTTCAAGTATGAAGAACAGATTGCTGAGTGTAAGAAAGTGCGAATTCATGCAGAAGATAGCTTGAAGGTTCAAAAAACCCAAACGGAATCTTTAGAAATTCAGTTACAACAATCGATCAGTCGTGATTCTGAGCGGCAATTAGAAATAAATCAAAGGGAACATGAATGCAATTCTCTGAAAGCCTATGCACACCATCTAGAACTACAAATTGAAACTCTTACTCACGAGAAGGGAACTTTTACATCTACTTCTACATTGCTCCAAGATGAATATAGACGATTGCAAATGCTTGAGGTTGGATTAAAGGATCAAGTGACTAAATATGAAGATCAGGTCCAAAGGCTTTCTATGGTAATTGCAGAAAAGGAGAATGAATTAAAATTCGAAAGAAATCAGAAAAACGAATTAAAAAGTACCTTAGACCAGCAAGAAGAGACGTTAATAAAGCATAAGGAATCTTTTAGTCAAGAGACAAAAGGAGTGATGGACCGACTCATTCAATCAAAAGAAATTGAATTGCTCGCCATAAAAGATCATTGTCACGAACTCTCCGAACAGCTAGAACACAAGAATAAAGATATTAAGTTTCTGGAAGATCAATATAGAAAATTAGAAAGCGAGCATCGTGCTGCAAAATTCGATTTAGAAATAAAGCAGAAACATTTATCTAAGAAAAGAGAGCTTGAAAGTCGTATTCCATATACAGAGGGTAATAATCGAAAAATTGAATCCATGTACATCCAATTAAAAGAGCAATTTCAAGAGAAGAGCGATACGTTAGATAAAACCAGGCAGGAACTTTTTGTTACTCAAGAGCAGTTATTAAGCTTACAAAAAGAATTAGAGGAGAAGCAAATTTATCAGCAGACTGAGGAAGAGTTATTGTTACAGGAGGAATTGAATTTTACGGCATCGGAACTTGAAAAAGTAGAAAAGCAATATCACCAAGAGGTGGATGAATTGCATGCAATTATTAAGAAGCTGTTGTAATTGTAATAGTTGTCCATTAAACCTCTGATGGCATTGGCTTTGACCCAATGCTGTCAAAATAAGAAAAAGATACAATTTATGAAGGCGATCCCCTTTGGAGTGCGCGTCGCTTGCGACCTCTTTTAGATTGCACGCATTGGTATACAGAATACTTTGAGGCAAACAAGGCGTGGTCCTCGCTTGCCTCAATGCTGTCTACATACCAATGCGTGCAATCTAAAAGCGGTCGCAAGGAGGCTAGGAAAAAATTGATTCAAATCTAGAATTCACTTCGTTAGCTCGGTAGAGCGTCTGTTCAAAGCCCAATGCTGTCAAAATAAGAAATAAAGTGAGAATCGCCTTGTTTTTATTACAGATCTTTATCCTCAATTTTTTCTAAAGAAAGCACTCTTTGT
>JACDES010000084.1 GCA_013816265.1 Parachlamydiaceae bacterium | reverse complement strand
TATTTCATGCCGGCCCTTCAGGCCTAACAAAGAGTGCTTTCTTTAGAAAAAATTGAGGATAAAGATCTGTAATAAAAACAAGGCGATTCTCACTTTATTTCTTATTTTGACAGCATTGGTTCAAAGCTCGGAGTGACGTAAGGAACTCCGGGAAAAATAAAAAAAGAATTAGAGCTCGGTAGAGCGACTCAAATATGAGAATATTACGTAGAAGTATTTCAAGTGGTTTGTGTGTCTGATTATTAAGAGTGTTAGTATATCGTCGCATATTTGAGTCGCCCTACACGGGCTCTATTTATTTTTCTATTTACCCGGAGTTCCTTACGTCACTCCGGGCTTTGAACAGACGCTCTACCGAGCTAACGAAGTGAATTCTAGATTTAAATCAATTTTTTCTTAACCTCCTTGCGACCGCTTTTAGATTGCACTCCAAAGGGTGAATGTATATTAAGGAATCGGTGGTTTTTGATAGGTAAATACCCCTGTCACTTGATTTTCATCTACTTCACTTGTGATTAGACCATCGCCACTGACTTGTGTAACCTTTGTATTTCGTGTGTTGCCAACACCAAATCCTATTGTCATGTCTGTTGCTGCAGAATGCGTTGAAACTTGCGCTCCAATTGTATAAGAGCCAAATATCGCAGGAACATTATTAATAGCAATGCTTACCCCGCTTAAATCAACAGTTCCATCCGGTTGTATGGGGAGTACTAAAGTCTTTGGTTTACTTCTATGGCTTTTTCCATTCGGAAGAACAACGAAAGGTGATAAAGTGATAAAATCTGTAGATGGATCAAATGGTGCTCCATCGATTCTAATGATCGACAATACAAAATTTAAGGTGTTTTTCCCATCTTGCTCAAAAAGACTATTGTTATCTTTTTTGCATTTGCAAGATTTATTAAATAAATTCGCTTCACTATCTTCACTAACACTATTGCATATGCTAGCATGAGCAGCATTTGCAGAATAAGGTAATAATAAACAAGAAATGCTCAATATTCCTAAAGCAAATTTCTGATTGAAAAAATTGGCAACTGAATTTTTATTCATAATGTTTCCTTTTTGAAATTTTTTTAATTCAAAATCAAAAATTCAGGCCTTCATAACCTGAGTTTTAGAATTTTCAATATAGAATGACAGGGAAAATTATGCTAATACTTATTTTTGAAACCTTCGATTTATCCCCAAAAACTATTAAATTTAGCCTCTTGTATAAGATCTACTATTTATGGTAATCTTTTCTATTCTAGATCAAATTTTATAAACTCTTTTAATTCAGTAGATATGATTACATTAAATAAAATTTCTAAAAGCTTCGGCAGTCGAATTCTATTCGATGATGTCACAATAACATTCAATGCCGGCAATCGTTATGGTTTAACCGGTCCTAATGGGTCAGGTAAAACCACACTCCTCAAAATCATCATGGGCTTCGAAGAACCCACTTCCGGAACCGTCACCCTTCCTGACCGTGTGGGTATATTACGTCAAAATATTGAAGCTTACCGTAATGAAAAAGTCCTTGATGTTGTCATCATGGGAAATAAACGCCTTTGGGATGCTCTGAAAGAACGTGATAGCCTATATGAAGTCGAAATGTCAGACGATGTGGGAATGCGCCTTGGAGAAATTGAAGGTATTATTGCTGAAGAAGATGGATATTCTGCCGACTCAAACGCCGAAGAATTTTTAATGGGTATGGGCTTTCCTCACGAATATTTGAAGGAAACAATGCATGCAATTCCACTCGACATGCAATTTCGAGTTCTTCTCTGCCAAGCATTATTTGGAGCTCCTCAGGCCCTCTTACTCGATGAACCTACAAACCATCTAGACTTAGAATCGATCGGATGGCTCGAAAAATTTCTTTGCAACTACAAAGGAACGCTGGTTGTAATAAGCCACGATAGACACTTTTTAAACTCTATCACAACACACATCGCTGATATCGATTATGAAACAATCATCATCTATCCAGGAAATTATGATTCCATGGTAACTGCAAAAACGTCAGTTCGGGATCGTGCGGAGTCGGAATCAAAATCGAAAGAGAAAAAAATCGCGCAATTAAGAGAGTTTGTATCTCGTTTTGGAGCAGGTACACGTGCAAGCCAAGTGCAATCGCGTGTTCGTGAAATGAACAGATTACAACCTCAAGAACTCAAAAAATCAAACATTCAACGACCCTACATTCGTTTTATTCCTAACGATAAAGCACCAGGCAAAATCGTACTTAAAGTCGAAAATATCACCAAAACCTACGACGACAAAGTTGTCATCGACCACTACTCTATGGAAATTACTCGTGGAGATAAAATTGGAATCATTGGAAATAACGGTCGAGGAAAAACAACACTTTTAAAAATGCTAGCTCAGGCTTTAGCTCCAGATAGCGGTATGGTAGAATTGGGTCATCAGGTTCTTATTGGCTACTTCCCTCAAAACCACGCGGAACTCGTAGAAAAATCCGGTGATCGAAACGCCTTTGATTGGCTAAAAGAGCGTCGCCCAGGTATCTACGATCAAGATATTCGTAGCGTCATGGGTAAAATGCTTTTTGGAGGGGATGATGCTTTCAAGCCTGTTTCTACTCTATCAGGAGGAGAGACAGCTCGTCTTATTTTGGCAGGTATCCTTCTTGCTGAACATAATGTATTGATATTGGATGAACCTAACAATCACTTAGACTTAGAAGCTGTTTCTGCTTTGGCATGGGGTCTTGAAGAATATAAGGGAACTGCAATTGTTGCCAGCCACGACCGCGATCTAATTGATACAATGGCAAAAAAAATTATTGCTTTTGAGGCTGATGGAATCCATCTCTTCGACGGACCTTTAGAAGAATATTTGATTAGAAAAAAAGTTCAAGTCTAATTTACTTCTATGCCATTTGATTTTACAAAGCGAAAGTTTTCAGCCTTACCGATTGGCCAAAAGCATAAAAAATGTGCTGAATTTTTATCCTTCATATTCAATCAGAGTGATGAAAAGGAGCGAAAAGCAATACTTGACGCTTACAAGGATTTATTGCTTTGGATGAACGATGATACAATTATTAATGGAAGCATTAAGCAAATAGCAGATCGTTATCACTGGCATTTACAGCAAGCGAATATTTGTAAAAAAGAACACCATTTTCTTCCCCAAGTTAGAACTGGGGATCGTTTAGTAGCAGAAGAATTATGGCCCATAGATATTTATTTGGATCACATTCGCTCTGCACATAATGTAGGAAGTATTTTACGCACTGTCGAAGCATTCAGTTTAGGAACTATATATTTCTCTGAACAAACGCCTTATATCGACCACAAACAAGTGCAAGATACATCAATGGGCGCTTTTGAATGGGTTTTATGTAAACGAGGAACTGCATTAAAAGAGTTGGCCAAGCCCATTATAGCTTTAGAAACAACTCAAGAGGCAATACCATTACATAAATTTATTTTTCCAGAAGCTTTTACTCTGGTGGTGGGAAATGAAGAATATGGATGTTCGGAAGAGTCATTGAAAATGGCAGACTATATCGTTGAGATACCATTAAGGGGTCGCAAGAACTCTTTAAATGTAGCGAATGCTTTCTCTATAGTTGCTGGTGAAATATGCAGGCAGAAGAATTTAACAATTGTTGAGGAAATAAATGAAAAAAAAGACTACTGAAAAAGTGATTAGTAAAAAAATCGACCAGAAACCATCTGCTGCTATTACTCGTTTTCCTTCTCCGATTGTGATGCACAAAACACCATTATCAGATGATCAAAAAATCGATAAAATTGCCGATCATTTTACACACATTTTAGAAATATTAGGAATGGATCTTTCCAACGACTCGATCGCACATACTCCACAGCGTATAGCCAGAATGTATGTAAAAGAAATATTCTCTGGTTTAAATAATGAAACGTTCCCTAAAATTAGTTGTTTTAAAGATGAATTCCATCATGAACACAAAGCCAATATGGTTTTTGTGAAGGTTGGCTTTACAAGCTTTTGTGAACACCATTTTGTACCGATGAATGGGATTGCATATGTAGCATATCTCCCCTCCAAACACCTCATTGGCTTGTCGAAGATTCCTAGAATCGTGCGTTTTTTTGCTAAGAGACCACAATTGCAAGAAAGATTGACAGCTCAAATTGCTGACAGCTTGTCCATCCTACTCAACACAGACGATGTGGCGGTATCCATAACAGCTCAACACTATTGTGTGATCGCACGTGGGATTGAAGATGAAAATGGACATACGATCACAAATGTCATCCGTGGACAATTTCACACTAATGAATCCCTTAAAAAAGAATTCTTTGAAGGGATTAATAGAAATTTAACTAAAGCTTTTTAACGTATACCACGCGTGGTATACCCAAAAAAAAACTCAAGCTACTTTATTTAAATTTTTATCAATTATATGTAAGATATCCACATCCAAAACTTTTACATGATAGGCGCTCAAAGCCTTTTGAGCTTTTTGAATGTTGTCTTTCGGGACAAAAAGTAATTGAATATCTTTACCCAGAAGTGCAGGCTTAGTTAGATATCTTTCTCCTGGTCTACCCATCATCCCTTCGGTAGGGGTAGATTCTAGGGTTGTAGAAGCCCAAATGATTGGAAATGATTGATGAATTAAATCTTTTTCATCATCGGTAAATTCAAGAGGTTTTGCGTTATCAAAAAGATCTAATATTGCCTGAACCTTTTCTTTTTGAGTGCGCATACTTTCTTCGAAGTTTTTGATTTGATCAATTTGAAGCTTTGGAAATTCTGCTTCTTTAATGTTGGGTATTTTTGTAAAGACTTTTACAAATTTCTTATCAACACTTTGAGAATTTCCATCTTCAAAAGCAATCACACTACATAGATTAGAATTTTCACAAATATTTGAAACAAAAGCAAATTTATATTCTTGGCTTTCATGCATCACGGCAACCAATTGCCCTATCTTAAGTGTGCTGTCAAGCTCTTTCAGTTTGTCCAAGTCGGTCGTTGATACTGGTTTGTTAACTAAATGCATATGCTTTTTCCACGTAGGAAAATAAGTTAGATTTGACTCGTCTAATTTATTCAAAATCTCTGTTCTAATATGTTCTTTGATCTTCGGATATTCGGATATTTTTTCTTTTGTAAGAATTAAACGAAGGACTGCTGTTTTTAGCTTCAATAGATCAAGATTTCCAGTCGTTTTATAATGTGTTTGGTAAATTCGATCCAATTCATTATCAGGTTTAAACACAAATGTAGGTTCATTGGAATGATGAAAAGCCCAAAATAAATCAGATAGCGCGACACCTGAAATAATATTTAATAGAAAATATAGTTCTCCTGTTAAAGGAACTAGATTGTGATTGTAAAGTGTCTTGCCTGAAACTAAAGCGGGCTTATTATCAAATTTTTCTAAAGCAACTTTATTAGTCATGAGAGCTATCGCAGGAGATCGGCTTCCAGACACCCATTTGATTTGTTTTTCTAAAACTTTTACTTGTTCTGTAAGACTGGATTCAGATGGAATATTCGTATTGATCGATAGTGGTTGGTCTGATTTTGGTGGTTCGTCAGGTTTTGTTACTTGAACAATCGGAAGAGGTTTTTCAGGTATTTTGGTAACATTTTGTATTTGCGTTATTGATTGAGGAGGTATTTGAGAAGTAGTTCTGAAGAAAAGTGAGTTGAGCCTTGAAATTAACCAGCAGTAGGTATTTTTGATTATCTTCCAAGACCATTGTAAAAGAGAACTCCCTTTTTGAATGAAACTTTCAGAATTATTTTTTGTAGGATGTGTATGAAGAAAAGTGCGTGTTTGATCTATATTTTGTATCATAAAAATATCTATAGTTATTAGTTGTTTATTTTAAATCTCAGAACAAATATTAACAAACCTTCATTAACAACTCAACATAATTACTGATTATAGCAAACATTATTAAAAAGTGAGATTTCACTGAATGGTTTGACATGATATTCAAGGAAATAGTTGCATTCTTACTTAATAAATCAAGTAATTAATAATATTTATTTACAATAAATTATTCATTATTTATGATATTGAATTAATATAGATAACTTATAAAAAATGGGTTAAAAAGACAGATAATGTATTTTAGCCCATCTTCTTACATACTTTTAATTCAAGGATATCAAATATGCACCCAACAACATCACAACAATTAGTATTTACACCAATTTCATATACTGAAAAACTAGTCAAAGACGCTTCATTTGACTTGAGTAACATTAATGGCAAACATGTCACAGAACTTTCCAAAGAATTTGTTCAAGAAAAAGGTAAATACCATGTAACTGCTATATCAATACTTAAAAACATGGTTGGATTTGTCACCATTGGATTATGTACGAGCCTTTTTATTAGACGAGATTTGAAATTATTTGGAATTACTCCCCTACAACTTTTTGATCAATCTCTAAAATCATTTCTTCCCCTAAAGGTAGTTATAGCTGTATCGGCAATTTTATTTATTGGATTATCTCAGTTCCAACAATGGAATGAAGAACGAGCGGATGTAGCAGCTCGTAAAGCATTAAATCAAAAATATCCACATTTAGCTGTTTTAGAAACCTGGAATGCTTATCGAAATAACTATGAAAAGCAATTACGAGATGCAAATACTAACATGGATTTAATAGTTGGGAGTAAAAATTTGTCAGAATCGGATCAAAAAGCAGCAAAAGAGTTGCAACCAAAGATAATTGAGGCTGAAAAGAACCATGAACGTCAACTTAAAATTCTTGAAAGTCTTCCAAATGACGTATGCAAAAATTTTGTTCTGTTTAGATTAAAACCCTCCTACTAATTACAACAATACCCGGCCTTCCGAGGCCGGTCTTCCACGCTTACAGATTGACACATCTTTATTTCTCCCACGTCCCTATATTTGGTCTACTTTAGGTTGGATTAATACTTTGGAGATAAGCCTCAATTGAAGACATATTGACAAATATGGCGCTTCATAACAAAGCGAAAGAGGACTTTCGCACTCCAAACGCTTTGCGTAGCTTTGGAAATCTGTAGCATAAATATTTCTTAAAGCTACGCGTAGCGTTTGGAGTGCGAAAGTCCTCTTTCGCTTTGTTATGAAGCGCCATATTTGTCTACATGCCTATATTTGACGCCCACTCCAAAGGATGCCCTTCGGCCTATTACAGGCAATTTTCCTAAAAATTAATTGAAAAGGATCGTGAGCTCGTCATCAATAATTTGCAATACACCTGGTAATTCACTAGTAAACTCACAGGCTTTATCTTGCAAACTTATCGTTTTAAACTGATATAGTTTTGATCCGGCTTTGAGCTCATGCAACTTCATCGGATTTCCATCAACATGAACAATAAAATCTTTTTCAACTTTAAAAGATCGACCTCCACTGCCATCTTCAAAAACAATTGGGATATTTTTCAATCGTAACTTCCACTTATTATCGCGACTCGACGAAAAAGAAGTATCTTGAATCGAAACAGTTCTACCTTCACCAATTTGGATGTTTTTATGATTTATTCCTCCACCACTTATTGGTTGCATAGGACGCGATACATTTAATACAATCCCTTCAATATTTTCATAATTTTGCTTTACCAATTCAATTTCTTGTTTTTCTTTATTAAGTTGGTCACGTATCTCAGAACTAATTTTTTTATACTCTGGAGATGCTTTAAGACGTATCTGTCTTTCATGCATTTCACTATCAGTAATGTTCACAGCACGTGTTAATAATACTCTTAAAGGAACTCCCTTTTCAGCTTGTAATTTCCAATCAGCTTTGTAATAATCAAGCGCAAATCCTAGCACAGAGCCTATAAAATAATGACGCCCTTTTATCGCATCATTGACAACTGAATAATGTGAGCTGGTTTTGTTTTCTCTCATCATTAATATTGCTTGCTCAACAATGATCTCACCTAAAAGAGGATATGTTTGAAATGTTTTCAAGCTCGCATAATCTGCTAAACCTTCCATACGCTGCTGCAAATCTTCCCAAGCAATCGATGGCGTAGTCAGTAACGGCTGTCTCATCGCATTGACGGCAATAAAATCTTTTAAAAGTTCTTTTTTTTCTATTGATTGTTCTGGTTGTTCTAAGAATTGTGTGAGCAGATAATTTTCAACGCCAATCAATATTTGATTTTCTTCATCCCATTCATTTGAATAACGAGCGAATTTCTCTTCATGACGTGTAAAATGTTTGAATTGATGTAAATGAAATCTCTCATGAACAAATGTAATCAAAGGAAGATTTAAATCGCTCATTTCACTATTCATTTGAAATATGAAAGATTTCTCACCATCAATATCAAATGAGGGGTGCATCATCACTTTTGTCAATCCCCAATGATCATGATCGCAAAAGTGGGCATCCATCTCATTTACTGTTGTTTTTTCCCATTTAGAAGTAAGGGGTAATCCAAAAGAATAGATGTGGCCATTTTTAAAATGAACCGTTGTAGGTAATTCTATTAAATCAAAATTAGGCCAAATAGGATCAATTTCTTCCATTTTGAAAGTTTCAAGAATTGAAGCAAGTTTCTCAATCTGCCATTCTTCATTCTTTAAATTTTTCTCGACTGAATGATCATGGGAGTGTGAGAATAGGAGTGTTGTATTTATTAATATACAGGAGAATAAAATTACTTTTATATATTTTAACATTTATCACCTTGTTGTAGTTTTAATTATATTTTATTAATAACATAATTAATTATAACAAATTACATAATAAACATCAACAAAATACTGATAATTAAAATTTTAATTAATAACTTTACTGTTTAAATTAATGATCATTTCGGGAGCACGGATAGTCATTAAATTACCCATTGTGGTAAAATAGGCGGTTTCCCATAAAGCGAAAGAGGGTTTTCACACTCAAAACCTAAGCGTCAAATCTAGACAGATTGACAATTATTCGATAATCTCTAGAGTAAAAATTGTGGGTAAAGTTTGATCTTAGCGACGAAGGCTTTAATAACTGCGGATGCAGTTTAATTTAGGTAGCCAGGGGTAATGCAGCCCTGAAAGGGCAAAGCAACCCCTGGTTTAATGTATAGAAAAATAGAACTGCGGATGCAGTTCAATAATTGCGTTAGTTACTATCACGCAATTGTTGAACTGCATCCGCAGTTCGATATTCTTGTTATGCTATCCAGGGGTAGCTTGCCCTTTTCAGGGCTGCGCAACCCCTGGCTACCTATATTTAACTGCTCCGCAGTTGGATAAAGTCAATATTTAAATCAATGTGTCTAGATTTGACGCTTCCCTCCCAACGTTCTGCATAGCTTTGAGGATAAGAATTTTCTAAACGGACGCGAAGTGTTGGGAGTTCGAAAGCCCTCTTTCGCTTTGTTTTGAAGATAAGTAGTCTTGGGGAATAAAAAATCTGGGAAGACGATAAGCCGGATTCTGTCGGCCAATTTTGCAATTGACGAGCAATCATTCATCTAGGGATGCTGTCACCAGCATCCTCAAGCGACATCTATGGAGCTCTGTGGAGAACAGAATTGCCCCAATTTAGCCTTGCTTCGGATAGGGTTTGTCACCTTTTGAGTTACCTCAAATAGGGCTAAGTTTTGAGGCTCAGCATTTCACCCATACCACCAAGTAAACTTGGTAGCGGTATATTTTCTGTTACACTTTCCGTAGCCTTACGGCCCCCAGTATTTCACTGGTATCCTCTCCTATGAAGTCCGGACTTTCCTCTTCTCTCTTACGAGAGAAGCGATTGCTTTGTCTTCCCAGAAGAAGCTTATGTTTTTGTCGTTTTACGACGGCGTGGTTTTGGAGCTACAGCGGAATCTTCGAGAACTTTGCTTTCTTGCCAGTAGTGAATGCGTGAACAATGTTCGCAAAAAACAAGGCGTTCACCTTTGCGTACTAAGTTTTCGTGCTGAGCTGTTAACATAATATGACATCCGCTACAGCAGCGGTTCTCTAATGGAACAACGACACGATCTTTCTTATTCCCTAGCAATCTCTCGTAAACCATAAAGACATCTTGATCGACATCTTTTACCATTTCGTCTCTCTGACTTTTAAGGACACGACCTTCTTCATTGATTTGAGAGATACTTTCACGAATTTCAGATTCAAGAGCTTTAGAACTTTCTGTTGATGAAGCAAAATTTTCGTGTAAACCTTTTAGAACATCTTCTTCAGCGGCTAATTTATCATAAAAATCACTCAAACGTTGCTCAATAGCAAGTCTTTCACGATCAGCAGATGATATTTCATGAGTGATGGCATTATATTCATCAACTTTTTTAATGCTACTTTGCTGAGAATCTAATTTTTTGACTTTAGCTTGAACGTCGGCATGTTCACCTTCGATAATCTTGATCCCTTTCTTGAGCTCAAGAACTTCTTCTTCTTTTGCAGACACGAGATGATTTAGCTTAGATTTACTGTCACTGATTACGTCCAGCTCTTTTTTTCTTTGTTTCTTTAGCTGTATCAATTGAATCATTTTCATATCTAACTCTTGGATTTCTAAAATCTCTTTAAGAGCTTCTAACATAGTTTTTTCCTTAATGTGAAAAAGTGATCATTTTGATGGAATAGGTAGAATAACTTGTTGCATGATAATACTCAACAAAAACTTAATCATTATATGTACTCTTCTAATTTTTTCTATCTTAAAAAGAGAAAAAACCAAATAATTTGAAATTTTTTATTGACAGGGATTTCATTTGATGCCAATACAGAGGTAAAATTATTTTTATCCATATTTAACCATTTTAACAATTTTACGGGGGTTATCCCATGTTAACCAATAATGATCCAATAAAGAAAGAAAAAAAAGCTCCGAAGTCTCCTAAACAAGAAAATGGGGTTGCAATTCGTCCAAGTTCCGCCCTCACAGCTACCTCAACAGCGACTAAACCATCCAAAACTTCCAATTCAAAAACCTATGAAGATGACAATTTATTTTCCGACAAGAAAAAATCAAATATTCAATCAAAAGTCACGATAAAATTCGATGTCGGTTTCAAAAATCATTTAACTATTCGCGGAAAAGGGGCTAATTTAAGCTGGGAAAAGGGCATCGCATTAAAAAACACAAAACCTGATGAATGGGTGTGGGAAACCGATGCAACTTTTCCAAATTGCGAATTCAAAATTCTCATTAATGACAAACAGTATGAAGCTGGTGAAAACCACAATTTGAAAGCCGGTACCTCTATCACTTATACTCCAAAATTCTAACGTTCTTTATCTTTTAGCCTTTGCCAAGATTTTCTATTTCTTGGCAATGGCTAAGTGACTATTCATTTCTTGTTTTCCTTGCACAAAATAGGCTCGTTGGCGAAAATAGGACATTTCATGTAATAAAATATTCGGAAAATGCAAACCATTGCTTTGGTTTTTTTCGAATTTTTTCGTGATTTATCTGTATTTAGGAGTCTTCCATGTCACGTCTGATGGCCTATCTTAATAAAAATTCAAAAACGGAACAAAAAAGTGCTGCAATCGCCTACTTAGCAGCACTCGATCACATTGACACCGTTGCTCCTCACATCGTTCAGAGTATAATTCAAGAGCTTCGAGATGAACGTAGCCATTTAAAAATGATTGCTTCAGAGAATTTCTCTTCATTAGCTGTACAATTATCCATGGGTAATCTTCTTACAGATAAATACGCAGAGGGTTATGCTTATCACCGTTTCTACGCCGGATGTGGCAACATCGACGCTATTGAAGATGCCGCTCAACAAGAGCTGAAGCAAATTTTTGGTTGCGATCATGCTTATGTTCAACCACACTCTGGCGCTGACGCTAACCTTGTGGCCTTTTGGTCTATCCTCTTACATAAAATCCAGAATCCTGAAATTGAAAAACTCGGAAAAAAAACCCTCGATGAATTAACTCCAGAAGAATATGAAAAAATCAGACAACTGATGGTCAATCAAAAGCTGATGGGCATGACGCTCAATTCAGGAGGACATCTTACCCATGGTTATCGACATAACGTATCATCAAAAATGTTTCATGCCGTAGGATATGATGTTGACCCAAAAACAGAGCTTTTAGATTATGCAGTTCTTGCTAAGCAGGTATTAAAGGAAAAGCCTACAATATTACTTGCTGGGTATTCTGCCCATCCACGCCGATTGAATTTTGCTAAAATGCGTGAAATTGCTGATAGTGTTGGCGCTGTCCTGATGGTTGACATGGCACATTTTGCCGGTTTAGTTGCAGGTAAAGTTTTTGAAGGGGAATTTAATCCAATCCCTTATGCACATGTGGTTACTTCCACAACTCACAAGACATTAAGAGGTCCAAGGGGTGGGTTTGTCCTATGTACAAATGAATTCAGTGAAGCTGTAAACAAAGGATGCCCACTTGTCCTAGGCGGTCCCCTTCCTCATATGATGGCTGCAAAAGCCGTCGCTTTTAAAGAGGCTAATACCGATAGTTTTAAAACTTATGCACGCAATATTGTCGATAACGCAAAATATCTAGCTGAGTGTTTTCTACAAAAAGGGGCTCGACTTGTTACCGGCGGCACAGAAAATCATTTAATGATTCTCGATGTTTCTCCATTTGGATTAACAGGAAGACAGGCAGAAACAATTTTACGTGAAGCGCATATAACAGCGAATCGTAACGCGATTCCATTCGATGTCCAAGGTCCGTGGTATACATCGGGTGTAAGACTTGGAACGCCGGCTTTAACAACATTAGGTATGGGTAAAACAGAAATGAAAGAAATTGCAGATATCATTTTGAAAGTTCTTTCCCATTCAAAAGCAGCAATCGTGGAAAAAACTGGTAACCCAAGTAAAGCCAATGCAATCACCGATACTAAAATCAAAGAAGAAGCACAACAAAGAACTAAACAAATATTAAGCCGTTTTCCTCTTTATCCCGAAATTGAAATTTAAACTTGAAAAAGGAAAGCAAATAACTTAAATTAAAGGTCGTTTAATATCTTACACGATTCAACCGGAGAATTTCATGGTCAACAATGCAAAAGAAAAAAAAGGATCCACTCCTTCAAGAGTTAGCGATAAACTCGAGTTATCTCTTTTAGAATCACGAAGAATTTTCATTTCAGATGCTGTCGATAGTGGTAGCGCAAGCGATATCATTAGAAAATTATGGTATCTTGAAGTGGAAAATCCAGGCAAACCAATCTTATTTATCATTAATAGCCCCGGTGGAGCTGTAGATTCAGGTTTTGCTATTTGGGATCAAATAAAAATGATTACGTCCCCCGTCACGACACTAGTGACAGGACTTGCGGCTTCTATGGGTTCTATTTTAAGCCTTTGTGCTGCGCCCGGAAGACGCTTTGCAACACCTCATTCTCGTATCATGATTCACCAACCACTTATTTCTGGTGTCATAAAAGGTCAAGCAACAGATCTCGAAATTCAAGCTAAAGAGATGCTTAAAACACGAAATATATTGATTGATATTTATGTTGAAGCAACAGGTAAGGAATTCGCTGCTATAGAAAAAGCCATTGACCGCGACACATGGATGACAGCAGAGGAAGCATTAGAATTCGGTCTTTTAGATGGTGTTGTAAAGAATTTCAAAGAAATTAATTTTTAAAAGATGCAATTAACTTTTGCCAAATATGTAGGATGCGGTAACGATTTTATTCTTTTCGACAATCGAGAAGAATCATTTCCTAAAAAAGATGAATCGTTAATCCGCTCTTTATGTCATCGTCAATTTGGCATTGGGGCTGATGGAGTGATTCTATTAGAATCTTCATCAAAAGCCGACTTTTCCATGCGTATCTATAATGCAGATGGCAGCGAAGCAGAAATGTGTGGTAATGGGATTCGTTGTCTCATGCGTTTTTTAGAACATCTTGGACTAAAAGACCCTTCATATTCTATTGAGACGATGCATAAAATTCTTCTATTAGAACACCATGGTAAAGATATTCGTGTAGAAATGGGAATTCCAAACAATACAAAATGGAATATCTCATTCAATGAAAATGATAGTGTATTTCAATTGCATTATCTTGATACGGGAGTTCCGCATATTGTCTTATTTGTTGATGAAATCGAATCTTTCGATCTCAAAAAATGGGGACCTCACTTGAGATACCATAAGTTGTTTGCTCCTAAGGGGACGAATGTTAACATTGCGCAGAGACTACCGAATGATGAGATCAAAATTCGCACCTATGAAAGAGGTGTTGAAGGTGAAACTCTCGCTTGCGGAACGGGCGCAACGGCTGTGGCTCTTGCGGCTGCCTATTGTTATCAAATAAGAAACCCAATAACGATTCAGACAGGGTTGGGGCAAAAACTCACTATCGATTTCGAACAAACGGGTCTAACATTTGAAAATGTCACATTAACAGGTCCTGCAACTCGTACTTTTAAAGGTACTATAGATTTATACTAAGATATCCTCTTAGAAATTATTTTCGATTGATTGGAACTAAAGTAATGAGTTAATATTCCAAGATTAAATGTTAAAGTAAAATCCAGATTTATAAGGTTAATTGATGTGCGCTAAAATTAATAAGCAAGATGCTCAAAATCCCCTCATTCTACGTTGCCACCGTCTCATGGATGCCTTTGCTAAATCCGACGATGAAAGAGATTTTTATATCGACAGAATGGAAGGATTTTTAGTTTTTGTCGATTTAGATAAGGGTGAAACTGAAATCGAAGCATTAGAAAATGAGTTGAAGAACAATAATGATCGTTATTGTCTCATCCCTAAGCTTTCTTTCTACGAAACAAAAAAAATCATGGAAGGTTTTGTTAACGAAAAAGTTTATGACATCGATACAAAAGAAAAGCTTTTGGATATCATTCAATCGAAAGAAGCTCGAGAGAACTTCCTAGAGTTCATTTTTGATCACCATTCCGAACAAGAAAAATGGCAGCAATTCTACCAAGAACGCTCAAGAATCAGAATTATTGAATGGTTACGTCTCAATCACTTCCATTTTGTTTTCGAAGAAGATTTAGATTTGCCACGTCTATTGATTGAAAAACTTAAACAGAATCTATTTCAATCAAAAGTTGGTAAGGATATCCTTACAGCACGAAAAGGACTTATAGCAAAAGCTAAAACATACTATTCAAATGAAGCTCTTAATCCGAGACCTAAGCGCGGACGTCCGCCTAAACAAGCAATAAAACAAGAAATCGAACCGCAAATTACTACCGACATCTATACAACAGTGCCTCAACAAGTACTTCCTTTCTTATTTACACCAGACATGGGAAGTTCTTCAGGATTTTCTGCCTTCTCAACAAAGTTTGAAGCAGATGAAAATCGTCGATTCCTACTTGGTGAAGAGGCTTCAATACAACAAAAACTTGCTGCTCTCAGAAGTCTTTCAACTAAATGGGTTGAACCAGAATCGGGTGCCGCTCCAAAACAAAACAATGTCGGTTTTGACGACTTCGGTGACGAAGACGACGATGATGATGATGATGAGTTCGAGCCAAAACCGAAAAAAGCTGCCAAGACACAAGCTAAAAAACCACTTAAAAAAATTGAGAAGGCTAAAGTTGTTCCTGTAAAAAAAGTTCCTCCAAAACCAGTAGTCAAGGCAAAAGCAACAACGCCCGCACCAAAAAAACCTGCAAAAATTGAAAAACCCAAACCCAAACGTATTATTCCAAAAACTGCAAGTGCCCCAAAGAATAAGACGGTCTTTAAAAAACTAAAGCCGATTAAGAAATTAAAGCCGAGATAATAAGGTGCTGAGTTGGCACTTTTCCCGTGCATTGATACAGAGATATGTGTGTGGGGGGGGAGGATGTCTAAACAAGTGTATGTACATTAATTGAAATTCAACGCAGAGACGGGGAGACAGGGAGACGCAGAGGGGTTATATAAGTTAAAGTAAGTAAGATAAAAGCCAAGCGATTCTTCGTTAGCTCGGAGAGCGTCTGCTCAAAGCCCAATGCTGTCAAAATAAGAAATAAAGTGAGAATCGCCTTGTTTTTATTACAGATCTTTATCCTCAATTTTTTCTAAAGAAAGCACTCTTTGTTAGGCCTGAAGGGCCGGCATGAAATAGCCCAGGTCGCAGCAAAGCGGAGGCCTGGGTCAATACATACAATCCATCGAGTCCTGAAAGGACATACGCATCAACCTAACTTGATTTTATATAATAACCTCTAAAACACATCATGAACCCTTTTGATTTTTTATTTGATTGCTACACATATTCTTGGATCAATAATACTCATCTTATTGGGTTTC
>JACDES010000167.1 GCA_013816265.1 Parachlamydiaceae bacterium | reverse complement strand
GTCCCAGGCCTCCGCTTCGCTGCGACCTGGGCTATTTCATGCCGGCCCTTCAGGCCTAACGCAAGGAACTTTTCTTAAGTGAATGTGGGTAAAAGTGTAGGTAAGGAAAAAGACTATTCGCCAATTTTTCCTCTTATTTTGACAGACCTTTTACCTATTAAGAATTAAGATAACAACAATCGGGCATGGGCAAGTGAAAAGGGGGGCTGGCATTTATCTTGCATTATACCAGCAAATCACCCCAGCAAGAGGAATCAAATCCTATGAAAACCGTTGAAACCATCAAAAATTTCGAAATATACGCCTGCCTCCCTTTCGTTGAACTTGCTGAAAATTCGAGCATCCATATCGGTCCCGTTATCTTTTGGCCAGCGACTCGCTACGCAGAATTTATTCATTCAGATTTTCATCCAACTTTTCAGGCTTATGTCAATTCTATCGCACAAGTAAAAGCAAAAAGTGATGAAAAAAGAGGTTTCGTAAATACAGTAAAATTAGATCTACAAGGAACAACATGCATATCAATTGAGAAAAATGTTCCAGATCAAGAAAAAGAGCAGCTCATCGTTGACTCCCTATATTTACTCTACTTTGCATGTACATTCCGTAATTTATATTACAACAATGAAATACCCGCATTTGGCGCGTTTAAAAAGATGATCCCTGCCTCAATTGGTTTTATGCATTATAAACCAAATTGGGAGCATTTACATATTAAAGAAACCGATAGAGAAGAAACTGTATGTATCCATCTATTCGATCAAGAGATATGCAAGGGATTCGGTCAAATGCTATCGGTTATATATTCAGGCGAAAATTTAGAAAAAGATGATAGAATCAAAGATTATAAACGGTTGATTCGAGCGATTCGCTATTTGATCGATGGATTTTTTCAACGCTTTATAAATTTATTCGAGAAAGGACTTCATTTTCCAGACATCATTTTTGAACCTGAAGATGTCATATTTCTTGCATCGAGCTTTGAAGCTCTATTTGATATCAATGATCGTCAAGCCTCCTCCGATTTTAAGCAAAAATTAAGACCTTTGCTCCATCTCAAATATAGTAGACCCCTGGAATTATTCTGGAAATGGGTGGATGACTTCTTTGAGGTCCGTAGAAAAATAGTACATGGAGGCAGCACCCCCGACCCAATCTTTAGACTTAATCCTAATTTTGAAATCTCTCATATCCTTATTGGAATAAAACTATTCATTTATTCAGTTTACTATCAGTTATATAAATATGATCTTCTGAATTCTAAATCTGTCGATCCCTATACTCCCCCAGATTTTAAATGGATTCATCCAGAAGAAATTTTACTTTTCTTTTGGACCGAGAATAATTTATTGCGAAAATTGAGCCTATTCCTCGCACGTATTATCGAAGAAAAGGTGGATCATGAGGAATTTTTCTCCGATGTACACCTACTTGCTAATTTGTTCATTTCTATGCAGGAACGGTATTATCAAGGTAATTATCAAAAAGAAATAAAATTTATTCCTACACACCAGAGAGATTTAAGTGGTTATGCGAATCAAATTTTAGACTTGCTTGATATAGCTAGTGAAAATAAAGCAAATTATGAAAGATTATTCGACACGCTTCCTAGTAAATTCATTAGCACTTTAAAGCATCGCTTAAATGAATAGACCTCTTGCATGACTTCTGATAATTTTGGTTTGACTTTCAAATGTGATAAAGTCAAAATAAAATCAAAACTCAAATTTATATTTTCTACCCAATCATTCATATGTCAACACCAACAAATATTAAATTTTTCTTAGGATTTATTCAAAATGGTGAGATTAAGATGCATTTAAATCATAGTAATCTATGGAAAGATGCAACATTGTTCCAAAAGCAAGAACTCATGACAACCCATTTTCAGGAAAAAGAGTACATCGGCATATCAATCGAGACCCCTATTTCAACAATCATATTGAAAGACATAGAAAATAACTTAAAAGAACAGATGCAACACTATTTTCCCAAATTAGAAATCGACAAACACAATGTATTCCTTTTTTCCCAACTATTTTTATCTTAAATAGGTTCTATGACTTCGTTACCCATCCCCCAAATAATCTTAGGATCACAATCTCCACGCCGAAAGGAGATAATGAGTTATTTTTCACTCCCTTTTATGCAAGCTTCCCCTCACTATGATGAAGATGCCATCCCTTTTCCTGGCGATCCTATTCACTTTGTTAACACCCTTTCAAAAGGAAAAGCTGACTCTCTACACCCACTATATCCAAATTCT
Source organism: Parachlamydiaceae bacterium (assembly GCA_013816265.1). Classification (GTDB taxonomy): domain Bacteria; phylum Chlamydiota; class Chlamydiia; order Chlamydiales; family Parachlamydiaceae; genus JACDES01. The sequence continues at coordinate 2,609 of JACDES010000167.1, read as the reverse complement.
ATCATTATTACAGCTGATACAACTGTTTACAGGCATGGAAAAAATTATGGAAAACCAAGGAATGATGTAGAGGCATTTGCTTTTCTAAAAGAACTTGCAGGAAACTGGCATAGCGTTTTCACAGGACTCACGGTCAGGTATCAAAATAAAGAATTTCAAGATGTCTCAGAAACGCGTGTTCTATTCAACCCTTTATCAGACAAACAAATTCACGCCTACTACCAGAAACTACCTTATACCGACAAGGCTGGGGGTTATATGATTCAACAAGCGGGTGGCATCATCGTTCAAAAAATTGATGGTTGCTACTATAATGTCATGGGTTTTCCAATTAATTCACTACATAAGTTACTTCTCAATATAGATTTAGACCTCTGGGACTACATTCAATGACGTTTTTAACAAAAAACACCTTATCCAATAACATATTTTTATTTTTTTTTCTTGTAATAATCTCTATTTCCCCCTCACATGCTTTCGCTCAAGATTTAACATCTCAAAAAGGAAAAATTTTATTCCTCATTCAACAAGGTAGCCACTCTAAAGCTATAGATTTATATAAAGAATTCATGACAACTCAAGGTTCTCATGATTTTGAACTCCTACATCAGCTTGGACTCGGTATTGTTCAATACGGATCTCAACAAAGAGATCCAGAAATTCAGCTCTTTTCTTTATTCGGCGCCAGCATTTCAGCTCATGACGATACATATCATGTCCTTGAAGATAGTTTAAGTAGTCCTTACCCACAAATACAGTTAATTGCCCTACATGCTCTTTGTCGTTTTCAAAATAATCGTTCCGATAGAGCCATCAGCCAAGCTCTTTCTTCAAATCATGCCATCATAAGATTAGAAGCCGTTCATCAGATGTGCAAGCAAAAACATCCCCAAGCTGTTGCACAGACAGAATCTTTAATGTATAAAGTACCAAAAGAGATGCTTCCAATTTTTCCTCAATTATTTGCCATGGTTGCCTCTGAACAAGGAACACGTCTTCTACGGAAACTTCTAAATGATCCATCTGATAAAGTTCGAATTGCTGCTATTCTAGCTGTTGCTAAGTATAACAGAGACGACTTACTTCCACAAATTCGTCAAAGTGCGATCCATCTAAATTACTCTCAACAAGAGGCTGCAGCATATGCTCTTGGAGAACTTAAGGATGAACAATCTACTACACAATTGAATCGTCTTGCGAACTCACAATTTCCCAATGTTAAAGTAGCAGCGCAATTAGCTCTCTACAGATTAGGTCAAAAAGAAATCGCTTCAAAAATTATGCAAGAGGCTAAAGAGGGAAATTTATTCGCTATCGCTACATTAGGTGAAATTCACGAATCTGCCGAAACTCTTACAGAATTACTCAGCAATTCCAATCTACAAGTTCGTGTAAATGCAACACTTGCATTATTAGAAATTAGAAATAAAAATTGTTTTTTAACATTAAAAGATTTGATCATTCGTCATAAGCATGATTTGGCATTTACTGAAACCGCCTCCCCCGGTAATGCGATGAAAACGTGGAAAGCAGTGTCTTCAGCAAGCCAAGTGTTAAAAGATGATGTTTCAGCATTTGTAAGCAGTGTGGAACTAAGAGAAACGATATTAAGCCAAGCTTTTGATTTCTCAGAACCCGAATTCCTAAAACTGGCAGAAGCCATATTAAGCACTCAACAAAATGATTTGATTTCCAGCACGATATTATTATTACAAGATGATGGTTCAAAGGAAGCTGTTGCATTATTGAATAAATATCATCAAAAAATTGGAGCACCGATTGTTAGAAATTATTGTAACTTAGCGCTCTATCGAATGAAAGAACCAGGACCTTATGGTGATAATTTGAGACAGTGGGTAAAGAGCCAAAATAAAGAAACTTTAATCCAATTTGAAGCATTCAATCCATGGGAATTTAATAGTAAGCATGAGTTAACCCCGGTCGAAACATCACGTCTTTTAATCGAGGCTTTTGAAGCATTTGCCGTAAATCAAGATGACGATGGAATAAATTCTCTTCTTGAAGCCATCCAGTCTGGAAATGAAAAAAATAAATACGCATTGGCTGGGCTTTTAATACGAGCAACTCAGTAGAAAGGATGTAAGGGATGTAAGGGCAATGCTGTCAAAATATAGAATAATATGATAACCGACCAAATTTTAGATTGGATTCAATTAATGAAGACGAACCCCTTTGGAGTCCGCGTCGCTTGGGACTAAGAAAAAATTGATTCAAATCTAGAATTCACTTCGATAGCTCGGTAGAGCGTCTGTTCAAAGCCCAGAGTGACGTAAGGAACTCTGGGTAAACAAAATAAAGAATAGAGCTCGTAGAGCGACTCAAATATGCGACGATATACTAACACTCTTAATAATAATACACCTAAACCACTTGAAATACTTCTACGAAATAATCTCATATTTGAGTCGCTCTACGAGCTCTAATCTTTTTTTTATTTACCCGGAGTTCCTTACGTCACTCCGGGCTTTGAACCAATGCTGTCAAAATAAGAAATAAAGTGAGAATCGCCTTGTTTTTATTACAGATCTTTATCCTCAATTTTTTCTAAAGAAAGCACTCTTTGTTAGGCCTGAAGGGCCGGCATGAAA
>JACDES010000007.1 GCA_013816265.1 Parachlamydiaceae bacterium | reverse complement strand
GATCATAAGTCACCCAATATTAGAAAATATGGGGTGACTTATGATCATTCAACCCCGGGGCTTTGGCGCAGTCCAAATGGGAAATTTTAACTAGAGGCTGGTATACATCAATAAATAAATATAATAAAAACGTAATAGAAGGTTTGTATGAATAGTAAATATAGGCAAATAGGAGGAATTCTCCTTGTTTCAGGAACAACAATAGGGGCAGGAATGCTGGCATTGCCAGTCGTCACGGGTCTTGCAGGCTTTTTTCCGTCCTTAGTATTATTCATCATCTATTGGCTTTTTATGACCTTTACAGCTTTCTTAATTTTGGAAGTTAACTTATGGATGGGTGAGCACACAAATTTAGTAAGCATGGCAAGAGCAACGTTAGGAAAAAGTGGCGCGACATGTACATGGGTGATCTATCTCTTCCTTCTCTATACGCTCACAACAGCCTATATAGCAGGTAGCGGACCTATTTTTATTGAATTCGTTGCAAATATCACCGGTTGGAAAGCTCCGATATGGATGGGACCGATTCCCCTATTAACAATATTTGGCTTTTTCGTTTATCAAGGAACTAAATCAGTAGATTATGTGAATCGCATCCTTATGTTAGGCTTAGCGATTACTTTTATCATCATTACCATTTTTCTTACGCCTAATGTACAAGCAAATCTTTTGGAACACATGGATTGGAAATACATTTGGATGGCCGTGTCGATTGTGTCGACATCGTTCGGATTCCATATCATCATTCCTACATTGACCGATTATTTACATCGCGATGTGACTCAATTACGTCGTGTGATATTAATTGGAAGTTGTATTCCTTTATTTGTTTATATTATTTGGGAAATATTAACATTAGGGATCATTCCTCTTTACGGACCGAATAATCTTGTAGAAGGATACCAACAAGGTCTAGATGGCGCAACAATATTAAGCAATGTATTAGGAAATTCCAAATTGGCTTTTACATCACGATGCTTTTCTCTATTTGCTATCATCACATCCTTTTTAGGTGTATCGTTGAGCCTTTCAGACTTCTTAGCTGATGGTTTCAAAATTCGCAAGACTGCTAAAGGAAGAGGAATCTTATACCTTTTGACTTTTGTTCCTCCATTATTAATTACTCTTGTGGATCCGCGCGCATTTTTACATGGTTTAGAATACGCGGGTGCTTTCGGAGTGGTCACATTATTAGGTCTACTACCTGTCTTAATGGTTTGGAGTGGAAGATATTACCAAAAACGAGAATCTAATTTTACTACTCCAGGCGGCAAAGTTGCTCTTACAGCAGCACTTTTGATTTCACTTGCCGTCATAGGACTAGAAGTGGCAAATAAAGCAAATTTATTGCCAGTAAATCCAGTAAAAATTGAACAGTCGAGAACATCATGACAGAAAAAAAACGAATTTTAACCGGAGATCGTCCAACAGGGCGTCTCCATTTAGGCCATTATGTAGGATCATTAAAAAATCGAGTTGCCCTACAAAATAAATATGAGTGCTATTTTATCATTGCAGATTTACACACTTTGACAACAAAGCCTCAAAAAGAATACATTTTGGAATTGAGAGATAATATCCACACAATGGTTCTGGACTATTTGGCTTGCGGACTTGATCCCAATATAGCCACTTTTTATCTACAGTCTGCTATTCCAGCCGTTTATGAGTTAAATCTCATCTTCGAAATGCTAATCTCATTCAATCGTCTTGCAGGTCTTCCAAGCATAAAAGAAATGGCTAAGAATGCTCATCTTGACAGTGAAAGCATTCCATTAGGACTTATCGGTTACCCTGTTCTACAAACAGCCGATATTCTGATGCCTCGCGCTCATCTTGTACCAGTTGGAAAAGATAACGAAGCTCATATTGAGCTCGCACGCGATATTGCACGCCGCTTTAATATGTATTATGGTGATGTGTTTCCTTTACCTGAAGTTCTCCTTAGCGATGTGCCTACACTTGTAGGAACAGATAATAAAGGAAAGATGAGCAAATCTGCAAATAATGCGATCTACTTATCAGATGATGCTAAAACAGTTGAAAAAAAAATTAAAGGGATGTACACAGATCCAAATAGAATACGAGCTGACACCCCTGGAACTGTTGAAGGCAACCCCGTCTTCACCTACCATGATGTTTTCAATCCAAATAAAGACGAAGTCGACGATTTAAAAATTCGCTATCGTGAAGGTAAAGTCGGCGATGTAGAAGTCAAAGAGAAGCTCATTATCGCTCTTAATAACTTTTTGGATCCTATCCGTGAAAGAAGAAAGATATTCGAAAGCCAAAAGGGCTTAGTGGAAGAAATCATTTATGATGGTACCGAAAAAATGATTGAAATATCTCAAGCGACTATTAAAGAAGTTAGAAGTGCCATGGGACTTGCCGGGGCATGGAATAAAATCTCAAGAATTGCTCGAGATAGAAAAAAACAAACAACTAACTAATTAGTTTTAACTATGACTGAATCAAAACTTTTCAAATTAAGCACCACCTTTGAACCAAAAGGGGATCAACCTGAGGCAATTAAAAAATTGACTCAGGGTGTATTGCAAAATAAAAAGGCACAGGTTTTATTGGGAATCACAGGTTCCGGTAAAACCTTTACGATGGCTAACGTCATTGCAAATACCCAAAGACCTAGTTTGATTTTGGCTCATAATAAAACCCTTGCAGCACAGCTATATCAAGAATTTAAAACTTTTTTTCCAGAAAATGCGGTTGAATATTTTGTTTCTTATTATGATTACTATCAACCTGAAGCCTACGTCCCTCGTACCGATACGTTCATAGAAAAGGATATGGCCATCAATGATAAAATCGATAAAATGCGTCTGAGCGCCACTCGTTCTTTGTTAGAACGATCTGATGTGATCATCGTTGCATCTATTTCTTGTATTTATGGTTTAGGATCTCCGGAATTCTATAGAGGCATGAATTTGACAATATCTGTGGGAGAGACCAGACGCCGTGATGATCTACTTCTCCATCTAGTTGAAATGCAATACAAGCGTAATGACTATGAATTTGCGAGAGCGAATTTTCGCGTAAGAGGAGATGTTTTAGATATCTTTCCTGCCTATGAAGATGACTTAGCTATTCGTGTAGAAATGTTTGGTGACGAAATCGAAAAAATTAGCGAGATAGATCCTTTAACCGGCAGACTCATCCAACGTCGTAATTCTGTTACAATCTATCCAAGTTCCCACCACGTTACCCCTGAAGAAGTGCGCTGGAAGGCTATCGGAACAATCCGAGAAGAACTCGAGGACCGTAAACAATATTACGAAAGAGAGAAAAAGTTATTAGAATTAGAACGCATTCAACAACGAACGATGTATGATTTAGAAATGCTCAGAGAAGTAGGAACGTGCAAAGGGATTGAAAATTACTCCCGTCATTTTAGCATGCGTGCTTCTGGAGAACCTCCACCATGCTTACTCGACTATTTCCCTCCAGATTACTTATTATTTTGTGATGAATCTCATCAAACATTACCGCAAATGCGAGCGATGTTTAATGGTGACCGTGCACGCAAGCAAACACTTGTGGACTTTGGATTTCGCCTTCCTTCAGCATTTGATAACCGCCCCTTAAAATTCGAAGAAGTTCAACAGAGAATTAATCAAGTTATTTATGTTTCTGCTACTCCTGCAGCATGGGAAGTACAGGAAGCCGGTGGTGAAATTATAGAGCAGGTTATCCGACCTACTGGGCTTCTAGATCCTATTATTGAAATACGTCCAGCCTCTGGGCAGGTTGATGATTGTTTAGCTGAAATTAGAGCTGAAGTTAAAAAAGGTGGAAGGGTTTTAGTTACTACTTTAACTAAGAAGCTTTCTGAAGAACTCACGAGCTATCTAATAGAGTTAGATGTAAAAGCCAAATATCTTCATTCAGATATTATTACGTTAGAAAGAGTCCAAATTATTCGAGATCTTCGATGTGGTGAATTTGACGTCTTAGTAGGGATTAACTTATTGAGAGAAGGCCTGGATATCCCGGAAGTGTCGTTAGTGGCAATTTTGGATGCGGATAAAGAGGGATTCTTACGTAGTGATACCTCTCTTATTCAAACTTGTGGACGCGCTGCAAGGAATGTCGATGGACGAGTGATCATGTATGCGGATAAAATCACTAAATCGATTCAGCACACGCTAGATATCACGGAAAGTAGAAGAGCCGTTCAACAAGAGTCCAATATTAAAAATGGTATTACGCCTTATACTGTAAAGCGAGAAATAGGCTTAAGTATGGAACCGGAAGAAGATCGTATATCCTATCCATCTGAAGTTAAAGATGCGACTTTATTGGCTGCAGAGCATCCTCATCATTATCTAACTGTTCTTGAGATTCATGAAAAAATCAAAGAATATGAAATAGAAATGAAAAAAGCTGCAAAAGAAATGCGTTTTGAAGATGCAGCAAAATTCCGCGATTTAATGCGCGAATATCAGCAAATTGAGATCACGTTGACTTGACATGGCTCGGAAGAATGTAACCATTTAGGTTATGATCACCATGTAAAAGTATATTCTTTAAACGAATTTAACGCAGAGACGGGGAGACAGGGAGACTCAGAGAAGTTATTATATATGAGTTTTAGTTAGGTTAGATAAAAGTTTAACGACTCCTCATTAGCTCCGAGAGCGTCTGTTCAAAGCCGAATGCTGTCAAAATAAGAGAAATAAATTGGCGAATAGCCTTTTTCCATTCCCATTCTTTTACCCACATTCACTTAAGAAATGTTCCTTTGGTTAGGCCTGAAGGGCCGGTATGAAATAGCCCAGGTCGCAGCGAAGCGGAGGCCCAATGGCATTCGGTTAAGAAACCATGTGCCTTTTGGTTATGTGTTAAGTGAGGTGCTAAAAAAGCATGATTTTTTAGATATGCTTATTTTTAGTTACTTATAAAAACGAACCTTCCTTAACCGAATGCCATTGAGCGGAGGCCTGGGCTATTTCATACCGGCCCTTCAGGCCTAACAAAGAGAACCTTCATTAAAATAAGTGTTGTAATAGTGCTTTAAACAGTAACGGTAAAATAAAATAGAACAATTTAATATTTTTTCTTATTTTGACAGCTTTGGCCTTTGAACAGACGCTCTTCGAGTTAACGAAAGATCGCTAAGCTTTTACCTAAATTAATTTAACTTATATAACCTCTCTGCGTCTCCCTGTCTCCCCGTCTCTGCGTTATGTTTTAGACAACTTTTTGCAATCTTGATTTGAAATAAATTACCTGATTGGTCATCATTGTGTTGCTTTTTTGTGTTTGTTTTAATTAGCCTCAAGCGACACGCACTCCAAATGTTTCTGTCAACCCTCCGCAGCGCGGTTTAACCTTTCGGCAATAGTAAGCCATAATCCTTCACGAGGAAAATTCATATCCACCCAGGCTAGAGGGGCACCTTCTTGATCAAGTTGCCGTAAAGCTTTGTAAAGATTTTCCGCAACTTCATTAGCATTCTCTAATGATCCTAATATTATAATACGTCCTCCATGAAGATAACTTCTTTCCTTAAAACCAAGTGTAAAAGGTATTTTATCTAATTTGGATCGTTCACCAATAATAATTTTAGCTTTAGGAGCATAATGACGAAACTGTTGTCCTGGACAAAGAGGCTTTTCAGATCCATTTGAAATAATAATTCCAGGTTGGTAACCTAAAACATCCTGAAAATCTTCAGGTGAAAGCGAACCAAGTCGTGCAATCATCCATTGATCATTCGTGTATGTTAGTATCGTTGATTCTATACCACGAGCACATGTTCCCCCATTCAAAACAGGAAAATCGACACCAAAATCTTCTTCGACATGAATTGGTGATGTGGCGGAAGGTTTTCCTGAAATATTAGCCGAAGGCATAACAAGTGGACCAACAGCTTGCAAAAGTTCTAATGTTATAGAATGGTGAGGAATGCGGAATCCTGCTGTCTCCAAATTAGCGCGCACTAAGGGAGGAATGAGATCCGTTTGAATAGGGATGATGAGTGTTAGAGGACCAGGCCAAAAAGCTTTTGCGAGTTCTTCAAAGTAAGGCGGAAGAGATTTTGCATACGATTTTATTTTATCTATATTTGCGACATGGACGATCAAGGGATTTGATCGAGGCCTTCCCTTCAAAGCAAAAATCTTTTCTATTGCTACGGGATTATTCAATGATGCTGCAAGACCATAAACTGTTTCTGTCGGAACTGCCAGAACGTTTCCTTTAAGAAGGATTTGAATTGCCTCATCTAAATTGACTATCATAACTCAGGTTAATACTCAGTTTCTTAGTTTCGCAATGATCTCTATTAATGCATTTGTAAAAATATCGATTTCTTCTATTGTATTATAAAATGCAAAAGAGATACGCACTGTTCCTTTGTCTGCATTAAAAAAACGCATGACAGGTTGCGCACAATGGTGGCCTGTTCTAACGGCAATCCCTTTTAAATCTAACATTGTACCGATATCAAGAGGATGAACACCATCGACGGTAAAGCTTATCAAAGCCCCTTTATTTTCAGAGGTTCCAATGATATGTAATCCATTAATTTGTTTAAGTTTATTTGAAGCATAATCCAATAATTCATGTTCCCTTAACTGTATCGATTCCAATCCGATGTTTGAAATGTAATCTATCGCTACGCCTAAACCAATCACTTCCGCAATCATCGGTGTGCCGGCTTCAAATTTTAATGGTAAAACATTATATGTAGATTTAGGAAAAGTCACTGTTTCAATCATATCTCCTCCACCTTGGTAGGGAGGCATCAAATCCAATAGTTTTTCCTTTCCATATAAAATTCCAATCCCTGTGGGACCAAACATTTTATGGCCTGAAAATACGAAAAAATCAACGTCAAGGTCTTGTACATCAATTGGGATATGTGGCGCACTTTGAGCGCCATCGACTAAAACTTTAGCTCCTGCTTGATGAGCCATTTTGACAATCTGTTTTATTGGATTGATAGTTCCAAGTGAATTAGAAATGTGGGTGATCGCTACAAGCTTTGTTTTAGGGTTTAAAAGCTTTTGAAACTCTTCAATAATCAATTCACCCCGTTCATTAATAGGAGCTACTTTAAGGATTGCCCCACGCTCTTCGCAGAGCATTTGCCAAGGAACGATATTTGAATGATGCTCCATAGCGGTAATAAGAATTTCATCATTAGGTTTTACAAAGGCTTTTCCGAAAGAATATGCAACCATATTAATGGATTCTGTTGTTCCGCGTGTGAAGATAATTTCTTCTACTTTTGAAGCATTTAAAAAATCTTTTATTTTTTGTCGTGCAGTTTGATAAGCTTGAGTTGAATAAACTGCTAATTCATAGACAGCTCTGTGAACAGTGCCATAGTGATTTTGATAAAAATCAGTGATTGCATCAATGACAACTTGAGGTTTTTGTGCGGTGGCAGCTGAATCAAAATAGATGAGCGGTTTACCGTGCATCTTTTTTTGAAGCATGGGAAAGTCATTCTTTAGCAAATTAAAGTCAGGCCTAGCCATTATCACCCTTTGTCAAATAGCCACGGGCACGTTGTGTTATTTCATTTTGAAGCGATTTGATATTAATGCGTTCGATGACCTGTTCGCAAAAACCAAAAATAAGAAGATTTTTTGCTTCGTGATCAGGGAATCCGCGTGTTTTCATATAAAAAAGTTGATCTTCATCTAACTGACCCATTGTGGTACCATGTGAAGCTTTAACATCATCAGCAAAGACTTCTAAATTTGGTTTACTATCGGCATGCGCATGATCGCTAAGAAGCAAATTATTATTTAATTGGAAGGCATCTGTTTTTTGAGCTAGCTGTCGCACCATAATTTTGCCTTCAAAGCTTGAGCGACTGAAATCTTTTAAGACACTTTTAAAAAGTTGATATGAGTGGCAGTTGGGAGCTTGGTGATCCATGAAGATATTAGTATGAGCTTCTCTTTTATCACTTAACATCAAAACACCATTTAAAAGTGCTTCGGCATTTTCACCAGTTAATAAGATGCGGTAGTCATTGCGGACAGTAGCACTTCCCTCGGTGACAGCGACAGTTTTTAATGTTGCGTTTTGCTTAAGAGTTGCTCTGAAGGCATCTAAATGCCACGATGCCGGATGTTCGCCACAAAGTGCTTGGGTGTAATGCACGTGAGAATCTTCTTCTAACATTATTTCTGTTACTTGATTGACGAAATAACCGGAAGAAGATAATACTTTCTGAGAAGAAATAACGTTTATTTGTGATTGTGCACCCACAAATACACTTAGATGTGGAAGAAGTAATTGATTATTTCCGGAGATTACATTCAAAATTTGAATAGGAGTCTCTACCACAGTTTTTGGGGGAATATAGATAAATATTCCATTTGGATGTAAGGCGGTATTGAGAGCTGCGAAAGGATCCGTTTCCTCTTTGATTGCTTTGGCCCAAAAGTTATTTAAAAACATTCCATAAGTGCGTATGGCATCTGTTAAGGATGATGTCACTACTTTTGATGGAAGCGCGCTTGTATTAGATAATGTTGGAGCAAAGTATCCATTAACGAATACCAAAACAGATTGACGGCATTCAGGATAAATTGAAGAGGCTATTTCTTCATGTTTTATAGAAATTTCATTTGCTAATTGATAATTTTGGGAAAATAGATTTCGAAGTTTAACATAACGATAGACCTCTGTTTGACGAGTGGGTAAACCGAGAGCTAAAAAATGATCCCAGGCTTTGGCTCTAATTTTTTGCAGGGCATCATTTCGATTTATTTGTGCCAAATATTCTTCAAGCAGGAACTTGAAAGTATCTTGCTCAATTCCTGGCTCTACTATCATGAAAGAGCTCCTTCTTTTGGCGCTTTCACAAGCCAGTCATAACCTTTATCTTCCAATTCAAGAGCAAGTTCCGGTCCGCCCGATTGAACAATTTTACCATCTAACATGACATGAACAAAATGCGGCTTTATGTAGTCAAGTAAGCGTTGGTAGTGAGTGATGAGTAAAAGACCCATTTTAGGATGCATGATCTTGTTAACGCCCCCTGCAACGATACGCATTGCATCGATATCGAGTCCAGAATCCGTTTCATCTAATATTGCTAACGATGGATCTAAGACGGCCATCTGTAGTATTTCATTACGCTTCTTTTCTCCACCGGAAAAATTCTCGTTTACATTACGTGTTTTGAATTCAGGACGGATTTCCATCAGCTTCATTTTTTTATCGAGAAGCTTTTCAAAGTCGCTTTCGGAGATTTCAGTTTGATTATTAGCTTTCTGTTTTGCATTGTATGCAATGCGCAAAAATTGACTATTGCTGACACCTGGTATTTCCACAGGATATTGAAAACTCATGAAAAGACCTTGGTGAGCCCTTTCTTCTGGTTCTAAATCAAGAATATTCTGACCTTTGAACCAAATCTCTCCTTCAGTAATTTCATAAGCAGGATGACCTGCCAATATTTTTGCTAAGGTTGATTTTCCTGCTCCATTGGGTCCCATAATAGCATGAATCTGACCAGCAGCGACTTTTAAATTCACACCTTTCAAAATCGGGGTGCCATCAACTGAGGCATGGAGATTTTTGATTTCTAACATGTTCTATTTTTCCTATTTTTATATACCTGTGTTATCCGACAGAATTTTCTAATTTAATTGCTAACAATTTTTGAGCTTCAGCGGCGAATTCCAAAGGCAGTTCTTTAATAACATCTTTGCAAAATCCATTGACAATCATATTTACGGCATCTTCTTTTGAAATGCCTCGTGATTGAAAATAAAAAATTTGTTCTTCATTCATTTTTGATGTCGACGCTTCATGTTCCACTTGACTTGACGAATTTCCTACCTCTATGTAAGGAAATGTGTTAGCAGAACATTTATCTCCTACAAGCATCGAGTCACATTGAGTATAGTTACGGGCGCCTTTTGCTCTTGGTGCAATTTTGACTAATCCGCGATAGCTATTGTGCGATACATCAGCAGAAATCCCTTTTGATACGATTGTAGAACGGGTATTATTTCCCAAATGAATCATTTTTGTGCCTGTATCGGCTTGCATATGGCCATTCGTAAGCGCAACAGAATAAAATTCTCCGACAGAGTTATCTCCTTGAAGAATGCAGCTAGGATACTTCCAAGTGATGGCAGCCCCCACTTCAACTTGTGTCCAAGAGATTTTGGAATTAACACCTTGACAACGCCCTCTCTTTGTCACGAAATTATAAACGCCCCCTTCACCGGTTTTGGGATTGCCAGAATACCAGTTTTGGACGGTCGCGTATTTAATTTGGGCATTGTCTAAGGCGATTAGTTCAACTACAGCAGCGTGAAGTTGATGAACATCATAAGCTGGCGCTGTGCACCCTTCAAGATAGCTCACATAGGAGTTATCTTCAGCGATAATAAGTGTTCTTTCGAATTGCCCTGACTCTTTATCATTGATACGAAAATAAGTTGACAATTCCATAGGGCAATGCACCCCTTTAGGAATATAGACAAAAGAGCCGTCTGAAAATACTGCTGAATTCAACGTCGCGTAGTAATTATCCCCGATTGGAACAACACTCCCTAAATATTTTTCAACTAAACCTGGATAGAGATGAATAGCTTCTGAAATTGAGCACAAGACCACTCCGGCCTCATCCAATTTTTTCTTGAAAGTTGTTCCTATTGACACAGAGTCAAATACTAAGTCTACAGCAACATTGCTCAAGCGCTTTTGTTCGTCGAGCGGAATCCCTAAGCGTTCAAATGTGCGTAATATTTCTGGATCGACTTCGCTCAAGTCATTTAAAACAGGTTTCTTTTTAGGCGCTGAATAATAAGTAAGATTTTGATAATCAATTTTTGGATATTTTACATTTGCCCAATTAGGTTCTTCAGATTCGAGCCATCTTTTATATGCCTTTAATCGAAATTCCAACAGAAAAGGAGGTTCGTTCTTTTTTGCAGAAATAGCACGAATCGTATCTTCATTAAGACCCTTAGGAAGTCTTTCTGTTTCAACATCGGTGATAAATCCGTGCTTATATTCTGATTGGCTACTGCTAAATAGTGCAGTTTCTGATGACATATACTTTCCTGAAATTGAAGGATGAATTTATATAAATTTTGAAATTTATACCACACGAGTTCTGGTATAAATACCCAAAAAACGTCAATCCTACCTACGCGTGGTATATATAGGTAAATAATTCCGTAAGAGCTAAAAATTTTACTGAAATTTTACAGTAACAGATGGGCTGTGTCAATTCTTATTTCTCTGCTAGTTTATACAATAATAGCAGAATTTCAAATAGTAGTAAAATAAATTGTTTGATTTTAATTAATTAAAATAATATAATTCAATATTTACTTAATTATATAATAACTAACTTACTAATTTTGGAGAAAAAAAGATGAATATAAACTATTCTGCAAATGCCAATATTTTTAGCCGCATTAGCAATCATTTTGTTTTAGGTGTTAAATCAGAAATTGGGGGTCATACTAATCAAAATAAAAATTTTATTGAAAAAACTGGCGACTTTGGTTTGTGGATCGTTGAAAAGTTTCCCGGAAAAGTGTGGACGGTGATGAAGGATCCTAAAGTTGTTACTTTAGTGGTAACGGCTTTGGCTTTGGTGGGTGATTCATTTCTATTCTATCCGAGCATGACAATGAGCACTGTAAAAGCAGCATTGGTATTATTACCTCAGATCCCATTATGGGCAGTCCGTTTTAGTTCTTATATTTTCAGTTTACAACTTATTATTTCTACAGCATTGCGTGCTGAAGGTCGCTTCATGAACAAAGAGCTTATGAATAGGTTCTATAATCAACCGGCTGCTGGAACAGTTGCTGCAGCTGCTAAATAATTTTGTAACATTGGATAAAAATGCAACCAACATTTAACTCAGTAAAAGATTATGGATTGTTTGTAGGGGCTAAGTGCTTCTATGATATACGAAATGGCCAGGAATTTGCCTATCGCAATAACGTGTTCGAGAAAATTGGTGAGGGCTGTATCTCCCCTTTCACAATTCCAACGGATGTGGCGTTATTAAATATAAAAAATCCATTAATGATTACGACTTTGACGATTGTTGCTATTGCCATAGTGACAATCGTCTTTTATCCCGTGCAATTCTTGAATGTCGTTAGCACAGTCGCCCCTTTTTTACTAAATATCAAAGCCTCTTCAATAAAATTTACCCTCTTTGCTTCATCGGAATTATTGATTTTGGGATTAGGGATTAGGACTTTGAGCCGTCTTTTCAATGATAATTTGATGGCAGCTTGGACTCGACGAGAAATTATTCCAATCTCAATAGGCACAGAAATTACACGTTAATGTCGAATAATATTATATGTCCCATAGGCCGCTTGAGCGCCAATACAACTTGGCAGGAGCTGGTCGATGAAGCGGTTCCATTGCGTAATCGGTTTTTCAGAAACATAGATGGTATCTCCAGGCATTAACAGGAGGCTATCATTTGGTAAGTGGACAATATGATCCCATGAAAGAACATATATCTTTGGATTTTGTAAATTGCCTCTTATGACTTGAATACAATCACGATTACCTGTGAATGGTATACCTCCAGCCGATACGATCGCTTCACGAAGCGATAAAGAGCCATAAGGAAGATTCACAGCTCTAGGCATTCCTACTTCACCCATGACCATCACTGTTGAATCACTTGGGCTTGCAATGAAAATCTTATCCCCACCCATCATGACGATGTTTTGGGTCATGTCACCTTGATTCATTAATTGATATAAGTCTACAGGCAGTTGTTGACCATCTCTAACCACATAACTTTTGAAAAAGTTAGCATTATTAGGGACTCTTGCTATCGCGAGGATTTCGTAGAGTCGGATTTTGCCGTCAACAGGGATAACCGGCTTTTCAACTGCACCGGTGAGCTCTACTTTTCTTGATAATCTTTCTCGATAATTGAGAAAAACTTCCATATTTTGAATATGTTCTTGGTAGCATTCTTGGATTTTCAATCGTGCTTCTTCTAATGTTAATCCTGCAACTACTACCGGAGGAATATCTGGGAAGTCAACTTTTCCATTACTAACTCTGAAGCCAATTGTACGATTGATAAATTCGACAGCGCTGACGACATCGGTTCTTTTGGGGTGATATAAGGCGATGTTTAAAATATCATCTTCAGCAATAACGTCTTGATATTCATCCATTGCTTCGCATGGCAATTCTCCCACATCAATTCCTTCCATATCTAGAATTGCGGACTTGCCTTGACGAATCTTATAGGAATCGATGACAAATTCATCTGCACCATAAACATCGTAGTCATGACATGGACGTGAACATGAAGCGCAAAAAAGAAGTAGTAAAAGAAGACTTAGATAAGATTTCATTATATATTAACCAATGGAAAAAAGATCGAATTCAAAATGGAACATCATTCTTATCTTTTTTCTAATTAAATCCAAAGTGTTTTTTGCATTAAAAAAAAGGTTTACGTTATGTACATGTGTATTCCACAAACGAATTCAACGCAGAGACGTTTTAGGATAAATTTGGTTTAGATTAAATTAATAAATGCGATCCCTTTGGAGCGCGTGTCGCTTGAGGCTAAGAAAAAATTGATTTAAATCTAGAATTTACTTCGTTAGCTCGATAGAGCGTCTGTTCAAAGCCCGGAGTGACGTAAGGAACTCCGGGTAAATAGATAATAAATAGAGCCCGTGTAGGGCGACTCAAATATGCGACGATATACGGACACTTTCTAATAATACACAAAACCTACTTGAAAGACTTCTACGTAATAATCTCATATTTGAGTCGCTCTACCGAGCTCTAATTCTTTTTTTATTTTTCCCGGAGTTCCTTACGTCACTCCGGGCTTTGAACAGACGCTCTACCGAGCTAACGAAGTGAATTCTAGAATTAAATCAATTTTTTCTTAGCCTCAAAGCGACACGCACTCCAAAGGGATCGCACTTTAATTGAATCTAAACACCAAATTTTTTCTTTACTTTCTCCATTTTTCATTATAAATATTTTAATTATTATTTAATAATTAATAAATTACATTTATTAATTATTGAATTAAAACAGGAATTAAATAATAATGACGACTCCAAAAGCTGATCTATCTACTTTACAATTTTCACACTCTTTAGTTGGGAAGGAAAAATCTGTCGCCAAGGATTCTGGAAAACTACTTGAACGTCCAGTGACACTCCATCCCTGCTCACATCAAATTGAATCAAGAGAAATTCAGGCGCTCTTTGAAAAGTTTTAAGCACTTAAAGAAAAAGCATTTCCCAATGAAAAAGCATATCCATTATGTCCACTTTGCAATAAGGCTATTAAACAGTGTGAGCAACAATTAGAAAAGGATCAAGTTTTAGATCAATTCCTTCAATCTTTGCTGTTACCAGCTGGAACAAAATCCCCAGATGTTTCCTCATCTTCTAATACTGCAAAAATGGATACCGCAGATTTAGAAGGACATCCCAGCCAAAAAGTCTCCCTAAAGAGAGCAAGGGAGGACTCAACTAAAGAAGTTAAAGCTGAAACAAAAGATAAAGTTGAGGAGAAAGCACACTATAAAAACGATTTCGCAAGTCTAGATAGATTTCAAGTCGCCCAAAGGGGAGCAGCAATTATGCATCCAGTCTGTCTCCATGATTTAGGAGTATGTTATCAAGATGGAATAGGAACCCCTTCCGATCCTGTAGAAGCCTTCATTAACTACAATGCTGCAATGAAGGCAGGTTGTATAGGAAGTAGTTATAATATAGCACGATGTTATGAAAAAGGAATTGGGACGGTACGAAATCCTTTAAAAGCTTTCCAACACTATCAAGTAGCATTGAAGGAAAATATATATTATGCCTGCCATAAATTAGGACTGTGCTATGTACATGGGATAGGGACATCCGTAAACCATAAACTTGCATTTGAACAATTTTCATTAGGTTATAAAAAAAGGAAAGATGCAATATGTACTTTTTACCTCATGCTCTGTTATTTGCATGGTGTTGGAACCGATAAGAATAAAGAAATGGTAGATACATTATCCAACGTGGACATATGGGGTGAAGAACTTCAAAATCATTTGGAAGATGAGAATATTTCACCCCAAGAAATGATGAAAAAATGGATTTAAAAGCCTAGTTGCGACCTAAATTAGACACTCATTCAGTTTCTGGAGGCATTTCTATTTCCATAAGCTCTGCCATTCAAAAAATTCGGATGGTCTTATTTCGCGCAAATTATTTTGCGCAATTCACCTTTTCGCGCAACAATCTACCTAAGTGTTGCGCGATTTCTTGTTTTTCGCGCAACTTTTTTGTTTTAACAGCAAGTTTTTTGATCAATGGATTAAAAAATTTTATTATTGAGTGAGTGATTACATTTTACAATTTTGTTGTGGGTTTTCATTTAAATAATCCCCTGTAAGTAGAAATATCGAATAGACGATTCCACTTGTTAGGTAAATTAGAAAGGGGTTTGTCGAGAAATCTAACTGGAAGTTCATTCATTAACTTTGTGGATCTCTTTTATACTCTTCTGATGACCTTTTTCCGCTGCGATCCTTTTCAATGCATTTATCTTTCAATAATTTTATTATTGCTTCATCTTTTATATCTTCAACTTGTGTGATATATGGATCCGCACCAGCTTCCAGTAACAACTTAACCGATTCAATGTCTCCTTTAACTGCAAAATGTTGTAAAAGAGTTTTCCCACCTACAACGTCTTCATTGATCAAATCCCGACTTAACATTTCCTCACCATCATCTATTTTTTTTGCTTTTCTCATTTCATCAATGATTGTTGAAGTTGGAATAGAACTTTTTGGATTAGTTAAGAGTTCTTCTAATAACCATTTATTATCATATCGATTATATTCCCATAGATTTGCACCTGCCTTAAGGAAAATCTCAATCAACTCTCTACTACAATTACCGAGCATTAATTCATAAAAAGGAGAATTGCCTACCATTTCATAAAGTGGGATTTCTACATGGTGGATGATATCTGGATACATTTTGATAAAATATTGAATCACGCCTTTTTGTCCTGCCCTACAAGCAAATTGAAAAACTGAATTTCCATACATATAATGCCATCCTGTGCCCCTATCTTCTGATAAGCTGTGGATTTGATCTAATACTTTTTGGCCTTCTTTTTTGCCTATTTCTTGTATTGCTCCATTCATTCCGTCTCCACAGACCAAAAGATGAGGATCAACTTTTTCTTTTTCTAATAGATGTTCGATTTTTTTCAAATTTCCTTGCAAAGCACATATCGCTAATTGAGCCGTCTGAACGTGTATTCTCTTACATTTTTTGTGAATCTCTCTAAGCTGCTTAAGGAATAATTTTCTTTCTTCATCAGTTATGCCCCCCTCTAACTCATAAGTTATTGAAGGATTAAGTAAGCGCCCTAACCCATAACTTCCATCTGTTGATACGGTGAAAAGTTCATGTGGATCATGCCCCTTTTTTAGAAGAAATTGAACTTTCTTGAAACGCTGCTCTTCTTCGGCAAAACAAGCTGCTTGTAGAAGTGTCTTTCGATTATTATTTTCTTTTATATTTTGGAATTTTTCTAAATCACTCAAATTTAGATATCCTAACAAAGATGTTGCAATACCTCGAGAAAAACGATTATTTGGTACGATCGCTTGAAATATTTCAATAGTTCGAAGTGAAAGTATTGGTCCTAATTTACTAAAAATGCGTTGCATAATCTCAAACGTTTTTCTCTGAACAATATAGATTAAGGGCGTTTGATGATTATTATCTAATTCAAAAATATTGCCTCCTAGCTTCACAATTTTCACGATCTTCCGAGCACCAAAAGCTCTTCTATTTAACGCTAATATGTGCAGTGGAGTTCGTCCATTAGAATTTTTTATATGTAGCATTTTTGGAAATTTTTCAACAAATTGCAATAAACAATCTATAGTTTTTTCTGATCCAAATTTACATGCAATATGTAAAGCTGTCAGACCTCTTGTATCAAATTCGGTTTTGCTAATTTTATTGATTTTATCAATTACAGAGCGTGTTAAAGCTATTGTAGGGTCCGCATGCTTTTCATTTATAAGATTTTCTATTTTAAAAACATTCCCTTCACAAACATATATGGCAATTTGTTCCGATGGAGTGAATTCTGAATATTTATCAGGTGAATTTGTAAAGGTTGTAAGTGAAGAAACCATCTTTTATCCTATATTATTTAGCGTATGATTATTCCACACTGTGTTAGGTAATGCAATCCAATATTAAAAACCAAAGCCCGAGGGTGCCAACCCCATTGTTTGAACAGATTGGTCGGATTGCAATTCTTGAGTACCATATCCATCAGGCGGAAGGTAATATTCAGCAATTCTATCTTCACGGTTTTTGAGAGCTAATATGCTAGATAAATCTCTTAAAGGCTTCTTCTCTTTGTGCTCCTCTTTATATTCCTCAGAAGCCTCTTTTGCTTTACTTAAAAATTCAAATGGAGCTTTAAATGCTTTAAAAACCTCTTTGCCATGTCGTGCTGCAAAATGAAAGGGAGTTTCTCCCTTATTATTTGCAGTCGGGAATGCCTTACATTTAATGAGAATTTCTAGTACTCTTGTTAATATTTCTTGCCAATTGCCTTTATTAGTCCATGAATAAGTTGTCCAAGGATAAGCAGCAAGATAGTGTAAAACCGTATTTTTATCCGAATCTACAACAATACTTAAATCCTTATCTTTATAATAACCAATCAAAAATTCTATTAATTCAATGCGTCCAAAAGCACATGCAAGATGTAGCGGTGTGACTCCTAGACTAATTGAAAGATCTGCTTTTTCAGCATAAGAACTAGCATTTTCATCAATCCATATTCTTAAAGAATCGGTAAGAGGAGCAACTGCATCAACACCTTTAGCTTTTATAAGATCAATAAATTCTTTATCTCTACGCTCGTAAGCATAAAGAGGTAAGAATGATGCAGGGCATTCTTTTTCCCTTTTCTCATTAATTTTACCTTTCAGCAAAATTCTTATTTCTTCATTCCCTAAATATTCCATATCTTTTAAATAAGGCTCTCCCCCTAATTCAAGCAAATGAATAACAGACTTTAAATTTCCTTTATGAGCAAAATGTCCCAAAAGGCTCCGTCCACCGACTACAGTAAAATCGATTGGTTTTCTAAGCACAGGGCTATAATTAGGAGTAAACTTTTGTGCATCCTCTTCCTTAGCAGCTCTTAAAAGCCATTTCACTAAGGTATCAAGTTTGATTGAAACTTTATCATTCTCTACTAATACTCCAAATAAAGTATTTGTGAAATCATCTGTTGACTCTAAAAAATTTACACCATGGTCTAAAAAGTATTCTATCAATTCTTCGCTACATTTTCCCTTTACAAGCTCAGAAAAAGGGGAATTACTTGCATAAACTCGAATAATATTCGGAAACTTATCAACAAAATATCTGATAATGGTTTCTTGAGCCGCAGCACAAGCAAAATGAAAGGCCGATTTACCCAGCATCTTATCAAGATCTAATTCAAGTTTGTACGCATTTCCTTTTGCATTTTCACTTATTTCTAGCTCTTTCATTTTTACAATAGCAAATTTATTAACCAAAAGAAATGGGTTTACTTTCATTATTTCAATATGATGCTTAATACCTTCCAAGGATCCCACAGTAGCACAAAACGACAATACCGCGGTCATATAATACTCTTGATGGCATTTGTCATATAATGGTTTATTCCATGTTATAATAGCCGTTTGATCTTGTTCTGCTAATTGTTCTAAAGGTATTTTTCCATTTGGTTGAACCGCATATAGTTCACAAGGGTCAACCTCTTCGCTCAGAAGAAAATTAATTCTTTCAATGTGACTTCCTTTGGCCATGGCAGCACTATGCATAAGGGTTGTTCGATGAAAGGTAGGACTTCTTGCTTGATAGTATTCTAAGTAATCAACCATTTGAGGCACTTTTAGATATCCTGTCACGATAGAAATAACTCTAACGGGTAAGTTATCAAGAATTTTCTCCCTAATGATTGAAGCAAGTTGAGAAGCTAGTATGGGTGCAACTTTTGTAAAAACAGATTTAATCACCTCTAATGCTTTTGACTGAACAATATAATTAAATGGAGTTAAGTCCTGACGATCTAATTCAAATAAATTGCCCCCGTTTTCTACTAATTCTGCTATCTGTTGGGCACCAAAAGACTCATCATTTAACGCTAAAGTATGTAGAGGAGTCCGTCCGAGGCTATTTTTTATATGGAGCATTTGTGGAAATAATTTCACAAAAACCAATAAGCATTTGATAGAAGCACCTGAACTTATTTTACATGCAAGGTGTAGAGCAGTAAAGCCATCTGCTTTTAAGCAATCTCTATCAGTGACTTTGAGAATTATTTCAGTCGCTTTGATCGTTAATTGAATCGAGGGATCCGCTTTTTTTTTGTTAATCAGATCCTCTATTTCATTAGTATCTTCATAGCAAACATGAAAGGCAATTTGTTCTGATGGATTTAGTGCTGCCAAGGCCTTGGCTTTTTCCGCTTCTTTAATTTTTTCTGAAAATTCGAACTGCAATAAATCTGAATTATTTTGGAGGGAAAACAAAGGATTCATATTTTTGTACTCTATAAAAATTTTTGTGAAGCTATATTTAAATTAGATAAAAAATTTATAACATAGTTTATATAACTTAATCTTTGAATAGCACAAGAAATATGTTATTTGAAGCATTTTCTGGTTATATTCCTGCCGGAAAAATAAAAAATTGAGGGAGTGGTTACATTTTACAATTCTGTAGCGGATTTTCATTTAGATAATCCCCTGTAAGTAGAAATAACGAATAGACGATTCCACTTGTTAGGGAAATTAAAAAGGGGTTTGTAAATCCAGATAGAATCCACAAAATAAACATGAGCAGAAATGAAATTTTTAAGCGCGAAATAGGAAAGGTGAGATATTTTATTACTATTATACCCATCGCTAATAGCATTAAAAAGACTCCAGCTATTCCAAACTGCATTAAAAAGGCAACCCATTGAACTTCATAGGCATGAGGATTTACATAATCGCGAATACATTCCGTTGAATAACTGCCCAAACCATTTCCTAAGCAGGGTGCCTCTCGAAATTCTGCCATTAAAGCTGTAACTTGTTCGGATCGAACGGTATCCGAATCTCTTGATGCAGTACTAAAAAAGCGAGTTTCAACAATGGAATACATCGTGCTTGGCCCTACCCAAAATGTGATGAGCATCATACCTATTATTGCATATCCAAAATATTTAAAAACATGCCTTAAACGCAGCGTACACCAGTAAAAGATAAATCCGCACACTTCAATAAAAAGAAGATAGCGTGAAAAACTGAGAAATATCGATATTAGAGAAATAACGATATAAAACACTTTAAATTTGCGGCTAAAAGATAGACCTAAATAATCAGATTGTAGAATAAAAATAGATAAAAATGGTGTCATGATATCCACAGATGTTTGTAAACGACTGAGGTCCCCATATATGGACATACTCATATATCTGACGCCAATCAATTTCAAGGCATCTTCAATATTAATTAATCCAATCAAAAACAAAATAACAGCTCCTACTTTGAGCAACGAATAGGATAGATTAAAGTACAAAATCATCTTGATAAAAGTAGGAAAGGATAAAAAACCTTCTTTAACAAAAAATATACTCAGACCCAATGTACAAAGCGTAATCCAAAAGATTTTGAATTGATCAAACATCGATTTTATAGTTGTGGCATCATAGAATGAACTGACGAAAAACCAAAAAATTAACGCCATTGAGGCTACAATCAAAAACAAAAGAAATTTTACTTGAATGGTGGAGAGCTGATTATTAATTAATAAATACGCCCCTAAACCAAAGACGCTAGCGACAAAAGAAACCCCTTTTATACTTATCAAACCATGATCCCCATCGGAGGGGACCGTAAGGCCTGATAAAATCAAAAATATAAACGGAATTAGAAAAATAAAGCGGAGGTTGATCCTGGAATCCATGTGAGATTTACAACCTACACTCAAGTATCTTATACATCATCATGAGAAACCATCACAAAGGCAATTTTTTTGTCGCATTCAGTTGCTAATTTAAAGTAATGAGAAAGTTCCGGAATCGTCTCATTTTCCACTGATATCGCAATTGAAGAAAATAGCGATGTTAAAATTTCACCTTCTGCACTATTTGGTAAAACATGTGTAACAGCAAGGATGCAATCATATTTTTCTTTTAGTTTAAAAAGTAGGTCTGAAAATTGCTGTGTTCTTAATATTTCTATTGAAAAGCGACTGATTCCTCCCCCTTCAATAAAATCTCCTCCATCATCTTGTTGAATTAATGGAGAAGGTGTCTTACCTTCCAAATATTGTAATAAACCCGACCGATCTGATTGAGAATGTCGATCGAAATCAAGGAACAGCCTAATCACATTATTCTTCTTTTTGACGATTAATTCAGCTAAATCTTTTGAATAGTCGGGTCCATGTCCTTCAATTAACAATAAGGATTGTTTTCCTCTTTCTTGCATAAGGTGGGACTGAAGAAGTCTTAATGTATCTAAATCTTGATCTTTCAATGGTCCATACATATTAGAAGAAAGATTACCCGCAACATTTTGTCCCATTGATTTCAAATTACTGCTGGAAGCAATCACACCATTACGAATTGCTCTTCCTACTAATAGACCCATGGAAGAAATACAACCTAGCATCCCACCAAGGATTGTGTACAAAACCATATTCGATGGTAAGGGGTGTAGAGGCAATGAAGCGGTATCGACAGGAGCCGATTGGATCAGTTCCAGTTTATGAGAAATATTTCGGACCTCAACCATTTTGGCAATTTCTTGTACAATCGATTGACTTGTTTCAACATTTTGTTCGATAAGGCTTTCTTGAACCCATCTTTTTGGTAAATGGGACATTTTTTCTGCAAGTTCGTCCAAATGTTGAAGTACGATTTGCTTTTCTTGTTTTAAATTTTCGAGCCTTGTTGAGATATAGTCTTTCAAATTCTTTTCCAGTAAGGATATCTGGTGATGGATAAGCTCAAGGGTCACATTTTGTAAGCTATAAATTTTTTCTTCCATTAATTTTGCTTCTAATTCATTGAGCAACGTCATCTGTTGAAGATGCAACACAAGAAACTTGCGCTGTAATGCGAGCTCAGATTGCACTCTTCCTTGTTCCTTGGAGGTTCTGTTATTTTCATCCCGCAATTCGAGTGATAGCTGACTTGCGCGAGAGATGATTTCTTTACTCACATTGTCAGTTAAAGAGTGGCTGAGGGAACTAATTTCAAATTCCGGATTCTCGACTTGTTTAATTAAAAAATGGTTCTGTACAATAGTAGAATGAAGAGAATTTAGTTCTTTACTATATCCAATATAAAGCTCTTGAGAAGTTTCTAAGTGAATTCCTTGAAATTCTAATGAAGGATTTTGCTGGTGTGTAAGGCGTTCTTGAATGATTTTTTCATGAACATTAAAAAGACGTTTTAAATTTTCGAGATAAAACAGAAAATGTTCTTTTTGTTTTTTTGCATTTTCTATAGTTGACCGTTCAATTTCTTTTAAGCTATTAGTCCATGCTTTCAGAAGAAACCGCTTATCATCAAAAATGGCTAATGAAAAATCTGGTTTTGTATTATTTTTATAGGCATCAGAGATCGAATTTAATTCTTCTAAATTTTTACGAACTTCTAATAATTCTTGTTGCTGCTGATTAAATGATGATTGTATTTCTTTTGAATTAAAGAGGGCGCTTTTTGTGATTGCCAATTCTAATGAGTCACGTTGTTGTTTGCTTTTACGTATCCCATCGAGGATGTTATTGATAATAATAGGGTCTCCCTCATTATTACTATAACGCTCATAATACTCGAATGATCCAGCTTGTAAATTCTGCAGTCTTTTAGATTCTAATTCATTAGCAAGAAGCTTTTCTTTAAGAAGATGTTGACTTTCGGCTAAAAAATTCATTTCTTTATCGGAATTTGCAATTCCGGTGCTGGACAAATCTTCAGAAATAGATGTCGCATATTTATCCATTAAGATTTGTAAATCTTTATTGGTTTCATCTTGTCGTTCTTTCAAATAAGCCATTTGCAGTTCGGCTTGGAGATCGTGTACATTTTTTAAATATTCTTGATATGATTCCATTATAGTATTGACAACATCGCGTGCCAAATGACGGTTACGATCACGATAGGAGATTCTTAAGAGTGTTTTGTCAGCTCTATCGGGTTCGATTTGTAATTTATCCAAAATATTCTGCGCTTGTAAATCCATAGGCCAAAGAACAACAGTGTAGGCTCGTGCCTTTGGTTTGTTATCGGTGCAGTTCAAAGTAAATTGAAAATTGTCAGTTCTAAAAGGGCTTCCTAGATATCCCTGACCTAAAATTTTGCGTTCTGAATCTATGACTTGATAACCATCTTCAGAATCAGAAAATTGTAATTGAAAAACGAGGGGAGATTCAGCAAAGTATTGAATTTCATTGATTTTCATTGGGCATGTGATATTGGGAAGAATCGGCCTTAACATATTTCTAAAAAGGGCATATTCAACTTTCAAGTGATTGCCGATACGATTGAAATAAGTATCCTCATTACCTTCTTGAATGACGGTACCTTGTAATCCCAATTTATATACTACTGAGGACATCAATTTGCGAGATCTTATGATTGCAAAGGCTTCGCTATCCACATTTGATCCAAAGCCGGTAACCAACATGGTTAACGAATTTCCAAGATTTGAAGGTTTTGTATTTTTTTCTCTAAAGGTCCCCTCAACCTTATATTCCACTGGCTTAGTTAATGCGAATAAACAGCCTAAAACTCCCAGAAAAGCAACAGCTGCTACTATATGCTTCCATGATCTTTTGCAGAGACGAAAAAAGTCTGATAAAGTCATGAAGAATTTATTTCCTGAGTCAACCATAATATTCCTACTTCAATTTAGATTTATACCCGCTTGGGATAGCATTTTGTTTTCTCCAACGATTACCTAAGCTAATTCCATCTTTTTCAGTTCCTGGAGGATGTTTTAACTGAGATGAACGTGAGTAAACAGCAAATTTTAACAAGACTTCATCATCTAGAATTTTTTTTCTATTTTGGATTGAACAATCAATTCTAACTTGATATTCACCGGGATGAAATAGATTAAGATCAAGATGGAAAGAAAATTGATGTTGACCGGGATTAATTATCATATTTTGAAATTCTTCTAAATCGCAAAGTCGTGAGTGGGCAATTGTTTGTCCCCGAGAATTTAAAATACTTACTCCCAAAAATAGTCCTGGATTTGGTTTCATCACTTCGCAATCAATATTTAACAATGTATTTTCCTCTTGATAGAAAAATCCAGTGTTGTTTAATGGTGCCTGCAAGGCCGCAGAAAAAAATCGAATATGATCATCACCGGCATTTCCGATCCACTTTAATCCCGCTATCGGACATGTTTGCATATAGTGGCTCAAACATTGTTCAATAGGTCCATAATTCTTTAGTTCGCCTTTTTCTAGCAAAATTCCCTTATTACATAAAGATAATACAGAGCTTGTATTATGACTTACAAATAGGATTGTGCTACCTTGAGCCCCGATTTCATTCATTTTTTTCATGCATTTATCTTGAAATTGAATGTCTCCAACAGCTAGGACTTCATCTAAAATAAGCAATTCTGCATTAAGATGTGCAGCTATAGCGAATCCTAAACGCATACACATGCCGCTAGAATATCTTTTTATGGGGGTATCCAAAAATTTTTCAATATCAGCAAAAGCGACAATCTCCTCGAATTTGCTTTTTATCTCACGATGACTCATTCCCATTATAGCACTATTAAAGAGGATGTTTTCTCTTCCTGTTAGATCCGGATGAAAACCTGTACCAACTTCCAACAAACTTGCTACTCGACCTGAGATTTTTATACTACCCGATGTGGGGTCCGTTATACGCGATAATAACTTTAGCAAAGTAGATTTTCCGGCCCCATTTCTTCCTAGAAGAGCAATACGATCTCCTGCTTGAATATCAAAATTAATATTTTTTAAAGCCCAGAATTCTTCAAATGTGTTTGCTTTTGTGGATTGATTAGATCTGTTTTTTTTGAAGATGCTTTTGAGAATGTTTTTTCCATATTCTGTAATGATTTCACGAATTGAGGCATGGGGGTTTTGGTGTTCATGAGCGATGACATATTTTTTGGAAACATTTTTAACTTCAATAACGTTCATAACTATTCTCTAAATGATATCTGCAAAAATACGTTCCATTTTGCGGAAATAAAAAAATCCAGTGACTAAAATAATCGAGCTGATAACAACTGATAACCCTACCGCTAATGGTAAATGGGGTTCAACGGTTCCAAAACAACACCAACGAAATCCTTCAATAATTCCAACCATGGGATTTAAAAAATAAACCCATTGCCATGAAGAGGGAACCAAAGAACTACTGTAACCTACAGGTGAAATAAACATACCGAATTGCATAATGAATGGAACGATAAATCGAAAATCACGATAGCGAACTGTTAATGCTGATAACCAAAGACTCGATCCTAGGCATAGGGCAAAGGTTAAAAATAAGAATTCCGGTAACAATAAGATAGACCAGTGATCGAAAGAGCCTACAAATATCATTAGAAAGAACAACATGCCAAGGCTAATAAAAAAATCGACAAAGCTTACAATGATATGGTTGAAAGGTAGGATAATGCGAGGAAAGTAGACTTTGGAAATAAGTGATGCATTAATGACTAAACAGTTGCTACTATCTATTAAGCAGCTAGTAAATAGCTGCCAAGGGAGCATTCCTGCCAATATGAATAAAGGATAGTTAACTTCTGTTGTTTCTAAGTGGGCTATTTTACCAAATATTAGAACAAAAACGGCCATATACAAAAGAGGCCTTATGACGGCCCAGGCTATTCCTAAAATTGTTTGCTTATACCTTACTAAAATATCTCTCCATGCAAAAAAGTAAAAAAGTTCGCGATATCGGTACAGATCCTTAAAATATTCTCTCTGTATTCTGTTAGAATCAATTAGAATTTCAAATTCTGCTTGCTTTTTCGACATAAATGGAATTTTTTGTTACTGAAAAAATTAGTAAGCTTTTAGTAGAAATAAGGTTGCTACGATATCAACCTAAGCAAAAGAGTGCAATGAAAACAATCAATTAACCTGTGTTATTAGTTTAATGAAATTTATTCATGACCACTTGTTTAATAAATTCTCTATTTTCAATTTTTGAAAATTTTAATGGATGCAACCAATCAACGGCATCGGAATAGCTAGCTAAGTCAATACTATTGATCGTTCCGCCCCAGCAAGGATTTAGTTTTTCAATATTTTCATAATCTTCCATACAGAGGATGATCGTTGGAATGGCGATTTCTATGAAAACGTTAGGCTTATTGAAATGCTGGCTGGTTTTGATAAATTCCTTCCTATACTTATTTGGGAAGTAAACAAAATCAGCCCAGGTAAATGCAAAATTATTTTGACCACAATTTTTTTCTAACATTTTACGAGATTGATCAGGCAATTTCTTATGAGCTTTTACAGCAGCAAAAAAACCATCCGGTCTATTCCACCAAGGCCACCAATGATCTTTTGATTTTAATGAAGCCGTCCAATATTGATGTAACCATATTTTATTTTTATCCAACCGAGTAAAATTCCAAAAATTCATAAAACAATCGTCTTGGCAGCAAATGTATCCTTTGTAATTAGGCCATTTTTGCATTGCGTGGCTGATCGCTTTGTGAATAAAATATCCTCCATTGTGATTAACGATATTAATTTCGGGATATTTTGGATTTGGTGTATCCCCATAGAAGACGATATTTGGAAAATAAGGGCCATAGATCTCTTTCAAAAATTCTATGTTATCGTAATAAGGGTGGTTGAAGTTGATAATAAGTAAAACATTTTTGAAATAATCATTTATCTTTTTTTCAGACTCAACAGCAGAACATGAAAATGTTGTTACATGCAAAGCCAATATTTGAAGTAAAAAAAATCTAATGAAGGTTTTCATGAAGGTATACTTTTTCCTAATTTTTTTGATGAAATTAATTTTCGAGTAAATTTTGTAACAACTTTTTTGCTAATATACAAGAAAAAAGTGGTGCATATCCGAGCGTGGTATAAAACTTACGAATTTCTCTATATTTCAAATTGACTTTTGTACAATAGAGAGATAACATTTGTCTAATTTTTTAGGTGCAATGGAAGTATGAAATTTAAGTTCAATAATCGACAATATCTTTTTGCAATAATCCTCTCACTTTATTTGCTGCCTTTATTTTTCTTTGCTTCTTATAGCATCACTTTGATGCATCCCAGCAAAAGTTGGTTTGTTCTTACGTTGGGACTCATGATGGTCGGAGCGTGTGCAATAGTTGTGATCCTTCTTATTACCTACTGGGAGGAGGCTATTAGGCGAAAATTGCATGGAGATGTTCATCAAACAGAGCTTAAATTATTTCTCCCAAAAGAAACTAAAGTCACATCACTTGACACATCACTTATTCAAGAAGCTAATAAATCTGAAATCTTGCACGAACTCGATTCAACACAACTTTTTTATCTGCAAAATTCGCTAAAGGAAAGTCAATATCAACACAGTTCATTAATTGAAGAAATTCAACTCAAAAATGAAAAATTACAAAGAGTTGATGAAGAAAAAAAACTACTGATGGATCAATGTGAACAGGTTGCTCATGATTTCGCAGACTATAAGATTTTTTCTGAAGAGCAGCTAAAACAAAAATCGATCCAAATCCATTCTTTGCAACAAAATATTGAAGATAAAAACGTCGAGATTGAAAAACATAAAGAACAGATCTCTCAGCTCGATATTAAAATTCAAGATTTGAGTTATGAAATAAAGACGTTACTTTATTTGCATGAATCAGAATCTAAAATAGTGCCTCAAGTCGAAAAAAACAATAAAGTGCATTCTATTTCTAATGCTGAATTTTCTGCGGAAGACTATTCTCACCAGGTTGGCACACAAGTCTTAGAAAATAAAATTGATATTTTGCAATTATCTGATACAAGTCCAAATATGGTGGAAGAGGCTTCATCCTTGCTCAAACGGTGTATTGAGGTAACTCAAAAATTGGCAGGATCTAATTATTATGGAAATGAATCCTCTCGCTATTGGGAGCTATCCACACCCCACTATGCCATAGATCAAAGACGTTTATTTGATAGTTTGAAAAGTGAAGAAAATGGATTGATTGTTTTTGTCTATTATCCTCGAGAAAATAAGGCTCTATTTGTTAACAATCAAGTCAAAGACGTTCTTGGCTGGAGCCCGGATAAGTTTATAACAGATTTCTCAAATATAATTCATGAAGGTGCTTCAGACTGGAAGAAAGGCTTAAACTCTCTTGTCTCTGAGCCTGAGTCGCAAATACGTTTGCTAGTCAAAGCTAAAGATAGGCAAGAGATAATGATGCACTGTCATCTTGGCGCACTTCCTTCAGGCTTATTTAGAAATTATGTGATCGGGGTTCTTTACCCAATGCTCTCAAGATAAGAAAAAGATTCAAATTAGCCTAAATTACTTTACTTACTGTTCCCCACTCTATTACTTTATTTATTTTAAGAAAGATTCCCTGTGTTAGGCCTGAAGGGCCGGCATGAAATAGCCCAGGTCGCAGCGAAGCGGAGGCCTGGGTGTAAATAAAATAATATTCGAGTCCTGAAAGGACGGCATAAATCATGTACGTATCAATATGCCGTCCCTACAGGACTCAATGTATTGTTTGTACTGTCCCAGGCCTCCGCTTTGCTACGACCTGGGCTATTTCATACCGGCCCTTCAGGCCTAACACAATGAAGTTTTCTTTAAGTGATGTAAAAGATTCAATTAATAAAGGCGAATGAAGGCCGCGCCTTCTTTGCCTCAAGTGACAGGCATATTAACGACACATACGTTCTAGTATGATTTGAAACAATAATTTGTATGGTCGTAGAACCCAATTGTAAATAATATTTTTGAAATAATTAGAAAAAACAAACGATCTTTTTTCGACTAATACATCACTTTTATTCCAATTTTTTTCCAATTCTTTAGCAGCGTGTATATATTCTTCTTCTTCTCTTCGATCATGCACATCAATTAAGTCACCTCGAAAATGTACCGACCAATGTTTTAAACGGTGTTCAATTAATTTGATCCCTCTTCTATTCGAAATACTTGGATGCAATATATGAAAATATGTCGGATCGATCTGCAAAGCTTTCAGCTTATGTTTGCGTATCCCATAAGATATCAAATCAAATTGATCGTAAATTATCCCGACACCTTCACTATCCATATTCGTAAAATAGTGTGGGCTATTTCTTAAAGCCAATTCTGCAGATGATAGCCTCCATTGATTATATCGTTTGTCGTGTAGTATCCAAATAACCTGCCATCCAAGCAATTGATAGTCACGATTACGATTTCGAATCTCTTCTGCAGTGATGGGTGAACATTGAATTTCAAATATGACCTTCTGTTGGATCCATGCAACATCAGCGATTCTTTTAATTTGAGGAAATCGATATTCCAATTGGCATTCATTTATTGGTAATAATTCTAAGAGGTGTTGTTGAACTTGTATGTGAACCATTCCTTTGCCATGTAGTCGGCAATGGCGATTTGGCTCAATATGAAAAAAGTGGTTCTGGCGATGATTTCCGCCTCTTAGTCGTAGTCGATTGCGACATTCAGTGCAGTAGTAATCTTGATGTTTTTTTGCTGTCTTTGCGATTACAATTTTATCTGATTCATCTAAAGCGTAAATTTGCATTTTTTTTCCCGACTACATTAGTAAGACCGCTTGGTCCAGATCCTATAACAATAGCGTCATTTTTGGCATTATTCAATCTTCGATAATTTTTTGTATTAATTGTTATTATATACCACGCGCGGTTAGGTTATGCACATTTGGACTATGTTAAAATCTCAAGTCGAAATGCCCTAAAAAAAACAAAACTCAGGTTTACCGACTTTAATGGAATCTGATTAAATAAAGAAATTATTTGATAATGATAGTATTACTAATGTCAGTTTTCTTTACAAAAAAGATATTTCTAGTAAGAGTTCAGGGATTCAATGATCTAAAGGTGTCAATATTAATAATATAGATCTTTTTTCGATCATTGAATCCCAGGACTTGTGCGGTATAATCCCAATCCGAATGTTCCTAATTCCACTCTTGACAAAAACCTCCTAACTAACACACAATATTATTAAACTGAGTTTTGTATAGTTTAATTTTAGGGCCAACTGTAATGCTGTTCGGCTTAATGGAAAGTTTTATTTATACTTCGTTACTTTCCAGGCAGCGCAAACAAAGCATTCACCTCCCCATTTTCAATTTTAGGATAGCATGAATAAAACGACTTATAAAAATCATTTCACGCAGCAACATCAACAAAAAATTGATGAGCTTGTTACCTTAGCGAAGGATCAAGGCTACATTACTTACGAAGAAATCAACGAAGTTCTACCGATGTCTTTTGATTCGGCAGATCAGATTGATCAAGTGTTGATATACCTAAGCGGAATGGATATTCAAGTTCTCAATCAGTCCGAAGTTGAAAGACAGAAAGAACGAAAGAAAGAAGCAAAAGAGCTTGAAACACTTCCAAAACGCTCTGAAGGTACTCCTGACGATCCAGTTCGTATGTATCTTAAAGAAATGGGTTCCGTACCACTATTGAGCCGTGAAGAAGAAGTAGAGATTTCCAAAAGAATTGAAAAAGCTCAAATTCAAATTGAACGCATCATCATGCGGTTTCGTTACGCGACGGCAGAAGCCTCTGCTATTGCCACCTACCTACTGAGCGGAAAAGAAAGATTTGATAAAGTCATCACTGAAAAAGAAGTTTTGAATAAACAAGAATTCTTAACATATCTTCCTAAATTATGCCAACTGCTCAAAGAAGAGGATCTTGTTCTGGAAAGACTTCTTAATCAGCTTGAAGACAAAAATTTAAAAAAGAACGATCGTCTAAAATTAATGGAAGATATTGAAAAATGTCGTATCCGTACTCAAGCTTATTTACGCCGATTACATCTGAGACATAACATCATCGATGATTTTGTTGAAGTCATCCTAAGGGCTTATGATCGTTTCCTTGCTCTAGAGAAAGATATCATCGAATTAACTCCGAGAGCCGAACGCAATAAGTTTGCAGGCACTAAACTCCACGCAGCCAAAAGAAAACTACACAAACGTGAATTGGGTGCTGGGCGTACTCTAGATGACTTTAGAAAAGACGTCAGAATGCTTCAACGCTGGATGGACAAGAGCCAAGAGGCGAAACGTGAGATGGTTGAATCCAATCTACGTCTTGTTATCTCGATTGCGAAAAAATATACAAACAGAGGCCTTTCCTTCTTAGACCTTATTCAAGAAGGTAATATGGGTCTGATGAAAGCCGTCGAAAAATTTGAATACCGTCGTGGTTACAAATTCTCTACATATGCAACATGGTGGATTCGCCAAGCTGTAACAAGAGCAATTGCAGATCAAGCTCGTACAATTAGAATCCCTGTACATATGATTGAAACAATCAATAAAGTACTTCGTGGTGCGAAAAAGCTTATGATGGAAACAGGACGCGAGCCAACCCCTGAAGAACTTGCAAATGAACTTGGAATTACTGCTGAACGTGTTCGAGAAATTTACAAAATCGCTCAACACCCAATTTCGCTTCAGGCTGAAGTGGGTGACGGAGGCGAGAGTCAATTTGGTGACTTCTTGGAAGATACTAGTGCCGATTCTCCAGCAGAAGCAACAGGTTACGCTATCCTTAAAGATAAAATGAATGATGTTCTTGCTACCCTAAGTGATCGTGAACGTAAGGTGTTAATCCAGCGTTTCGGTTTACTCGATGGAAAGCCTAAAACCCTTGAAGAAGTGGGCGTGGAGTTTAACGTTACACGTGAACGAATTCGTCAAATCGAAGCAAAAGCCTTGCGTAAAATGCGGCATCCAATCCGTTCTAAACAGCTTAAGGCCTTTTTAGACTTACTTGAAGTTGAATAAATAATTCTAGAAATGGATAGACCTCTTGCCAGAGGTCTATCCTGAACTGCTTTTTTTCTTGCCCAACTCACTATCGGCTTTTGCCGATACATATCCTCCGGATTATATACCACGCTCGGATAGGATTGATGATTTTTTGGTGCGTCAAAGCTCCTGGGGTTGAGCGATCGTAAGTCACCCAATAATGGAAATATTGGTTGACTTACGATCGCTTAACCGCGGGAGCTTTCACGCGAAAAAAAAATTATCAATCCTACCCGAGCCTGGTATTACTATGTCTTTTCAAGGAACTGGAACGGAACAGAAATTAAATATAGAGCAAGTTGTTAAATTATTTCAGCCTGATGGCCTGATAGGAAAAGTATTTAAAGGCTTTGAATTTCGTCCTCAACAACGCATGATGATGACGAATGTCATTGAGGCTTATAATCAAGATAGCATTGCATTAATCGAAGCAGGGACTGGAACAGGTAAAAGTCTTGCATATCTTATTCCTGCCCTAATTTGGGCTTCACGATACAAAGAACGCACTGTCATTTCTACACATACTATCACTTTGCAGGAACAACTCGTTAATAAAGACATTCCCCTCTTATTAGAAGCGCTTAATTTGAAACTGAAAGTAGCTCTTGTAAAAGGAATGAATAATTATATCTGTCTAAGAAAATTGGAGGATGCTCAATTAGAACTTTCCCTTTTTCCATCCGATGAAAGTGAAGAAATACAAAAAATTGATCAATATAAAAATTCGACTGTCGATGGCTCTCGTTCTGAATTGCCATTTCTTCCTTCAATGGCGGCTTGGGAAAAGGTCGGTGCTGAAAGCGATGCTTGCTCACATCACGAATGTCCTCACTATCAATCTTGCTATTTTTACAAAGCTCGCAGAAATGCTGAAGATGCGCAAATTCTTGTCGCTAACCACGCACTCCTTCTTGCAGATCTTTCAAAAAGAGCTGAGACTAATAATTATTACAACGTCGCCATTCTTCCAGGCTATCGACGTGTAATCCTCGATGAAGCACATCATATTGAGGAAATGGCAACAGAATACTTTGCCTCCAAATTACATCGATTAGATTTGATGCGCAATTTAGGCCGATTAGCTTCAGATAAGCATCATCGACAACAGGGAAAGCTTCCTCTGTTAAAAGAAAAACTTCAATCAGTATTCAATAAAACACCTCCACGTGATGTCGCCGCTGTTGTAACAAGACTCACGATCGATCTTCCTGCCCTTAGACATGTTCTC
Organism: Parachlamydiaceae bacterium; assembly: GCA_013816265.1. Taxonomy (GTDB): domain Bacteria; phylum Chlamydiota; class Chlamydiia; order Chlamydiales; family Parachlamydiaceae; genus JACDES01. The sequence continues at coordinate 16,704 of JACDES010000007.1, read as the reverse complement.
AATGATCAAATACACCAAACCTTTGAATCATATATCAATTTTTTAGATAACATTAAATCCCCTGAAAAAGGATCCGGAGAAGAAAGCAGCAACTCAGAACAAAAACTTAGAATTTTACCGGCTCACCAAACTCATCAAAAATGGAATGAAGACATCGTTCCTCAAACACAAAAACTCATCCTGACGCTTAAGCAATATAAGCAAGGGATCGATAGTATTGAGTACGATTTAAAGGCTGTTGATCATGATCGGATGCATGATCAAACTAAAAGTATCCGACTAGATATTCAGGCTTTTGCATTACGCATTGACGGGGCAATAAAATTTTTAAATACCTTTCTCATGATGCTTGTTGATCCAAATGTTGTAAGATGGATGGAAGCTCAAAAATATAAAACTATAACGAATATTCTATTAGTAGATGCTAATTTAGATATTGCTCAAGCACTGGTAAATCATCTATTTAGTAAATTTCCATCCATCATATTATGTAGCGCTACTTTGACGACTAATTTAAAATTTGATTTTATACGCCAGCGTCTAGGTTTAACTGAAAAGTACATTAAAGATAAAAAAATCACTGAAAATAGATATGATTCCCCATTCGATTATCAGAAACAGGCAATGCTGGTAGTGCCAACAGATATGCCATCCCCATTAGATTCAGGATTTTCCCAGGCCGCCCATGAACATATATGGAAAATCATACAGGCTTGCCGTGGAAATGCTTTTATATTATTTACATCCTATAGCATGCTTCAAAACTGTTATAATGCATTAGCAAAAAGGTTTGAAGATAATAATTTCAAAGTATTCAAACAAGGTGATACCAATCGACAAGACCTTCTAAACCAGTTTAGGAAGACAAATTATTCCGTTTTAATGGGAACGGATTCCTTTTGGGAAGGTGTTGACGTTGCTGGAGATGCTCTTCGTTGTGTCATTATTGTAAAATTACCATTTAAAGTTCCAAGCGAGCCTATAATCCAAGCAAGAACCGAGGCAATTTTATCAAAAGGTGGAGATCCATTCTTTGATTATTCTGTTCCTCATGCGATAGTAAAATTTAAGCAAGGTTTTGGAAGACTTATTCGAAATAAATGGGATCGAGGGTGTATTGTATGCTTAGATACTCGTATTATTACAAAAGGATACGGCAGATATTTTCTTAATAGCCTTCCAGCTTGTGAGAGAGTTTTTGCAGAAGGAACAACAGCTTATGCAAAAATGACAGAGTTTTATAAAAAAACTTATCACTTAGTAAAACAAAACCCTTTTTCGCAATAGTAATATGACAAAAACCAATAACGATTCTTATCAAATTTTAGGCTTAGGATCCGCTTGTATGGATTTTTTGATCCCCGTGAGCGAAGAATTTTTGGAAACCATACCTGGAGAAAAAGAAGGAGCTGAGCCTATAAGTTTTGAAGAATTTAATCGTATCATCGATGCTAGTGAAATTGAGCCCTTTATATCGGCTGGGGGTAGTTGTGCGAATGCAATCAAGGCCTTATCAAATTTAGGTATAAAAACCGCCCTTGTCAGTTCAATTGGCACAGATGCCCTTGGAGAACAATTTACCCATTCCATCACAGAACAGGGGATAATTCCATTATTTAAGCATTCATTATTTCCAACAATGCGCGTATTGTGTCTTGTGACGCCGAATGGAAAAAGGACGATGCGTTTTTTTGCCGGCAGTAGCCAAGATTTTTCTGAAAGCGCATTAAATCCTTTATACTTTAATGGTGTAAAAATCGTTCACCTTGAAGCTTATTCAATACGTAATGAAGAACTTTTAACTTCTATGGTGCAGTTTGCAAAGAATGAAGGAGCAATAATTTCATTAGATTTGTCGAGTTTTGAGATTGTAAGACAGCATTCAAGAGTACTTCTAAAGCTGATAGAAGAATTTGTAGACATTTTGTTTTGTAATATCGATGAGATCCAAGAATTAACCAAACTTTCTCCACATGATGGATGTTATGAGATGCAGAAAAAATGTCCAATCACCGTCGTTTTAATGGGGAAGGAAGGGTGTTTAGTCGGACATAAAGGTGAGGTATTTGCATCCCCATCATTCCCTGTACAAGTTATTGATACAACAGGTGCAGGTGATTTTTTTGCCGGTGGATTTTTGTATGGATACTTCAAGGGGTATTCTCTAACTGAATGTGCACGCTTAGGCAATTATTTAGGCGGTTCAGTCACAGAAGTAATGGGAACAACGTTCAGCAATAAAAAATGGCAATCTATCAGAGCATTTGTAAATGGGGAATCTTTATAATTAAATGCAATTAATGAAAATTAAGTCGTTAAAATATTTATATTATTTTTTTTAGTTAATCAATTAAATGTATTAAATCTAAAACTATCAATAGACTATTACTAATCATTGGATTATAATTAAATCATTATTATAACAATGATGTGAAAATATGCTATTAAAACATTCATTAGCTTCACATATAAATGATTATTCATGCACTTGGAAAGAGGGATTTCAGCTCTTCGTTCCGGGCTTGTCACCTTTTGCAAAAAGGCATTGGGAACTTTCAAAAGAAAGTTATCAAACAAGATGGGGTCATCGCACCATTGCGCTAATTGAATCATTTCCTTTAATTGGACCATTAGCAAGCATCATCGAATTGGTTGTGGTCAAAATATTTTCTACGTCATCTGAGCGTATGCATGAACTGATTAATGGTCCAATTCGAACAAATAATAAATTGTTATCGATCATGAAAAAGATCGTTAATGAAAAATCATTTCATTCTATGGACCATATGAGAAGGCTTTTTCAGAAGATCAATTGGGATCGAGGTGGAATTTTTCTGCAAGACTCTGTGGATCTTTTATCAAAATATTTCATTTTGCCTAACAATAAAAATTACAAAGATCAATCTGACCCGGGTGAACTACAGATCTATTTCAAAGATGAATCCGTGGAATTTATTCTAAGCAAATTAAAGATAAAACACAGTCCGAATTTCCATTTAAATTATTGTTTTTGCAGAACTTATTCTGAATTTGAAACACAATTACAAAAACTCGATCAATCGACAGCGGAAACAAAAATTTCTTTTATTGTGCATATGCCAAATTTTTCTGTTCATTATTCTCACATACATGTAGAGCACGGAAAAGACGGGACCAATTTTTTTATTACGGATTCTTTAGGAAAATATCATGAGTCAGATGGCAAGCCAAATCACTATTCTAAATCTATAAAAAATACCATTGCTCAATATTTTAATAATGAAAATACCATCTGTTATGAACTGAAGGATCAAAGGCAATATGATTTTGCTTGCTGTCCAATTTTTGCTATCCGAGATGCTATTGTAACCAACCGAACTGTAGAGCTATTTAAAATATTGTCAGAAAACTGTACTGAAGAAACAAGTTTAGATGTCAATAATCTAACAAATGAAAATAAAATAAAATGGAAATGGGTCTCTACACTAATTCCAGACATGATGAGGATCTCACAGTCATCGTCGAAAATTGAACTATTTAAGATACAGAACAAAGAATTATTGAATAATTATCGACATAAAAAAAGAGGAAAACAGGGTTTTCCAATGATTGAGGAATCGTTTGATCAAAATGTTAATCGGCATCAATTTAAATCAATAAAACATAAACAGAATAAATTATCAGAGCATCGATTCTTGAAATATTTGCTTATGATTTATGTTGAATCATCTAAAAAACTTTTCTAGTTACATTTAAACCCCTTTGGAGAGTGTGTAGCTTGAGGATACGAAATAAAAATGAATGAAAACACCGAAATTACTTTTTGAGTTCGCTTGCATATTAACTTTTTTATTTGCCCCCAGATCGCGGGTATAGCCTGATTCGACTTTTGTCCATTTTGTCCATTTTGTCCATTTTGTCCATTTTGTCCATATTGTCCATGAAGTGAATGGACTGTATGGACTGTATGGACTGTATGGACAAAAATGGACGAAACTTTGCTGTGAGGATTGCGCTCCAATTACCCATGTCATCATCCCGGCCCTTCAGGCCTAACACAGGGAATTTTCCTTAAACTATTTTTGAGTTACAGTACGTGAGTGGTAATGGCAAAAAATAAAGCGATTCTCAAATTTTTTCTTATTTAAACGGGATCGAGCTTTAAATATATGCTTTAAAGAGCTAACAAATAAGCTGTTACTATTTCCATCAGCATTTTAATATAATTCTAAATTCAAATTAAAAAATATTCTTTAATTATCATAATATGGCAATATCATTTAGTTGGGGTATACTGTAATCGACATCAAGCTGAAAACCTAAATTAAGATTCTCTGAGATGTAACAATTACGTCTAAATTTAAATTTATTACTTTGTGGGGTTATTATGACTTTAGGAACTGTTATGAATTATGATCCGTCCCAATTACACCTTATTGAAAAGGGGTATCTTGTAACTGATCAGGGGGATACTTTACTTGATAATTGTGAAGGTGTAGCTAAAGCCTTGGTATCAAATCCAGACTTACAATCGCTTTGGGCATCTCTATTTGAATGCGGCTACTCCCCCAAGTCTATTGAGGGGGCATTAAAAAACCATAAAAAATTGAAAGTGCTTAATTTTAGGGTGACAGTTGATTCTGATTGCTGTCCTCGAGAAATTTCAGAAGCAACTTTAGCAATATCCAGTGCGCTGAAGATAAATCGTGTGTTACAGAGACTTACTATCGACTGCCTAAAATTTGGTGATCAGGGCTGCATATTTTTGGCTCAAGCATTGGATGTCAATACTAGTCTAAAATGGCTAGAACTTCCTAGAAATAATATTGGAGATGAAGGTTGCATAGCTCTTACCCAAACGCTAAACAGAAATGGCTCGTTGCAAATTTTAAACTTACGTTGCAACAAAATTAGTTCAAAAGGTGCCGTTGCCCTTGGAGATGTTTTAAGTAGAAAACACCATCTATTGGCGGTTGATCTAAGTAGTAATAATATTAAGGAAGATGGAGGTATCGCAATCGGTGCAGGCCTAAGTAAAAACAAATCCTTACGAATCTTATCATTGAATCACAACCAAATAGGAAATAAAGGGAGTACAGCAATAGCAAAAGGATTAGCTGAAAATCAATCTCTCAAAGAACTTCAGATGGATAATTGTGAAATTTGTTCGGAGGGCAGTTTGGCATTAGCTGCAGCATTAAAAACAAATCAATTTTTGCGATCGTTTTCTCTTAAGTTTAACAAATTAGATGAAAATTTCGGTGTGCAATTTGCAGCTACCTTGAAAAGCAATTTATCTCAGGTTGATTTCAATGATTTGGATAATCTTAATAAATACCTAAATTTCATTTTTTCTGTTGATGATAAGGAATCACATAAAAGGTTGTCGTTGGAGAGCAATTCAAAACTAGAACACAAAAAAGCTATTTCTCCAATTAAAAAAGATGGATCGGCTAGTGGAGCACTCCCTTCTTTACTCTATGATGATAGTGATGATGATAATTCTGACATTAAACCACAATATTCCTCGGGCCCTCTTAAAAAGAAAAAAGAGCCTAAGGATGGCGATGTGATTGTGAAAGATCGTCTTGGTGAAGATGGTTTTGTCAAAACATCAAGTAAAAAAAATAGTGATAGTGTTAAAAAAACTGCTACACACACAAGTCAATCACATGAAGAAGATTTACTTGATGGTGAAGGCTATATGTTTGAACTAGAAGATTAATTCTATTTGATAAAGAAATACCCTCTCTGAGTTAACTATAAATTCAGAGAGGGTTATTTTTTTTAGATAAGAATCATCTTTGACAACCGCAGCTTACGGCTTGACAAGTCTGACAAGAACCACACCTTGAAGGACAACTCTGAGTAGCAATGCAATGTACACCTGTTCTTCTTGTAAGCTCTTGTGGAAATGAGCTGTTTTGAAGTTGAACATCAACATCAATATCATATAAATCTTGCACAGGATTATCTTTAATAAGATCTTTATTTCTAATTCCATAGAATCCATCATTTTGCAAACTACTAATATTAGGCATTTATTTCTCCTTTTTTTGTTAGCTTACTTCAATCGAATTCAGCCGAAAAATAGCCATATTACGCCAGCTAAATTCTCAAAAATGCAACACTATTTTGCATTTTGAACAGCAGGCTTCTCAGCACCCTTCAAATAAATGCGAATGATTTTCTGCTCTTCAATTGGACGATCTCCTGCCCCTACTTTCGTATTTTCAATTTTTTGCACTACATCATAACCTTTAACAACTTCACCAAAAATTGTATGTTTGTTATTTAACCACGAAGTAGGTGCTGTTGTGATGAAAAATTGGCTGCCATTAGACTTTGGGCCTGCATTTGCCATCGCTAAAATTCCAGGCTTATCAAATTTTACGGTTGATGACACTTCATCTTCAAAAGGCTTATCCCATATTGATTTGCCCCCACGACCTGTTCCAGTTGGATCTCCACCTTGAACCATGAAACCTTTGATAACGCGATGAAAAATGATACCATTATAATAGCCATCTTCAGCATGTTTTAAGAAGTTTTCTGTCGCCTTTGGTGCCACATCTGGCTTAAGTGCAACTTCAATATTACCTTGAGTTGTTTCAATAACGACAATTGGATTTTTTGTCATAGCATTTGTCTCCGTTGCTAATAATTGGGTTGAAGATAGACACATCATTGACATGATGAAATAAATAAATTTGTTCATATACATTTCCTATTTTGTTGCTTTTCTAATAATCTTATATTGCAGGCCTAAATAATTGAACCATACTATATAGGTAACTAATCCATGTATAACTTTCAGTCACCATCTGATTGACAAACAATTGCCAACCAAAAAATACAATCATTAATGCTAATAAAGACTTCAAGGGCATACCCAAAAATGTTATTTGTACTTGTGGTGCCAATCTATTTGCAATACCTAAAAAGAAGTCGGTCATCAAAATCATAATCAATGCCGGAGCTGCCAACTGCGTACTTAGTATCATCACCTTACCCATAATCGCTATGATATCAGAAGCCATTTTCGTATCGACGTTAAAGAAATTAACATTTAACAATTTATCTGGTGGCAATACGTCATAAGACTGTGAGATGGTATCTATAACCATAAAGGGGCCATCAATGCGAAAAAAAAGATAAATCAAGACTAAGTTAAATAAAGTTCCTAATGGAGAAGATTGGTTTTGAATCGTCGGATCATTTACCATCAAGCTTGCACCACCGCGCTGATGGTCTATTAAGATTCCCGCATTTTGAACTATAATAAAAGGAATACTGACCATAAAGCCCATGAGGAGGCCCACAAAAAGTTCCTTAAAAAAATAGATCATTAATGTAAGGTCAAAAGTCAGGGGGCTTGTGGTTACTGTAGTTAGTTGTGGAAGAAATATTGCAAAAAGTGAAATTGCAAAAGTGACTTTAACGGGGTGTGGTAGTACTTTTGCTCCAAAAAACGGGGCTAGTGCAATAATAGGAAGCATGCGTCCCATAAAAAGAAACATCAATGCCATAAAGGCTACATAGCCATTCTCTTTAGCAAATGGACTGTTGGTATAAAGTGAGACATAATCTTCTGTCATAATAATCGTCTCTTCACTTTCCGCTCGCTATGCTCCATTGAGGAAAATTGGTAAAAATATCACTAGCAAATGACATAATTTGTGCTCCGAGCCATCCACCCAAAAACATAAGTGTTAAGGTAACCGCCACAAGTTTAATTGTGAAAGCCAGAGTTTGCTCTTGAATTTGTGTTGCTGCCTGAAAGATGGCGACAATAATTCCAAAAAACATACTTACTAAAATGGGTGGTGCAGACAATATAAGGATGAGTAACATTCCCTGATAGGCAAGCTGCACGACTTGTGTTTCAAACATTCACAAATCTCCATGTTTACTTTTTTGCGTTATCAATTTTAAACGCATTTTTAGATTTATATAAAAGTCTTAACTAACCCTTCGATAAGGATTGTCCATCCATCAAGCATGACCAACAGGAATAGCTTCAATGGCATCGAAATCGTAACAGGAGAGAGCATCATCATCCCCATGGCCAAAAGAATATTCGAGGTCACTAAGTCGATAACAAAAAATGGAATGTATATCAATACACCAATTTCGAAGGCATCTTTAAGCTGTCCTGTAATATAGGAAGGAACCAAAACAATAAAATCGTCAGGCTTTAAAGTGGCGCGATGATCTTCTGATAATCCTCTAAAAATCAAGCGATAGAATAATGCTTGATGCTTTGATGAACTATTGCGCTTTAAAAAGTCGCGCATGGGTTCACGTGCTGCCGACGCCACTTCAATCACATAAGCTGAGGTAGAGGGAGATAAAATCGAGTCAGGAGCTTGAGTTGATACCATGACAGTTTGTGCAGCATCATACATTTTTGTAACTGTTGGATACATGATGAATAAGCTCAACAAGAATGCCACACCGTTAATGATTTGGTTGGGAGGCGCCTGCTGCACACCTAAAGCCGTTCTTAGCAATGATAAGACCACAACAATTTTTAAGAAAGAGGTCAAAATCATTATGATAAAAGGCAGCAAAGAAAGCAGTGATAAGAAAACTGCTTGGGTAATCAAAGAAGGACGCGCCATCTGACCAGCTTCAGGAAGCTGTGAACGATCGACCACAGTTTGTTCTTCAGCTCCCTTACGAACAGAAGTTGTCACGCGTGGATTCGTGCTAGCTTTTGAACCAGATTCTGATGAAGCTGGTGCAGATTTATTAGAAGCTTGTGGCGATTGGGATGGTGTAGTGGCTTGTGTTTGAACGGGTGGCGTCGAGGGGGTTTGTTGTGAAACAAGCTGTTCAGGAACAAATGCCAATAACAGCAAAATTCCTAATGCTAAAAATAGTGTTTTAAGTGAAAAAAATTTAAGCCAACGCATAATAATCCTAGCTGAAACAAAATTCGTAAGTGTTTAGAGGGACTTGCAAAAGTCTATTTTTTTGAGTTTTGCAACTTCTTCATTAGGTATTCTCTTTAATTTCGACATTTGGTGCTTTTTTTGGAGCTGCGGTATTAGTTTTTGCAAGAGATTCAAAAACCCTTTCCAATATCTGCCAACGATGTTCAAGTTGCGCGTTAATAATTCCTATTTCAGTTTCGACAACACATCCACCTGGGGTAATATCTTCGCGTTCTCTTATGGCCATGCCTTCTAAATTTTCGAAAATATCTTTTAGACGAGGCCGACTTTTTTCAAGGACTTCTAAATCTTTGCGGTTCACATAGATGGTTATTTTCTTATGTTGTGAAACCGATTTGAGGGTCGACACCACGATATCGACGATCGAATCTTCCGATAATTCAAGCTCACGAGATACGATTTTCTTGGCGGCTTTTAAAGCTGCAGGAATGACGGCTTTCTGCAACTCCACACGAACACTTTTAATTTCATTTTCTAATCGCACAACATGTTCGGCCCATTTACCAAAGCCTTCTTCATAACCTTCTCGATGAGCATTTTCTTTGATTTTTTCACACTCATCAACGATTGAATGACGATATTTTTCAGCATCTTTCTTGACATGATCAAGAACTTCTGAGGCTTCAACAATTTTAGAAAATGACTCGGCAGGAATAATTTTAGCCTTAGGAGCGGCTTGAATTTTATCGCCATAAATTAAAGTAAAAAACTTCTTATTCACGTTTCACTCTTTTTAAGAAAATTCATTACATTTGTAACTTGTAATTTTAATATGGGTGTCACATTGGGTATCGGTTGAGATTTATAGTAATTCATCAAAATCTTCCCTCTACCAATGTCTAAAGTATGGACTATATACCAAAAAAGGTCGGGATGCTGTCCTGAAAGGGCTTTACCTAACCGAAGAAGTCCTCTTTGATGAATCAATACTTTCAATCGATCACAATTTTTTTCAGCAGGATTTATTCCCAATTTTGGAGGAACAAGTTTTTCCTTTTGATATGTACATACTTTTAAATAATATAACTGTTTGGGAGTAAGACAGGAATAAATATTTTCCAAATGTCGTTTATTGACGATATTACGAATTTCGGCAGCCAGATCGTGCAATCCTAGGAAATCAATAAGGTGTACGAGTTCTTTTTTATTCCATGTTGTAAGCGGGGTCAGTTCTGTCGTTGGGAGGTATTCTACTGGGAGATGGTGTTCTTTTTCCAATAGTGTATAGAGCCTGTTGACGATAAAATTTTTAACTACTGAAGAAACAGAAAGAGGAGAAATATTAGTTATCTTTTGTAAACTTGCGGATTGTGCAGGTGCCAAAGCCCCTACAATGAGCGGTTGAACTTCTACAGGAAACGATTCGACCAAAGGCTTTATCCAAGAATAATGCATAGTTTCAAGAACTCTTTGATGCTGATAGAGCAATGGAATAAGATCTGAGGATTGGATATCTTGGTTCATCACGGTTTTCATATCTTCCGGGGGAAGAAATTTAAGCAGCGCGTTGCCCGTTTTGGGGTTATAGCGATTCATTAAAACTCGAAACACCATCCAGCTTCTCGCCTTCATATAGTCTCTTTACCGTATTGTCATTAAATAAATGGATTATGTTTCATCAACGCCATGTTCAATCGTAGACTCATCCTCGGCTTTTTCTTCCGGTTTTTTACCTTCTTCATCTTCTTTTGCAATCTCTGTAGGTGCATGAGTTAGATCTTCAGGATGGATTGGGTGATAACTCGTAAATAATTGCTTAAATCCACCAACTTCCCGAAGGATTGGATAGAACTTCCACAACAACCATGTGAGGGCCATAATTAATAAGAGTAATGAAATTGTGAAGGTAAAAAAGATTATCCTAAATCGTGTTAAGGAATCCTTTGCTATAATAAGTGACCATACGTTCACATAATTTTTTTCCTGCTCTCCGACATTACCCTGAAAACCAGATGTTTCACTAAATCGAGCACGATCTCCGATAACGGTCACGTTATCGTAATCTAACCCTGGAACGCTACCTGCAACTAATCTTTTGATACGAGTTACTAAATGCGCGTTGGGATCATCGAGTACCCCTGTATGCTTCACATAAACTGAGGCTGTAATTTTTTGTTTTTGCGCATTTGGATTTAATGGATCTTCTTCAGGAAATGAAATTTGCACATCGGCATCTAAAACACCATCAATTTTACGAATCGTGTTGGCAATTTGCTCTGCAAGTCCTGCTTGATACCGTATTTTTTGTTCCATGCCCGAGGGGACCAATCCTACGTTCGAGAATATACCCAACAAATTTTGGCCTCTGCGCCTTGGTAGACCGACTTGATTCAAAAGAGCCATTGCTTCATTGGCTTGAGAAGAAGGAACACTGATATTCCACAAAATAGCCCCTCTTCCACCTCCAGCACCCTCTGAAATTGCCTGTATTTTAGATGCATCAACGCCTTTGCTTGATAAAAAAACAAGAATTTCATTTGCTTCTTTTTCTTCTTGTCCATTCACAATAGTGCGCCGAGACTCACAACTAGCTAGCATTCCAATCAGAATTGTAAATAAAAAAAATCGCATCAAAGTTTTTGATAAAGTCGTCAAAGGATTGTGTATAGCTATCATAATGCTCACTCTTTTATTAACTTGAGTTATTCTAATTAAAATATTTTTCACATATAAATTCGAAAAGAATTCATCTTTCCATCAGACCATATTTCAGCTGAAGCGAAGTAACTATGCTAACAGAATATGAATTTTTGCTATAGTGCTTATTTGATTAATTTTTAAATTTCTTTTCACAATTTCTAAATGCAATAGTATCCAGCAACCGCAGTTATGATCCCTAAGATTTCATATCTTGGAATTGTTCCTGGATTATTTCTAGTCTTGACACTGATTGCTCTCTTTGGGTCATCAGTTCCCCGGTTTTCGGAATTAAAAAAATCGTCGATGACACAACCACTTTTTTATATCCCGGAATAGCTTGAATATATTTTAATAAATTTTCACAAAACTGTTTTTTTGAAGTGAATTCATACATTCCTTTAATCACTGATTCCGAGTCATGAAACCGAAAACGATCACTGAATTGAAAAAATAGCATCCTTTGATTATGTTTATGAAAATGGCTTGACGCGTCATCCTCTCCAATTGTCATTAATTCTGGCATATTTCTTATTGTAAGATATCCTGCAATTGTAAAATCACTATAAGGATAAAAATCTGTTTCCAGACTTAAAAGACTTTTGTTTTTCATATTTTGGATGGTTAAATGAAAGTCCTCTTCCAGCTGAGTTTGAAAACCTTTAGCGGTGGATGATAGGATAAAATCTTTTCCTTGTTGAAAAACTCCTTGAGTTAACAGAAGTTTGTTCATTTTCCGCATCCAAACAAGAAAGATGAAATCGGGATCTTCAAAGTATTCTTTAGGGCAATTTTGTAATGAAGTAACAGCGCTTTGACCTATAACAACTTCTCTGTAATTTTCGATTAGAAAAATCCAAAACTGGAAATAATAAATATCAGAAAAATTCAATTTATTTAATAGATGATCACTTCGACTTAAATGATGGGAACCCATAAGATTTAATAAAGCAAATGAATAGCCGTAATCTAATCGACGCCCAACATTTAAAAGCATTCTACTCAAGACAACATTTGTATCATCTGTTTTATTAATCTCCTTCCAAGAGACTAAAAGTCCCTCCGAACTCAGCAACATTCGATATTTCTTTTGCAACCCTTCAGAAATAAGTTGTTTCTGATTACTTTGAGTGAGTGTTTCATACGAACCATCTAAAGATCTACTGCCTATATGATATTTTTTCATTGATTGTTTTCTTGATCTTCTTTTTCTTATGCAGCAATAAATAGGGACTGCAATACATGAAATAATTATAATTCCCTGAGCAGCAACAGCTGAGACACAACCAGCAAGCGCAGAAGCATCTTTAGGAATGTTAGACAGGCATAAATAAGTAAATTTAGATAAAAATCCAAAAGATACGGTTAAACCTATACCTATTGTTCCTAAAACGCCCTTTTTTACACACCTTATTCTTTGGTTTGTATCACTTAGTTTCGATGCTTCAGATGATGCGTAGGAAATAGTTGATTCCCTTTTAGTATCATACAAAGCCGGATGAATCGTCATAATCGTAAACACCTGTTAATTGGCTATTTAGGAACATCACTTAACGTCATCTAATACTAATAATTATTTTAAATCAATAAGTTTCATTTATTTGCATTTTTGAAATTCTTGCTATCGTTCTACTCTCACAAATTAATTACAGATTAATTAATAAAACACAATAATTTCAATCTATTGTTTAATTATAATATATATTTTATAATAGTTTTTGTATTATTGAGGTGCTTTATGGAAGTACATAGTAATGATTCAATACCTGATAAAGTAGATAACTGCAGATAAGGGTGTAAAAATTGATTCTACAGAGTTAGAAAAAGCAGCACATTCTTTAAATATTTCGAAACAATTCATACAACAAATTTTGGAAATGATGAAAGGTATAGATCCTTCAAAACACCGAGATTCTATAACAAATGCTAAATTAATTTATCATCAACTCGCTCCTTCTGAAGTCTTTACTTCCACATCCCTTCAAGAAGATCAGCTGGAAGGACTTAATCGTTTAGAAGCTGTTGATGAGATGATCGCACAATTGGAGAAATTTGTAGAAAATAACCTTACTTTCAAAGAAAATGTGGAAAAGGTTATCAAGACATTAAATAAAAGCCGAGACTATTTGAGCAAAACTCAATCCATAGATCTTAGTCCTTATCTTAAAAACCTTCCTAAAACCGAAGAATTGGCAGCAAAAGAAGTTTAAGATCTTACTACCGACTCCTCTCCATTTTTACTAATAGGTGGAATCGCTTCCCACGCAGTAAACTACGAGATGTGCCGTCAGTCTGATGGAACAATCACCTTTACTATTACAAATACCGGAGATGGTATTGAATTCCACGACCTTAATGGCAATAAAGTATATCAACTCAGTTATATAGGTCTATCCGAAGATAATTTGAATGAAGAGTTTTTTAAAGGGATATTTGAATTTGTGAAATCGAAAAAAAGCATGAAAGATGTCTATGAATTCATCGATGAGAAACTAAATAAAGGAGCTAATAAAACTGATGGTAGGTTAATGAAAGCGCAACGAGGGGGAGTTTGCTCCTGGAAATCGCTCTCTACATGGGTACACGGACAAATTTCACCAGGTCAAACTAGTCAAAACAGAGATCCAGCAAAACAGATTATCTATGAAAAATTCAAACTTAATATATTTCAACAAAAATTACAGCTTCTTGTAGAAAATCAACAGTTACAGTCTGTCATAACAGATAAAGTTAGATTAACTAAGAAAAAACCTTTAGATTCTGTTGCAAATTTGATTTATTTACTTTTTCTAGAAATTTTTAACCCTAAAGAAGCTCATGAATGGTTTTCTGATGTTTATAAAGGACCCGATGCTTTAGAATTTCTCAAACGGCATTAAAGAAAAAAATTGAAAAATTGAATATAAAAATTTCTGAACTTGATGAAAGAATTCGAATTAAACAAGAAAAGGAGAACACATCCAATAAATGACTCAATGTTTATATCTCTTCAAGCCACTTATACCAGCCTCTAGTTACAATTGACAAAAATATTGAACAAGGTTATTTTGAAGACGGTCTTCCTTATATTATTCTTTTAATTATATCGTATAACGTAACAAGAGGTGAAAATGACAATGATTTCCAAATCATCACCCTCTTTTGAAACTATTCTTGCCCAAAAAGACGAACAATTGTCTGAATATATCGTTAGCAAGTTGCCCTACGGAACCAATTTTTTGGTGCAAGTAGATACAATTATGTATAAATTTTCTGATGCCCGAAAACAAAAAATAACACGTCGAATCACATTCACTAGCGGAACGACTAACAGTGTTGTAATATTTTTTCATGCTCTCTGTGCAGGCATGGACCAATTTAGTTCGTGTGATTATGCTCAAAACATTGAAAAAAAGAGGTTGCAAAAACAACTTATCAATCTAATTAAGGGAAATTATGTTTCTGGGGAACTAGTTTCATTAGCATATAGACATGCAAAATCTGTTACCCTAAACGTATCTCAAGATGGCAATTATTATGATATGGAATTATCCGGATTATCGACAATCATTGCCTATGCCATCGGAACTGTTGCCAAATTAGTCAGTTTTTTGATTAAAAAATAACTCCTCTAATGAATTTTCATTCATAATTGAGATTAATCAAAATTGCGGGTATATTTGGGTGTAAATTTGGGTATTTATGGGTATTTTTTTGGATATTGTTTCATCGGATTCAATTATCATTACGCCGGAAATGTTAAATCTCATTTCTGAAATTGATGAATTTAAAGGGGCTTGGCAGCAATTAGGTAGATTAACACCCGATCGTCTTTCTGCTCTTAAAAGAGTTGCAACAATTGAAAGCATAGGTTCATCAACCAGAATAGAGGGAGCCAAGCTATCTGATAACCAGATAGAGAATCTTCTTTTAAATGCCGCTGACAAATCATTTCAAACCCGAGATGAACAGGAAGTCGCCGGTTATGCTTTTGTTTGTGAGCAAATTTTCAATCACTATCACGATATTACTCTGACCGAAAATACAATCAAGCAGTTACATACATCCCTTTTGCAATATACAGATAAGGATGAAAGACATCGTGGTGAATATAAAAAAAATCCCATCCGTATCGAGGCATTCGATTCAATAGGTAAAAGTGTAGGAATTATTTTTGAAACTACTTCACCATTGGAAACACCATTCAAAATGCAATCCCTAATTATATGGATGAATGATGCATTTGCAAAAAAAATTTTCCATCCCCTTATAATAATTGGGATATTCATTGTGTTATTTCTCGCTATTCATCCTTTTCAGGATGGCAACGGTCGGCTTTCGAGACTGCTGACAACGCTTCTAATGTTAAAGTGTGGTTATTTTTATGCTCCTTACAGTTCACTAGAGAGTATTATTGAAGCTAATAAAGAAGGTTATTATCTTGCTCTCCAAAGAACGCAAAAAAGTTGGCAAAATAATAATCCTGACTGGAATCCTTGGTTACTCTTTTTCTTTAATTGTTTACAACGCCAAAAAAAGCATCTTGAAATAAAATTAGAAAAAGAAAGAATGTTGTTTAATGTGCTGCCACCTTTAAGCTCGCAAATTTTAGAACTGCTAAAAGCACATGGACGTTTGGGAATCAGTGAGATTGCAGTTTTAACAAACGCCAACAGAAATACATTAAAGAAAACATTGGTTGTACTAGTCAAAGAAAATTATATTATCAGAAAAGGGGTTGGAAAAGCTTCTTGGTATTCATCAAATTTGTAGTTAACACATCCTTTTCCTGCCCGCGCCTGCCCGTGACCTGTTTTTACCCACAAGTTGCTAAAATGCAAAAATCGGGAGTTTAAAAGCATATGCTACAAATTTTCAAAGCTACGCGTAGCGTTTGGAGGTTAGCGTCAAATCTAAGCATATTGACAGAGATGGCGCTTCATAACAAAGCGAAAGAGGGCTTTCGCACTCCAAACGCTTTGCGTAGCTTTAAGAAATATTTATGCTACAGATTTCCAAAGTTACGCGTAGCGTTTGGAGTGCGCGTGAGTTGCAGGTGTATTAACTTAGTCTCAAACGGTGAGATAAAGGTCTAACAATCTTTATCAAAACCTACCTATGCGGGTCCGTACCGGTATAGAAGTAATTA
>JACDES010000166.1 GCA_013816265.1 Parachlamydiaceae bacterium | reverse complement strand
GCCCGGAGTGACGTAAGGAACTCCGGGTAAATAGAAAATAAATAGAGCCCGTGTAGGGCGACTCAAATATGCGACGATATACTAACACTCTTAATAATCAGACACACAAACCACTTGAAATACTTCTTCGTAATAATCTCATATTTGAGTCGCTCTACCGAGCTCTAATTCTTTTTTTATTTTTCCCGGAGTTCCTTAAGTCACTCCGGGCTTTGAACAGACGCTCTACCGAGCTAACGAAGTGAATTCTAGATTTAAATCAATTTTTCCTTGGCCTCCATACAGCTCCTAAACAATAAAAACCAAAAAAACAAAAAAGTGCCGAAATGGCATAAACCCCTTCACGGTTTATGTAAAATGAAATCGTCTCAGGAAATGAAATAAAAAATGCTAAAATACTAAATCCAAAAGCTAAACAGAGAGAAAGAATTCCCATTCTTCTGATTCGTATCAATTGATTTTGGGGTCTGCTAGAATACATAAACTTTCTATTCCATTTCTTCGGCAATTAAATCTGCCTCTTCGGGCTCTTCGCCTTTTTTACCGAAAATTTTGCGTGGCTTGCTTCCTTCGCTTGGACCAACGATTCCTTGTACCTCTAATTGATCCATCAAGCTTGCAGCACGAGCATATCCAATTTTAAGTTTACGTTGTAAAAATGTTGTAGATGCATTTCCTGTACTTAAAATAACATCTTTTGCTTGATCAAAAAGGCTATCTAATTCTAACTCTTCACCATTAGAATTACCGCCTTCAATAGCAGTGATATGATCAAAGGATTGTATGACATAATTTGGAGGAGCTTGCTGGCAAATATGATTTACAGCAGCTAGGATATCCTCATCACGAATAAAGGCCCCTTGAGCACGCGTCAAATGTGAAGAACCTGGTGGTAGAAATAACATATCCCCATTACCAAGTAGTGATTCGGCTCCTGTTTCATCTAAAATAATCTGACTATTCACACGGCTGGCCACTTTAAAGGCAATACGAGTTGGAAAGTTGGCTTTAATAAGCCCTGTAATGACTTCTCGAGAGGGGCGTTGTGTTGCAAGAATCAAGTGAATCCCCACAGCACGTGCCATCTGAGCAATACGAGCAATCGGTGTTTCGATATCCTGACTTGCTACCATCATTAAATCGGCAAGTTCATCAATAATACCTACAATATATGGCATCGTGGCAGGTATTTCTCTTTCAAGAGTATCCTCAAATTCTTTGTTCACGACTCGTTTATTGAAAGAATCTATATTGCGAACACCAAGTAATTTTAATATATCATATCTTTTTTCCATTTCTTTAACAAGCCAGTTCAATGCTGCTGCGGCCCCTTGTGGTTCAGTAATAACCGGAGCTAACATATGGGGAAGTCGTGAATAAGGTGTCAATTCCACTTTCTTGGGATCGACCATGATTAATTTAATTTGATCTGGTTTTGCATTAAAGATAATAGACATGATAATTGTATTGATACAAACGGACTTACCAGAGCCTGTCGCACCTGCAATAATGCAATGGGGCATTTTAGCTAAATCATTCATGACATAATCGCCATTGACAGCTTTTCCAAGCAATATTGGAACATGAAATTTCTGAGATCCCTGCTGATAAGCCATCAACATATCTTTAAATCCAACTTCTTGCGGTTGTGGATTAGGTACCTCTATCCCCACAGCTGCTTTTCCTGGTATCGGCGCAATAATACGAATGGATTGGGCTTCCATATTGAGGGCAATGTCATTATCGAGCGTTTTAATACGCTGTACTTTGACCCCAATAGCTGGATGGACTTCAAAAGATGTAATAGTTGGTCCGCAATTGATTTGTCCTACTTTTGCTTCGATACCAAAACTTAACAACGTTTCTTCTAAAACTTCAGCACGACGTTTGAGATCCTTTTTTAGTGATGATTGATCAACCTTTTTAGGATTTGAAAGGTTGCTAACTGGTGGAAGTGTGAAATTGGTAAAATCGCCATTATGAACTGACTGTGCGATGAGGGCGTTTTCTCTCTTTTTCTTTGGTGGATCCGATTTATCTAATTCTACTAATTTTTTAACTGTTTCTTTTTCGGGAAATTCTTTTCTTTTTATTTGCTGTTGTTGTTCAAATTCGATATCGGCATCTTCATCAGCCTTTTCCTTTCTTGATATGGATGGGCGGATCTTCAGATCTTTTTCAGGATGAATGGCTAACATGTCTGAAGGAACCGAGCTTGTCGTTAATGATTTCGAGGACGAATCCTGAGACATTGATGTAGGAATTCTCAGCTTGACAAATCGAAGAAAATCGCTTTCCTCTTTTTTTGGCCCATCAAGATTAATTTGCTTGTTGGAGAAAGGAACACTTTTTTCTGAAATAGAAATTTCTTCTGTTGGTTTATGTGTTTTTGAGTCTTCTTTTTCTTGTTTAAAACGATTTACAATAGATTGCAATATAGATGACAGTTTGATTTTAAAAAGAAATAATATGCTCGCGAAAAGGGTACTTGAAAAAAGCAGCGCTACTCCAATCGTATTGAAAAAATAATGCAAATTATAGAAGGGAAGATCGCAATATAGATAGGCAAAGGGAGCTCCGCCTAAATGATAGTGTTGCTTTTTAGCCCACAATCCCGGGTAAAAAAATTGTCTTAGGTTATTTCCCATTTCAGGATTTTGGCACTCAAGTAAGCTCAGAAGTGTACAAAACGAGAAAATTGCAATGGCAACATAAGTACTTTTAAGAAGCGGATGATTAATTGGTTTATTGAAAAGACGTCTCCAACCAATCCATCCGATATAGGCGGCCAGTAGATAGCTACCAATGCCAAAAATTGCATGAAATGTCCATCCAATGGTGTGGCCCATCAAACCTAGCATATTTTTAGAATCTGGTTGAACTGCAAAACTCATGAGGCTCAGCAACAGAGCGAAAGCAAAAGATAAAGTTAAAAAACCTCTTACTTCGGGTGTTGTCCAGACCATGGAGGAACTAGATTTTTTTGTATTTTTATTTTTCTTTTGAATTTTTGTCATATTAATAATTTATAAAAAGTAATTGAAATAGAACGTTGTTAATATACCTAAAACAAGGCAGTACCAGGCAAAATAAATCCACTTATCTTGTAGAGTCATTCGGATTAGGAGTTTCAATGCAAAACATCCAATGATAAAAGAAACCACAAAACCGAAAATAAATTGCATTGCGCCCACAGGGGCTATTTCAGAGACAGGTGCATGAATTAACTGCCAAGTTTCTAAAATTAAAGATCCCAAAATAGCCGGAATTGCCAATAGAAAGGAAAAGGTGACAGCTTCTTCTTTTTGCCAACCTAAAAGGCGTGCTGCTGATATTGTTGCTCCGCTACGGGAAATACCCGGTAATATCGCAATAGCTTGAAATATTCCAATTGTGAGAGGGTCCTGCCATTTCGTTTTTCGAATACGGAAATAAGTCGCACTAGCAAAAATAAGGGCAAAAGATATCAGAAAACAATACCCTAAATACTGTGGTTGATCGAATACGGACTTGATGGGTTTAAGCATGAAAACAAGGGGAACGAGTGGAAGAGTTCCCAGAAATACCTGTAAAAAACGTTTTTGTGTCGTAAGGCCTTGTTTAATTTGGGGAAAAAATATGTAAAATATCGCGAAAAGTGTTCCTAGATGGCAAATGAGATTGAAAAAGATGTAACGATTTAAATCTTGAAAGCCTAAAAAATATTGGGCGAGTTCTAAATGCCCGGACGAACTAACAGGTAAGAACTCTGTTAGGCCTTGAACAATCCCTAAAAAAATTGCTTCCCATGTTGTCATTGAATTCCCATTATTGCAGTAGAGTCGATATTACCCTGAGTTGGGTTTATTTTGATGTTTTTTCCTATATTTATCAATGGCTTAAACATCGTGAATAAATGTATGAAATAGAAAAAATCAGAAATGTTAAATATAGGAATGGAAAAAATGGGCGACCAACGGGATTCGAACCCGCGACATTTGGAACCACAATCCAACGCTCTAACCAACTGAGCTATGATCGCCATAAAGAACAACATTTTTATGCCAAAGTATATTTTTCGTCAATGAAAATATAAAATCAAATCCTTATGCAATTAATAATAAAAATTATATTATTTTTGTTATTGCAAACAAAAATTAATATATTTAAAATAATAAATTTACAATAAATAACAAAAACGATATAATTACTTTAGTTTTAATTTAAATTGTTTATATGGGGAATAATTATGGGATTTAATCCAACAAGTATAATTAATATTCTAACCGTTGGTGCTTCAACTGCTACATTTGGAACAATTGGAGCAGTAGGGGAGTGTTTATCCAGAAAAATGCAACCATCCAAGCTTAAAAAGATTAGTCTTTTGGCAAATCATATGTTGCAGGGGCTTGGGACGTCGATGATTGGATTAGCAATAGCAAGCAACTACATTAACCCTGCAGCTGGTGCATATGGATTAGGGATAAGCCTTGCGTTATTTGTAGGAGGTCCTCCAGCTTGTTATATTGGTCATTGTTTAACAAAAAATAGAAATATCAAGAAAGTTTTAGTCCATGTTTTTAATGGGATAAATGTGATAACGAAGATAACCAATGTTGTGATGACGACATTAGCCGCGAGTCTGATTTTATCTCCTCTAGCTACTGCTGGAATTGGTATTTCACTTACAGTATTGAATATTGCAGCATTAAGGCATTAGGTAACTTTTGATCACATTAAGTTTGTTGTCTTGTTTCTTTTCGTTAGCTCGGTAGAGCGTCTGTTTAAAGCCAGTTTAAAGCCCAGAGTTCCCTTAAGGTCTCTCTGGGCTTTGAACCAATGCTGTCAAAATAAGAAATAAAGTGAGAATCGCCTTGTTTTTATTACAGATCTTTATCCTCAATTTTTTCTAAAGAAAGCACTCTTTGTTAGGCCTGAAGGGCCGGCAT
>JACDES010000165.1 GCA_013816265.1 Parachlamydiaceae bacterium | reverse complement strand
CCAAACGCTACGCGTAGCTTTGGAAACCTGTAGCCTAAATATTACTTAAAACTACGCAAAGCGTTTGGAGTGCGAAAGTCCTCTTTCGCTTTGTTATGAAGCGCCATATTTGTCAACATGTCTGCATTTGACGCTTACCCCCAAACGCTTCGCGTAGACTTGAAAATAGCTTTTCTTAATGAATCGCGAAGCGTTTGGAGTGCGAAAGACCTCTTTCGCTTTCCTTTTTTGCTACAGCCTTTTTTTTATTTAGACAGAATTATTTTAGATAATTTTAGCGCAGCATCTTGATCTAAGATCCATACAGCTTTGTTATGGGGTGTTCCCACTCTTTGGATCGGATATAGGTTGGGGTCATAATCGCTTGTAAATACTTTTGCAACCATTTCGGCCTTATTTTTCCCAATCGCGTAAATGCAAATCAGGTGCGCCGAATTGATACATTCATAAGTCAGTGATAATCTCCATGTATCCTTTTGGGGTACATAGTTTGCTATCGCGAGCCTATCAATTGTGTGAAGACCGTGCGTTTTTGGAAAAAGCGAGGCGGTGTGACCATCTTCACCCATTCCAAGCATCAAAAGGTCAAATTTACGCGAAGGGACAAATTCAATGATGGTTTTTTCATATTGCTTTGCGTTCTCTTCGATATCGCCTTCGCCCTTCATTCTAAATAGATGTTCTTTAGGAATAGGTAATAAGGACAAACCCGATTCTATTGCATTATGATAGTTGCTTTCTTTATCATTTGGAGGAACGGCCCTTTCATCACTCCAAAAGCATAATACTTTTGTCCAATCAATTTGATCACGGTATGGTACTTGACTTAGTCTATTAAAAATTGCATTGGGAGTAGATCCTCCCGAGAAGGCAACAGTGAAGATACCGTTATCGCGTATCTGCTGATTTGCTACTGCGACAAATTGTTCTACACAAAATGTTACAGTTTCATCAGCATTACCAGGAATTATGACATCACGACGTTCGTCTAGTACTTTTAGGGAGTTCTTCCAATTAAATTTTGCCATTTTGACTGTTTCCATGGATTGTGCTGATCATTTTCAACATATGAAAATATTGTTCACTTGTTTTTTTGTAAAAAATTTCCTGCATGAATGTTCGTCCAGAAGAAATATTTGGGAGAAATAGAGTAAAGGGAAGTTCACAACGATCGATTGTATTGCAATGGACAAGAACTTGATTTTCACCTTTATGTGTGAGGCAATACAAAAAATTTGATTGATTGGACGCTTCGAATTCAAGAATTTCTTCAGTAGGTAAATGCTGTCTAGATTCACCTTGCAAGATTATTTTAATCTGATGTTTTCCTAAAGTGTAATATAGGGTGGTATTATCATTTTCTTTTTTCATTTCTACGAATTCCCACTTAAGTTGGGCAGCTAACCAAGCTTGGAAGTAGAAAGCTTGAGTTTGTGGGTGAAAAAAGGGATCGCTTGGACGGTTGTTGTAGATGATTTTTATGATTTTTGATGAATTAAGTTGATCGATTCTTTCTTGGCAGTCAAAGACTTTATTTAGGACTTCTCTCCAACCACGTAATCTTGCCCAATCCATATCGGTAATTTCAACCGGAGAAGTTTCATGCTGTTTTAATAGTCTTTGGCTAAATTTTTGGAGATTTTCACTGCATTCCGGATCAAATACGAGACGAGTGGAATCATTTTGCAAGTACGGCAATATGGCAGTTTCGATTGTTGGATCTTGGCCCCATAATAAGTATATAGGGAGGTCTGTAATGAAATAGGGGAGGATTAGAAATCGAACGCGATCTAAATAGGATCCGCCTACTTCTATTGAAATAAAGTCGCAATTCATACCGAATTTATCTTTATTGTTTTGCAGCTTGACGCGCAAATAAGGCTCTTTAACAGAATTATCAGCTTGGATGAAGATGATTCTACAAGGAAATTGCTTGGCGATCATTTGTGCAATATCTTGAAAGTATGCTGTGCGTCTGGGTTCGTGGGTGAAGATGACTAAATTAAATAAGGATGCCTTTAAATTAGATGTGTTTGGTTGCAGTTGACCGGGCGGTAAGAGTTCAATGTTCTTATCTTTTCCGAAATCTTTATTGGTATTTGTATTCATAAGCATTCCTTAAATCAATTTCCAACGACGGCCTTGCAGCTTCAACATTTTTTCAGAGGCCTCTGGACCCCATGTGCCAGATTGATAATTTGGGAAATCAATCGGACTTTGATTAGCCCAATGATTCAATAATGGTGTTAGGAGCTTCCAAGAAGCAATTACTTCATCATCCCGGGCAAATAAAGTGTTATCTCCTGCCATGCAGTCACAAATTAGTCTTTCATAAGCTTCTGGAGGGGTAGAGCCAAAATAGGCTCCATAACGAAAATCCATTTTTACTGGTTGTATAGCTGTCGTCAAGGCGGGAACTTTACAATTCATTTTTAGAGATATGCCTTCATCGGGCTGAATACGGATAACTAATACATTTGGTTCTATTTCTTTTGCGGCATCAGTTTTAAACAGGAATCTCGGGGCA
This sequence comes from Parachlamydiaceae bacterium, assembly GCA_013816265.1. Lineage (GTDB taxonomy): Bacteria > Chlamydiota > Chlamydiia > Chlamydiales > Parachlamydiaceae > JACDES01. The sequence continues at coordinate 2,424 of JACDES010000165.1, read as the reverse complement.
TTTTTGAAGGTGATTGCGATTTCAGTTGATCTTTTTGGAAGACGCTTTCCAGCTCTCACATAGAAAGGAACACCGGCCCATCTCCAATTGTCAATAATTAATTGAAGTGCGACATAAGTTTCTACAGAAGAGTGAGGATCTACATTGTCTTCTTCTCGATAACCTTTAACAGGCTCTCCATTTATATATCCGGGCCCATATTGCCCCCTAATGGCAATATCATCCATTGTATCTAGAGGAAGAGGACGAATGGATTCTAATACTTTAACCTTTTCATCACGTATGGAATCAGCATCTAGCTTAGCGGGTGGTTCCATTGCCACTAGAGAAAGAAGCTGCATCACATGGTTTTGTACAATATCTCGCAACATTCCGGCCTCTTCCCAGAAACGACCTCGTGTTCCAATGCCCATTTCTTCAGAGACAGATATTTGAATATTATCGATATGGTTATTATTCCATATGGATTCAAAAATGGGGTTACCGAAACGAAAAACAAAAAGATTTTGTACTGTTTCTTTTCCAAGATAGTGGTCGATACGGTAAATTTGAGATTCATCCAAATGTTGTATGAGCTCTTGTTGAAGCATTTTAGCAGACTCTAGGTCATGTCCAAATGGTTTTTCAATGATGACACGTGTCCATTTGTCTTTAATTGTAGCCGGATTATAGATCAAATGGTGCTGATTTAATTTTTCTACAATTGTTGTGAAAAAGCTTGGTTGTGTAGAAAGATAAAAGACACGGTTACCTTTTGTGTCGAATTGTGCATCGAGTTGATGCAATAAGTGGTTTAGTTTTTCGTATCCATCATCATTATCAAATTCAGACTGATGGTAGAAAATCTTTTCCCTAAATGATTTCCAAAGATCAGCATCGACAGGTTTTGATCTGGAGTAATTGTTGACGTCCTCTAACAATTCATTTCGGAATGTTTCGTTGGTTTTATCTCTTCGAGCAAAAGCAACGCATGCAAAGTGAGCGGGGAGTTGTCCATCACGTGCAAGATTATAGAGAGCGGGTATTAATTTTCGGGCTGTGAGATCTCCTGTAGCTCCAAAAATCACTAGAATACAAGATTCAGCACTTTTTGCGGTGCGGGTTCCTTCAAGCAAAGGATTAGAAAATGTCATATGCTATCCTATCGTTAATTAGACGGAATATAGCTTTTTCTTGAATTCTGAATCTATTGCAATTTGATTTTTTTCTTGAGTGGTATAGCCAATTGCAAATTTTATACGGAGGGTAGTCAATCAGGAGGGGCGATATCTTGTACTATTCTGTTAAATAGAGCTGGAAAATCATTATAAATTTCAATTTTATCTAAAAATAGCTTTAATTTATTGATTTTTTTTAAGTTTAATTGACCTAAACTATTTATTCTTAAAAAATGGTGTTTATCCTTTATCCAAAATAAATTCTCTTTGAGATGTTCAATAATCATTTTGGCGTCTTTTTGATATTTTTCATTAAATATTGCAGTTAATTTAGTAGCAGTATTATTTTTTATTCTAATTTGAATAACTTTGAATAGACTGTCTTTACTAGTTGAAAAAATGCTCAGTTCATCTATTTTTTGTTTGTTTATTTTATAGGGAGCATAAGGCCAAGGATAAAGTGAAGATCCTTCTGCCGATTTATTTTCTTCGCGAGCTTTTTTTTCATGTGACGCTGCAGAATTATCTTCTTTAACTTTTATTGAGATAGCTTTAGAGGGTGATACATCATCTGTAGTTTTAGAGACTAATACTTCATCGTAAAAATATATTAGTTCCTTACACTTAGGACATCTTGCATTATCGTTTTCAATCACGTGACCTCTGGAAGAGAAAAAAAGTTTTTCAATTGCACTAAATTCTACTTTATCTTTGCATGGAGATAAAACAACTTCTCGTTCACATAATTTGCCATTTTGATTCTGTTGATCACCATCTGCTCTGATATCAAATTCTTGAAAGGATGCAATTAAAGATGTAGAAGTCAAAACTCACCTATTTATTTTGTTTATTAATAAAATTCTACTTGTTTATAGAATATTTAAAATAAAAACTGTTGTTTATTTTTTTAAGCGATACGTTTTCGTTTAATAATATAAGCAAGCGTATGTTTTTTTGAAATGAATATTTTTGCATCATAAATTTAGTACTGATGAAATAAAAAATATCGTGGGTGAGGTAATTGATAAAAATAGATGTCTAAAACTTGAAATTTGGATTGATTGTGAGTTGTAAAAGTGTCTGTTCCAAGAAAATTGCTAATTTGGGATGGATTCAATTATTGAAGGCAAACCCCTTTGAAGTGCGTGTCGCTTGAGGCTAAGAAAAAATTGATTTAAATCTAGAATTCACTTCGTTAGCTCGGTAGAGCGTCTGTTCAAAGCCCGGAGTGACGTAAGGAACTCCGGGTAAATAGAAAATAAATAGA
>JACDES010000006.1 GCA_013816265.1 Parachlamydiaceae bacterium | reverse complement strand
GTCTTAACGAATTAGATTCATCGTATGCCGGCACCCCCTTCTGGGGTGCAATCATTAAATTACTTTTACCCAGGGTTGCGCTCTGCTTACCCTGGGCTATCATGCCAGAACCCCCATCCGGGGGTAAACAAGAGCAAGGAAACAAATAGGGCTGTTCTTATTTTGACAGCATTGGTTCAAAGCCCAGAGTGACCAAAGGGAACTCTGGGTTGATAAAAAAAGTTATTGAGCCCGTATAGGGCGATTCAAATACGCGTCGCTCTATAGCATTTATTAGATTCAATCATTTATGTGAACGAATCTAAATGATTATATTTATTAAGGAGGCCAACATGGAAGCTCCAAGTAATCAAGTAAGACTCGATACATCTTCAATCACGACACCCACAACCGATAAACTCGTGCAAACCCCAAAATCCCTCCTAACACCAGAAACGACCCTAAAAATACAAGAAATTTTCACAGAACTTAAAAATTGGGATCTCTTAAGCGATAAAACAAAACTAAGTAAATTAAAAGAAGCCGATATTTTAATTGTTAATAGGCGCGATGAATTTACAAAATTAAGTTCGATTCAAAAAAAATCCGATGCATTAAAGTCGTTATTTACTGAAGGTTTGGAAGATGAAATCAAATCTGAAGAAAATACAGTTATTTCATATTTAATTAAGTTTTATGACGAAAAAGAAAGAAAAGTAGTCGCAAAATTGATCAGTATGTTCGCTCCGGACAAAATTAAACAATTGACAAAAGAAAGCTCCAAATATATCGAAACCTACCATTCCCTAAAATTTGTTGCTAGAATTTTAGACGAAGAAAATATAGAACATTTATCCAAATCTTTTCCAGCTACTAATAAAGAATTTCAAAATAAATTATTTAACACATTGAAATCCATTGGTTTAGCTTTATCAACCAGAACAAAACCAACCCCGATCCCCTTACCGGCTAAGGATGTAGAATCATTGGATGCCGTCATCACCCCAACGGGTGAAATCTTTGTTAAAGACCAATCAACATTCCTAGGTAAAGGGGGATCAAAAACAGTTCATAAGGCTGTAAAACTACAAGATAAAACTAAATATGTATGGGCCACCATTCACAATGAAGCAGAGAACTTTCGTTTAGAATTGAAATTTCTCGAATTATTAGCCCACACCCAAATCCCTAATATCGTCGCTCCATACATCCCAGGTTATGGTTATGAAATCTTACAGAAAAAATATGGAAGATCGAGTAAATTATTTGAAAAAATGGAAAAAGGGATCATGAATCAAAGACTGCAAGTCTTCCAAGGTATTGGAAACGCCCTAAAAGCTCTACATAAAAATGGTATCGTTCATCTTGATATAAAACCAGATAACATACTCTATGAAACAGTGGGAAGTAATAAAGTTGGGCGTTTGAGTGATTTTGGAGCTGCCAAAAAAAAGGGTGAGACGATTCAAGTTTACACAGAACTTTATAAAGCACCCGAAATGAAATATAAAGGTCCTGCTGATCCAATATCCGATTGTTTTAGTTTAGGAGTATCTATTTTAGAGGGGGTCACGGGTAAATGTGATATTATAACCCCTCGAGGTCTTAAAATTTACTGTTATACAGGCCAAAGAGAAATCAATAAGCAAATTGAAAGTGAAATTGAACTTCTAAAGAAAAGTATCGATAATCCGATGGGGCTACTGGGAGAATTGACGGTGAAACTCAATGAAAATCAAGAAAAAATAGATGAAATAAAGCAAGAACAATTAAAACCAGGTTTAACAAAAGGACAATTTGCAGTATTAGAAAGAGAAAAAACTCTAATGAACATTCAATATGAGCGTATAAAAAAAGAGGTCAATAACGTACGTTTGACAAAAGCAGATAAATTAATCGGAATTAAGCAACTCGAAATTGTGCGTCGTTTATTGATAAGAGATCCAAGCAAAAGAATGGATGCTGAAAAAGCCACTGAGTTATTGCATTCGATTTCAACCTTAAGCGATGAAGAGTTTGACAAGGCTCTTCCTCCCCTTCCGGAATTACCAACGGAATTAAATCCTGAAATCAAAAAAAAAGTCGTGGTTCTTCAATCATTAATGGGAAAAACATTGAAATGCTTTAGCGATTTAAATGAAATAATCCTATCAAAATTAACTGATAGTGCTACAATGTTAAAAAAAGATAAAATAAAAAATATGGCAGCAATGAGCATTTATCAGGCTGGCGGGCTTGTGGAAGAATTATATCAATTCGATCTCGTGGATATTGGAGACTTAAATCCCCAATTAGCGGAAGAAATTGAAAGACTTAAAAACGAACGAGAAAAGTGCTACCAAGCGATAATCAAGTTTCAATAAACAAAAACATAATGATGATTGAAAAATAATGAAAACGAAGCAATGGGAAGTCTATATTATACAAACGAATTCGGGAAAGCTCTATACCGGCATTACGACTGATTTAGATCGCCGTTTTAAAGATCATCTCAATAATCCACAAGGGGCAAAATTTTTCCATTTTTCCAGCCCTGAAAAAATCGTCTTCAGAGAGTCTCATCCCGATCGCTCTAGCGCGACCAAAAGGGAAATCGAAATCAAAAAATTGAGTCGTTCACAAAAATTGGAATTGCTTAATTCTATACCATAGCCTGCTTAAAACTTGTATTTCAACCGGCAGCAAAATTCGCGCGATTCGATGACCGAATTCCGAGATTTTGGCACAGTTCAAATTCCAAGTTTTAAGAGAGCTGTGGTTAATCTTCAACAACAACTTTTTCATTTCTATTAATCATTAAATTTACAAACAAATAACATTAAAAACTACAAACAATTAAACAAAATTATGTTATAATTAAATTATACATTTTAAAATCTTTTTTTTTAATTTATTATAAATTGAGGTATTTATTATGAGTACCGAAAGTATAAATTCAAATAATAATAGTTCGCAAATTCAAGCAGCTCCTAAAAAACCCCTCTCAACAGAACCTTCCCAAGTTTCAACCCCTCCTTCTATTTCTCAAGATATCTTAAAGAAAATACAAGCCTTTGGAAAGGAAATCGAAGAACTTAATAAAAGAGATGAAAATATACTTTTAAGCCGTCAACTAGTTTTTGGGAAACGGCTCTCAGATAGAGAGATCAAAACTGAAGAAATTGCAATAGCTAACGCCCTTATTACACTTAAAGTACCCTTACAAAATCAAAAAGATAAATTAATCAAAGAATATGAAAAAGCAACTAATAACCAAGAAAAAGGTCAAATCCAATTTAAGATTGCAAATATTTGTGTACGATTAGGCGAAAAAAGAAATGCTGTCAAAGCTTATAAAGAAGCTATTAATTTAGGATTCAAAGAAGCAGAAGAATATTTGCACGCAGCCGAAGAGCTATTTAAAACAACTTTACAAGAGGAAAGAAGAATTATCGAAATCGTTGATGCATTTGCACCAAGAAAAATACGTGAAGATCGTTACTATAAACGAGGGACGATAATAGCACATCGTAATCTTCAACCAATCACGAAGATTTTAGATAGTGAAAAAATAACAAAAATAAAAACTAATGAACTGGCAGACACACAAGAAAGAAGAGAGATTTTTTTCAACACATTAAATGGAATAGGAAAAGAGTTATCCAAGCATTCTCCTGACACCTTAGTTAGAGGACAGAACGGGGGAAATCAAAGTTATGAGACATTTATTAGTAAAGAAGATTCTATTACAAAAAAAAGAGATATTATCATTCAGGATAAAGCCAAAAAGTCTGGTGAAGGCACAACAAAAAGAGTATATACTGCAATAAATCTTAAAACACCAGAATCTATAGTTTCCTTTGAATTTGAATTTAGTAAAAATTTTACACCTTCTGATCTTGAAAGAGAAAAAAATATTCTTAAAAAATTAAAAGAAAATGAAAATGAAAATCCAAATATTATTGACCCTTACGAGGATCTTGGAATTGTAATTCAAAAAAAATATGATAACGTTGACGAATTGTTTGAAAAGAATGGGAATATGAGTGAGAGATTAGCTGTAATGCAAGGGATTGCAAACGGATTAGCCGGTATCCATAAAAAAGGGATTATTCATATGGATTTAAAACCAGCCAATTTTTATTACAAAAAAGATAAAGATAACAAATTAATAGGATTAATTGGAGATTTTGGATCTGCTTTTGATATTAATAAGCCTCCTACTAAATTCACGACTACTGACAAGTATTTAGCCCCTGAAGTAATGGCTGGTTCTCCAGTGACTACAGCTGCAGATTGTTTTAGCTTAGGGATTTCATTATTTAAATCAGCAACTTCGGATCATTATGATGTCCTTTGTTCAAACCAAATCTTAGGTGGTGAAGATGGCAAAGATGAACAATTTCGAATGAAGAAACAAGATCAAATAGATCATGAAATTGAAGAACAAATTAGTTTTTTAAATTTAGCCTTAAATAAAGAAGAAATAAGTAAAGAAATCGCGCAAAAGAAGAAGGAAATTCAAGAAAATGAAAAACACATTTCCAACTGGAAATTGAATTTAAAAACTCAATGGGGAAAATTGAAAATAATAGAGAATGAAAAATTAAAAATTCAATTAGCAGATTTAGAAAGATATATAGAGCTTGATCCTGAAAATATTAAATTAGCAGTTAAACAATTAGTTGTAGCAAGAAAATTAATTCGACTTGATGCTGAAGAAAGAATAAGTGCAGAAACAGCTCATATATATCTCAATCAAGAGACTGCTATTCCTAAAGAAATTTATGAGCTAGATAATAAATCACAAGATTTAATAAATAATATAAAAGATGAGATCATCCTCTTTGCAAAATCAATATTGCAATTTCAAGAAAAAAACAAAACTAATAATCTTTCTGAATATCAAAAACTATCCAAAACTCATTTAGATCGTATCAAAAAATACTTATTAATGTTAAAGGAAAATAAATTATTTAATTTCAATGAATTAAGCAATAAAGCGAAAGAATTTCTTAAATTTATAAGGGTAATAAGCAAGAAAAACACCACCTTTAATCTTGAAGATATGAATCTATCTAAAGTATTCAATAGTTACTTACAAATTAGCAACAATAAAACCGATTATCAAATTTTTTTAGCTGTTCGGAACAATTTCATGAATATTAATAAGTTTGTATTTTCTGAAAAAGTCCCCATGGAAACTACTATTTTAGATCTACAATGTTTAGCATCAAAAGATCAAAAAAATCTTCAAAATTATAATAAGCTTATCGATCTATATAAAAAGTTATTTTCAGATGATGAAGATATAGCCTTGATAAGAAAAAATTCAAAGGGGATAATAATAGCAGGAATTGGTTGCTATGTGATGAAAGATAATATTTCAGAAAATGATAAAAAAATAACAGAAGCATCTATAAATAGAATTAAAGAAAAAATATACTCTATCAAAAATGAAATTAGAAAAATGAATATAAGTAATCCTAAAAATAGAGATCGATTTCTTAATAGAACACTATCTTTATTAGTACAATCTGTTGAAAATCTAGAAATATCCCTAAAAACTTGGGATAGTTCTTAATAAAACGACTTAATCTTTTGTAGGTTTAAAAACTGGATTTAAACAAATCAGGATTCTGACATGCATGTTCTTACATAGCCCTTCCGGAATTACCAACGGCATTAAATCCTGAAATCGAAAAAAAAGTCGCCGTTCTTCGATCATTAATGGGCAAAACATTGAAATGCTTTAGCGATTTAAATGAAATAACCCTATCAAAATTAACTGATAGTGCTAGAATGTTAAAAAGAGATAAAATAAAAAATATGGCAGCAATGAGCATTTATCAGGCTGGCGGGCTTGTGGAAGAATTATATCAATTCGATATCGTGGATATTGGAGACTTAAAAACGAACGAGAAAAGTGCTACCAAGCGATAATCCAGTTTCAATAAACAAAAACATAATGATGATTGAAAAATAATGAAAGTGAAGCAATGGGAAGTCTATATTATACAAACGAATTCGGGTAAGCTCTATACCGGCATTACGACTGATTTAGATCGCCGTTTTAATGATCATCTCAATAATCCACAAGGGGCAAAATTTTTCCATTTTTCCAGCCCTGAAAAAATCGTCTTCAGAGAGTCTCATCCCGATCGCTCTAGTGCGACCAAAAGGGAAATCGAGATCAAAAAATTGAGCCGCTCACAAAAATTAGAGTTGCCTAATTCTTTACCACAGCCCGCTTAAAACTTGTATTTCAACCAGCGCCAAAATTCTCGCGATTCGATGATCGTAAATATCTCAATATTAGCAATATGGATCTATTTTACGATCATCTAAATCCGAAACTTTAGAACAATTCAAATTCCAAGTTATAAAATGGCTGTATCTTCAATAATAACTTTTTCATTTCTATTAATCTTTAAATTTTCAAACAAATAATATTAAAAATCTTCAACAATTAAATAAAATATTATGTTATAATAAAGTTATCGATTTTTAAAACATATTTTTTTATTTATTATAAATTGAGGTATTTATTATGAGTACCGAAAGTTTAAAATCAGAGAATAGTAGCTCGCAAGTTCAAGCAGCTTCTCACCTAGCTACTTCATCTGCTCCTTCAAAAGTCTCAACTCGCCCAATATCCACTGATGTTATAAATGTATTACAAATTTTGGGAAAAGAAATCGAAACGCTTAATAAAAGAGATGAAAATGTACTTTTAAGGCGTCAAGATTATCAAGAACTTAGTTTTATAAGACGCTTATTTAAAAGTGATAATGATATTAAAACTGAAGAAATAGCAATTGCTAACGACCTTATTAAACTTAAAGTACCCTTACAAAATCAAAAAGATAAATTTATCAAAGAATATGAAAAAGCAACTAATAACCAAGAAAAGGGGCAAATTCAGTTTAAAATTGCAAATATTTGTGTAAAGTTAGGCGAGAAAAGAAATGCTGTTGAAGCTTATAAAGAAGCAAGAAAGTATGGATTTAATGAGGCTGAAGAATATTTACCCGCAGCCGAAGAATTATTTAAAGCAACTTTACAAGAGGAAAGACGAATTATTGAAATCGTAGATGCATTTGCACCAAAAAAAATACGTGAAGATCGTTACTATAAGAGAGGAACGATGATTGCTCATCGTAATCTACAACCAATCACGAAGATTTTAGATAATGAAAAAATAACAAAAATAAAAACTAATCAATTTGCAGACACACAAGAAAGAGGAGTGATTTTTTTCAACACACTAAAAGGAATAGGAAAGGAGTTATCCAAGCATTCTCCAGATAATATGTTAGAAGGACAGAAAGGGAGTAATCCAACCTACGAAACATTTATTAGTAAAGAAGGGGACATTGTCATTCAGGATAAGAGTAAAAAGTCTGGGGCCGGTGCAACAAAACATGTATACACTTCAATGAATCTTAAAAATACAGAATCGCTAGTTTCTTTCGGATTTTCTGAATCATTTGATCTAGCAGACTTTGATAAAGAACAAAATATTCTTAAGGCTTTAAACAACGCAGGTGCCAAGAATATAATGAAACCCATTAAAGATATTGGTATTTTGGTACAACAAAAACATCATTTGGTCGAGCAATTATTTACAATAGAAGGAAATATGAGTGAAAGATTAGAAATAATGCAAGGGATTGCAAATGGTTTAGCGGGAATTCATAAAAAAGGATTCATTCATAATGACTTAAAACCAGCAAACTTTTTTTATGAGATAGATAAAGATGGAAAATTAATTGGAAAAATTGGAGATTTTGGTTCAGCATTTACGTTTGGTCATCCAGATTCTTTTTATGGAGCTACAAAAACGCACGCCGCACCCGAAGTTTTAACCGGACAAAAAATTTCTCAGGCTTCCGATTGTTTTAGCTTTGGAGTCTGTTTATTTCAGTCGGCAACCTCAGATCATTATGAAAGACTTCATAAGGGTAGGGACGTAAAAGAGCTTTTTCAAAATAAATCCCAACCCCAAATTGATTTTGAGATTGATGAACAAATTAATTTTTTAAGATTGGCCTTAAATCCTGATGCAATAATGAAAGAAATCAATAATAGGCAAGAGATAATAAGAGAAAATGAAGATAAACTTTCTGAGATTGATTCAGACACCGGATCAATATTATTATTAGAAGAACATAATGAAAAATTAAAAATTAAATTGGAAGATTTAGAAAAATACAAAAAACTTACTCCTGAACAAATTCAGTTAGCTATTAAACAATTGATTGTTGCAAGAAAGTTAATTCGACGTGATCCAGATGAAAGAATAAGTGCTGAAAGAGCTCATTTATATCTTACCCAAAAAGATCCTATTCCTAAAGAAATTTCTGATTTAGATAATAAATCACAGAATCTAATAGGAAAAATAAAAGAGGAAGTAATTCTTTTTGCAAAATCTCTTCAAGAACTCCAAAAAGCAAAAGATGATAAAACTGAAAATCTTACTGAATATAAAAAACAATCGCAAAAACATTTGGATCGCATTAACAAATATTTAATACAATTGAATGATAATAAATTTAAAATTAATGAATTGAGTGATAATGCAAAATCAAATTTTGAAATAGTTAATACTATTAAAGACTTAAATATAGCCACAATTGAAGATAAGGATTTGGAATTATTACTCGAAAAAACTAATTCCTACTTGCAACAAAAAATACAGAACGAAGATCAGAAATCTAATTATCAAATTGCACTAAAAATTTGTGATAATTTTATTAAAATTAATGATTTTGTGTTTTCTGGAAATGTTCCCATAAAATCTACAATTCAAGACTTAGAAACTTTAGGACTAAGGGATGAAGAAAATTCCAAATTTTATCAGCCTATCATTGAATTATATAAAAAAGTGCATGTAGTTAATAAGGCAATTATTTTGTTAAGAAAAAAATCAAAGATCGAAAAAGAAGGAGATATAGAGTTCTACACAAAAAATGGAACTCTTTCTGTAGAGGATAAAAAACAAATAAAGATGTTAATAAAGAAAATAAAGTCAGTAAAACATCAATTAGAATCTCTTCAGAAAGAACATACAATAAAAACTGGTACCAACAATGAAATTCTTGATAAAATAACTTCATCATTAATACAAGCTATTGAAAATCTAGAGAAATCCATAAATAAATGGGATGCCTCTGGATTGCAAAGAGTTTAAATATTTAATTAGTTTAAAATAGAATTCGATTATTAAAGCAATCAGTTAAAAATTTAGAAGAAACTTTAATGCAATGGGATTCCGACAGTATATAAGAACTTAAATTCCATTTTTGAGGTGTATAATGAAAATTCCACCCAAACCAATACAACAAGCATTGTTTGTACCTTCTTCGATTTTTAGCAAAAATGGAAAAGCTGATGCACGAAGCTTTATTGACTTTTTTAAGAAGAATATACTAACATTAAAAAATGAAAAAGAATTTGATGTTTTTGCTGGTCACATCTATAAAATTTTAACTTCTCATGAAAAAGAATTAGAAAATTCGTTTTTCACAAGAACAGCTTATAAAATAAATAAATTTTATAAACAAGAAAAAAATTTAATTAAAGAACTTAAAGATTTAAGAGATCATTATAATTTCATTAATCCACGATTCGAAGAAGAAGATATCCTTCCCAGTCCGATAACAAATAAATTTGATCTTGAAAATATTAAGCAAGATCATCAAAGAGGCCAATCTCATTTTAATGCAGCAAACCGTTTCAAAGAGGAATTGACTATATTATCACGTACACAACCCAAAGATATTAAAGCAATAAATGCAAAAGATCTTGAAATCCTTAACAACTTAAAATTAGCAGCTCGATGTGGCCATACACCTTCTCTATTATTTATGGGAAGCTATTATAAAAAATTAAGTGAATCTACCGATAAACCCCGCGAATACCAAGACATCGCACTGCAACTTGCTATTCAGTATTATTTGAAGGCTGCAAATAATAAAATTGATCCGAATGAAAAAGAAAAGATGGATCCGAAAGCATATTCGGATGCACTAAAGGCTCAAGCGAGGGCTCAAGCGAAGGCTCAACTACGACTTGGTGAAATTTTTGAAGGCCAAAAAGACGAAATAGCAGCAAAAAAATGGTATAATAAACTTATTTCAAATGGTAATAAAGACAAAGACAAAAACATAGAAGCATTCATAAATACAGCTCAACGTAATCTCGGTAACCTAGGAAAAATTGGCTAGTCTCCTCTAAGCAGTATTTTGGAAGTGGTTTAATTACAACATTAGAATCTCTTTGGAGGTAAGTGTAAATTCAAGACATATATATAAATTTGGCGCTTTATAACAAAGCGAAAGAGGACTTTCGCACTCCAAACGCTACGCGATTCATTAAGAAAAGCTATTTTCAAGGCTACGCAAAGCGTTTGGAGTGCGAAAGTCCTCTTTCGCTTTGTTATGAAGTGCCATATGTGTCAACATGTCTATATTTGACGCTAACCTTTGGAGTGAGGTTAAGAAAAATTTGATTAAAAATAAAGAAACGACGTTATCAGTTTGATAGCATGTTTGCGTTTTGCTATCCCCCCGGATGGGGGTTATGGCCTGATCGCCAATGGTTTCGCATTGCTTACCCTGGGCTATCAGGCCATAACCCCCATCCGGGGGTAAACAAGAGCAACTAATGAAGCCTTAATAAAATATTTTTCTTTTATGTGGTTTTCAATTTATTATTAGCTCAAGATACACATCGATTAATTGCTACTATCCAGGTTTGGATTTAAACAAATCAGGATTCTGGTATGCATGCTCTAACATAGCCCTTCCCGCAGCACCTTTTCGAGCACTATCTTCCATTTCACGGCGATGTCTTTTTTGTGATTCTTCCAACCTAGCTCTATGCTCAGGTGTGTAAGAAGAAGAATTACTTGCTTCCGAATCCCTCGAATATCGCAATGCATCATAGCTACTATATCCACTAGATGATGATGATTGGGCAGCTCTGACTCCTTCCTTGCTTTCTAATGACACTGTTCTTCCTTCGTGGACTGGTTTTGGCCTTGATTCTCCCGATCTCGGAAGTGATTGTGATCTCATACGTGCCTTATATCCTTCTACATCTATTGGGGAATCATAAACACCAACCTTACTAGCACTACCAACTAAACTTGATCTAACTCCAATCCCTGCGACTGCCCCTGCCGCCGCCCCTGCACCGCCTCCAGCTCCAGATCCGCTAACCCCAAAATGACGATCTTCAACTACAGCCTTAATAGGAGTTTGTACTTGTAACTGTCTTGTAAATGCTTGAGGAGATTGTTGACTCTGAGGCATTTGCTGATTCAATATGCTCATAGACTGTTTGGAATCGCCTACAACAACTTGAGCTGCGCTTTGTTGAGATCGACTAGCTTGAGATTCTAAACTTTCCACTCTAGTTTGTAGGGATGCATGAGAATCTTTAGATCCCTTATCTAATAATAATAATTGTTGTTTTAATTGACCCACATCACTCTGTAGAGATGGTATCAACTCCGCACATTCAGCTTTAACCTGACCTATCGATCTTTCAAGAGATGCTACTTGTTTACTCGATGTGTCAGATACTTTTTTGATTGTTTTTTCTAAAGTTGAAGCTTTTTCTCTTTGCTCTTGAATTTGCGATTTAGTCACTTCAAACACTTTTTCTAGGAATTCAACTCGGCTGCCCTGTAGACCTAATTTCAGATTATTGTCCTCTTGTGCTGTTTGGACTTGACCTACTTTCTGATTGTATTCACTCTGTTCCTTTTCGACTTGTTCCACTTTTTTCTTGTGATTATCATGAACTGCTTGAATATCAATTTTGAATTTTTCAAATATTTCAGTTTTGAATCTATCAAAAGAAATTTCCACATTTCTTGAAGATTCTTTTGATCGTTTTATTCTAGCCTTGAGTTTTTTTATCTTGTTTTTGTGTTTTTTTGTTAATGTTTCTTGAGAAGACTTAAAACTATCGAAATCCTTACGCAAAATTTCTAATTGCTGATATGCAGTCATTCCTTTTTCAGAAGCAAGCATTAATTCAGCACTCTTAGTTTTGTCTTTTTCTTGCATAACACGAACCTTTAGATAATAAATTTGAGCCTCGGGATAACTTTCTCTAACAAAAAAACTGCTTTCTTGTTTTGGCGCACCCAATTCACTAGTGATTTCTTTTGATGGAGCTATACCATTATCGCCATCCCCTTCTTTATGTTCTTCTTTTTCGGTTGATACTGGTCTTACTTGAGCTGAGCTTTCTTGCCCTGACTCTTTCCTTTTTGGGCTGAAAACTGGGCTTATATGTTCCTTATGCTCTTTGCCATCTTCCAAATCACTATCAATATCATCACTATCGCTATATTCAAAGGTGCTTCTTTTTGCTTCCGCTTTAAGTGATACACTGCCCTGTCTTCTTTGTCCTTTATCCTTATCAACTTTTCCTGCCTGTTGTTTCTCATCGCCTTTCGCAGCACTTTTGCTTTCTGCTTTTTCATCCACTTTTGAGAATCGTTTAGTTAAGGGCTGAACGAGTGAATAAAGAGCTAATTTCGCTCGTGTTTCCAATATTTTATTCTGTTTTTCGACTTCAAATTTTATTACCATTATGGGGTCCAATAACCCTTTAAATATTTTTTTGATCTCATCAGGATTTATTCCCGCCTTTTCTTCAAACCATTTTTCAATTTCCTCTTTTTTTGCCAATATCTTTAAAGCAATTTTATAGGACTCACATTCAAATGATGCATCGGGATCCGGTGTTTGACTTACAAATTTTTCTAATAACTTTTTGCCTTCACTTTCATATACAGTAGATAATGAATATACCATTGCTTCATACTTTTGCCGAATTTCTTCATGATCACCAACAATTTTTTCTCCGGTAACCACAGTTGCAACGGCATTAACAGTATTATTATAAGGAATTTCATAACTATATTTTTGTTTAGCTATATCAGTCGCTAAAGCAGAACCAATAAGGAAAAGTGATTCTAAAGAACAGCAACACCTTTTTTTTACTGGATCGGGATCTCCTTTTTTCTTTCTACACTTTACAATTGGTAAAGTAACCCAGTAGGTAAATCTTTCCCAGATATCCCTAATACTTCTGCATCTCTTTTTACTTATGAATGTGGAAGCTTTATATCTTTCAATTTGAATTTGTTCTTCAATAGGGCATGGGTAGTGTTTTTCCAAATCAATATCAGCAAGATCCTTATAACTCCAAAATAAGTTTTTTTCTGTATCACTTTCAGATCGTTTTACTTTTTTAAATACAGGCTCTTCTAATGGAGCAGATGAGGTTGTTTTTGATGACAATAATACACCAGATGCCGTGGTCGTTTTAACTTGTGTTGTTGTTGATACGACTTCTGCTTTTGATAAGTCCATTCCTGAACTTGGTGATGCGGAGGATGCTGATGATAACGAAAAAGTCGACATAAAATTCCTATGTTTTATATTTTTTATTAAATCTTAAACAAAAATTAATAATTAGATTTTTTAAGCTGCTATTTTCACATATTACTTAATTATATTCCACATAAAACAATCAATTATACAACTTGACAAAATAATAATAGTATCTTAGATTGATATAAACTTATAAAATAGGTGTTTATGGCTCTAATTCCTCTAAGTAATGACCGTGGATCTAATCCTATTCAATTTCCTATTCGCGAGCCTAAACAAAATAAAATCACTGAATGGACGAATCGATGGATTTTCAATCCTTTTTCATTCATCTCTTTACAATGCATGAATTTGATGATCGTTAAAGTCATCCATGCAAAACATCCTAATAAGATTTCTCCATTATTTTCTAAAATTTTTATCAATGGTAATCTATTTGGCATTATCGCAACCATTTATTTTCGTCGAAAGCAGCTGTTATATCACGGATCACTCATTTTTAGCCTATTCAAAACGACACTGTACCCACAATCCCAAGTTTGGTGGAATACCATACTAGAAGGAAAAATTATCCTGGGAGCAATTCCATTGAAAAATAAAGAGCATCACGACTCAATTTCAAAAAAAGCTCACTCAATTTTGACTTTACTTGAAGACTTTGAAATTTATTCACCTGGTTGGTTTAGCGTACCTGTCACTCATCATGATTGGGCTGCTAAAAAAATCACTCAGAAACATATTATAACTGAAGACTTTAAGGCTGTTCCCTTAAATGCAATCAAAGAAGGCGTCGCATTTCTTAGAGAACAAATTCTCCAAGATAAAGCCGTATATGTACATTGCAAAGCCGGAAGAGGAAGAAGTGCCACAATAGTTGTGTGCTATATCTTAAAGTACTGGAATGAGATTTTACCAAGTGATCAAGCGTGCTCTGTTGAAAAAGCCATTGCTTTTGTTAAGCAACAAAGGCCTGTTATCAATTTGAATTCCCGCCAAAGAAAAGCTATTGAAGATTATTATTTTTCTGATGTTCTTGTTAAAGAATAACAGTTCAATGAGTTTGTGCAACAGCCATTGTTGATGTTAAAGGACTTAAGGGACGTAAAGGACGCAAAGGACATAAGCACTAAATAATTGTCGTTTAGGTCGTTTTTTGTCCTTTTCGTCCTTTTCGTCCTTTTTTATTCTTTTTGTCGTTTATTTAGTTATAAATTAATATAAATTAAATTAAATAATTACTTTGAACTAATTATTACAATTAAATATTATTATATGATATAATTTTAATAGCAACTAGAATTAAATTGTTAGGAGATTATTCATGAATGCAACACCAGCATCACCAATCACTCCAAAGAAAGTAGAAAATAGCCATAATACCGAAACTCCAGTTTCCACCTCCCCTTTATCAGATGCCTTCCAAAAAAAAATTGAAAGAAAATTTAAAGAAATAGGTGACACTTATAATGATGAAAGCAAACCAAAACAACTAGAAAACAGATTCAAATTGTTATCTGAAATCGATCACGATATTCACCAAAGAAGAGAAGAATTCGATAAATTAAAAGCTTCAAGTTGGATATTAAGGATTTTATCCTTTCTAGGTTTATCTCCTCTTGAAGGACGAATTCAAAATGAAGAAAGAAAACTTACTCAACTCCTCATTAAAACTTATGTTCCACTTGCTCTGGAAAAAAATCCCAAACAAAACAATAGAATAGAAGCAGAGAGATATTTTCGGCTTGCTGAAGTTCATTTGGAATTAAGTAGAAATTTTGGAAATACTCAAAGTCGAGAAATTGATGAAAAAGAAGCATTGGGTTACATCGAAAAAGCTGCACAATTAGGTCATCTAGAAGCTCAAGGCATTACCGTCGAAATCGAAAAACAAAAGCAAGTCGTAAATAAAATCATAACCCTATTTGCTCCTACTTTGGCCAGTCAAAATCTTAATAATACTACAGCTCATAAAACCTTAAAGCCTCTCGGCAAAATATTAACCGTTACACAAATTGAAGCCTTTAAAAAAAGTCCTTTCGGAATAGATCCTGAAACACAAAAAATACTATTAAATACGCTTATATCAATTGGAAAAAGTCTCGCCATAGGATCTCCTGAAAAAGTCAAACATCTAGATTCAGTAGAGAGTGGAGAAAATCAGACCTATGATGCCATGATCATGCCCAATAGTGATATTTTTATAAAAGAGCCTACAGCAGTCCTTGGAACCGGTGGTTCAAAAAAAGTATTCAACGCAGTGAAACTCCAGCAGACTACAAAATATGCTTGGGTATCCCTTCTCAATAAAAGTTATGACACAGAAGCTTTTAAAGCTCTTAAATCACTCAGCAAAAAAGAAATGGAATTGCTCGAAAAACTTATAAGCGAAGGAATTCCAAATTTAATCCCTGCTTATATTACCGGAACTGAAACTGAATCCCTTCAAATCCAATTAGGTACAGCGAATGCACTATTTAAAAATTTTGAAAGTGAAGACTTCATGAAACATAATCTTCAGGTATTGTGTGGTGCAGGTAAAGCTCTTGCAGCGATGCATGAAAAAGGATACGTTCATTTAGATGTTAAGCCAAGCAATATTTTTTATGAGGCTGACGGTGGAGATAAAAAGGGATTGTTAGGAGATTTGGGTTCGACAGTAAAAGTAAATCAAGGGATTTTTACTTACACCGACACTTACTCAGCTCCTGAAGTTGTAAGTGGCAATAAGGCATCAACAAAATCAGATTGTTTTAGCTTTGGAGTCACACTTTATGAAGAAGTAACAGGCAAAAAATATGTCTTAAGTGAAAATAAAATAAAACTATTTAAAGAAGCAAAGCAAGGCGAAATCGATGCAATTATTGATGAAGATATTTTACGATTAACCAAAATAGAAAAGCAATTAAGTGAAGGTGAAATCGCTAAGAAAAAGAGTGTCATTTATCTAAAAATTAGAACCATTCTTGAAGATATACACAATTTAAAAGCGTCAAACCTACCTCAGGATAAAATACGCTTATTAGATTTGGAATACTTGAAAGAAAATCTCGTTCAACAATTAGATGCGATTCAAAATGAAGGCCTCTCAGAAAAAGATCGAAGTATTGCCATTCAGCAATTGATATTAGCTAAAAAATTAATTCGGATTGAACCAAAAAAAAGAATAGATATGAAAAAAGCGCTAACCGAACTAAATACGATTCTTGAAGAGCTTCAAAAATAACAACCGTTAAACCACGCGCAACTTTTCGTGTCTTCGTGTCTTTTTGTTGAATTTCTTGCGCCACCTCTAACAACAGCTATTGGGATACTGAATACACACTAACAATTATTTCGTGAAACATTCCAGAGGCTCGTACAAATTAAACACAAAGACACAAAGACACAAAGACACAAAGACACTAAGAAGGCGCGCGCTCTTAGTGTCTTCGTTTTTTGTGTTGAATTTTTTGCGCGAGTAGGTTTTGATTCTACTCTTTAACAATCGGCAAGGACGTCTTCATCGCTTGTTTCTCTTGCATAGCAAGCTGACCACAAGCTGCAGCAATATCATCCCCTTTCGTATATCGACAGGTATTCACAATCTTGCAACCAAACAACACACTACGAAAATCTTTTATAGCCTTCTTGTCAGGACGGTGCAACCTTATTCCAGGAACCGGATTATAGGGGATTAGGTTAACAGTGCACTGTTTTCCTTTCAATAGGTGAGCTAACTCATGCGCGTGATCAGGATGATCATTCACACCTGCTAATAAGGTGTACTCAAATGTAATATCACGCTTCGTTTGCTTGGAATATTCATCCATGGCACTCAAAATATCGTCTAAAGGATACTGTCTAGCATATGGAATGATTTTTTTGCGGATAAGCTGGTTTGGGGCATGCAATGAAAGAACTAAATTCACTTTCAGGCCTTCATTCGCCATCCTTCTAATGGCGTCCACGATACCAACAGTTGATACCGTGATACGTCTTTGAGAGATGTTTAATAAGTCAGGATGACAAAGCAATCTGATTGATTGCATGACAGCTTCATAATTTTTGAGAGGCTCTCCCATGCCCATATAGACGACATGACAGACTCTTTCATTCTTTTTCGATAGCCATTGATTGATTAAAATAATCTGCTCGATGATTTCTGTTGGACGTAAATTTCTTGAAAAACCTTGCTGACCCGAAGCGCAAAACGCACATCGTGCCGGGCATCCTACTTGAGAAGAGACACAAACAGTTCGGCGAGATTCAGAACAAATAAGTACTGTCTCTACAAAATTTCCTTCGTGTAATTCCCATAAAAACTTAAAAGTTTCCAAATCTTTGGATTCAGTTACACGAACAAGCTTCAATGTTGACAATCGGATATGTTGCGATAATTTTTCACGCAAATCTTTACTAAGGTTTGTCATCCCTTCCCAATTGAGGACACCCTTCTCGTAAATCCATTTTAAGAATTGTTTAGCCTGAAATTCTTTTTCGCCGTGATCTTTAAACCACTGTATCCACTCTTCTGGTGTTAAATCGCCATATCCTATCATTTTTCAACCAATTTTAAATTAATATTACGACCATGATAACATAACGAAAAATATAAAGCTAACAATTATTAAAAATTTATTAAAAACCAATCCTTATTATACAAACTACACAACAATCAAATTACAATATAATTAAAATTATAAACACACAAACAATCTTACTTTAAAATTTTTATTATATTGTTTATAATATCAAGTTTTTCATTTTACTTGACTTTAACAATCATTAAAATATACTAATTCCCAGAGTGTTTTTACTAATTAACAAAAAGCAAAGATATACCAAAATTCGCTTAATCGTAAAGACAGCTTTAACCTTATCCGGGTTTTTAACTAAACTAACATCCTATGGAGAAACCATGTTAAATAGATTTATTTGTTTGTTTGCAATCACAGCTTGCAGCTTTTTCACTTTGAATGCTGATGATGCAAAAATGTCAACACAACCAAAGCCTGTTACAACTAATACAAGCCCAGTTACAACACAACCTAAAGCTGATATCGAAGACCAAGACGATGATGTTGATGCAGATGTTGATGCAGATGCTAAAATTCTTGTCATCATGGAAGAAAAAAGAATTGCACCTGGTGCTTTAGCTTGTGATGCTTCTGAACTAAAATGCACTAAAGAAGATATCCTCTTAGAAGATGCTAAAGTTGAAGTAAAAGAAGCTGCTGCTCCAGTTAATGCTGCTGCTGATTGCAAAGGCTGCCCAAGAAAACAACCTAAGAAAGGCGAACTTGCTTGCAAAAATTGCGATATTGATGAAGAAGCAAATGTCTTAGCTTGCAAAGGCAAAAAAGATAAAAAATCTGAATTAGCTGCTTGCAAAGGCTGCCCAAAGAAGACTAAGAAGCGTTTACTCGCTTGCAAAAATTGCGATGCAGATGCTGTGCCTAATTTAGTAGCTTGCAAAGTTAAAGAAGATAAAACATCTGAGCTTGCTGGCTGCAAAGGCTGCAAGAAATCAAGAAAAAACAAATCTGCTGATGTTAACTCTATGTTAGCCTGCAAAAATTGCGGTTAATATAACGTTAATTCTACCTACAAGTAGTATAAAAAAGACCGTTTTCCTTAAGGATACGGTCTTTTTTTTATCTTCCAAAAAAAGCAATTTTTACTCTTCGAAACCATAATCTAAAAAATCGTCCTGTATCTTTTTGCTTCAGAAGCCAATGCATAACCGTCCACGCACCAAAATAACGATAGATCGTCTTCATCGTTTCTCTAAAATGGTTGACAACCATACGACTCGTCACCCAACGCAAATCATAATCTGTCAAAGCTCGATGTAATCCAGAAAAACTAAATTTTTTTGAAAGATAAAATCGACATAAAAAATCAAATCCCCCTCTCAATTTAAAATCTGTTCTGAACCCTCCTAATACATTAAAAACATTCCTTTTAAACCAGCATCCTTGTAAACTCGTTGGTTGCTGACCGACCCTCAAGTAATCTAAAGATAGCTCCCTATAAAGAAATTTCACTTCTGTCTTACCATCACGTAATAATGTGCCACAATAAACAAGATCCGGTTTTTGATTTTCCAACGAATGATTCATAATGTCTAGTAATGTATGGCGATGAATATAAAAATCACCAGGAAAAATAATATTAATATACTCCCCTTTTGCCATAAAAAGTCCCATATTAATCATTTTGTAAACATTATATTCCGTCATCGATGCCAATTTGACGACATCACCCTCATAACTTTGTAATAAATCCACTGTACGATCCGTTGACCCTGCATCAATTGCAATAATCTCAAATCGAGGATAATTCTGCTCTATAACACTATCGACAGTTAGGGGGATGTCCTGTGCACAATTCAATGTTGGAATAATAATAGTCACAAAAGGGAGTTCATCCTCAGAAAAAGTAGGGCTTGTCTTGTCCTCTTTTAGAATTTCATTCTCGTTATCCAAATTCATTTTAATTCCATTTTTTATTAAAGCTAATTGAGATATACCACAAGCGGTTAGGTTATGCACATTTGGACTGCGCGAAAGCCCCCGCGGTTGAACGATCGTAACTTGCCCAATATTTAATAATATAGGGCAGGTTACGATCGTTCAACCGCGGGGACTTTGGCGCAGTCGAAATGTACATAACCTAACCGCGTGTGGTATAAAAATCTGTTAATGTGTAAACTACTCTGAGTATACACGTATTTTATGCAGGATTAAATTTTATGGTTATGACTTTTCAAAATTTTTTAAGAAATCTCACTAATTTTTGGGAAAAACAAGGTTGCGTTCTCCACCAAGGTTATGACCTTGAAGTAGGAGCAGGAACCTTTAATCCTGCGACATTCCTTCGTGCACTTGGTCCTGAGCCCTATCGCGCTGCCTACATTGAACCTTCACGTCGTCCCACTGATGGCCGCTATGCCACAAACCCCAATCGCCTACAACATTATTTTCAATACCAAGTTATTCTTAAACCATCTCCCCCGAATATTCAAGAACTTTATTTACAATCTTTAGAAGCGCTTGGATTCAATCTTAAAGATCATGATATCCGTTTTGTTCATGATGACTGGGAAGGGCCGACCTTGGGTGCTTGGGGATTGGGTTGGGAGATTTGGATGGATGGGATGGAAATCACACAATTCACCTACTTCCAAGCTGTTGGGGGTGTTGAATTACGTCCTATTACAGGTGAAATTACTTATGGAATTGAACGTTTAGCGATGTATGCCCAAAAGGTTAATAGCATTTTCGATCTACAATGGACTGAAGACTTAACCTATGGAGATATTTACCGTCGTAACGAGATTGAATGGAGTCATTATAACTTTGAAAAAGCCACAACATCAATGTGGCATCGACATTTTGAAGACTATGAAAAAGAATCCAAACAATTACTAGCAGAAAATTTACCTATTCCTGCTTATGACTTTGTTTTAAAAGCTTCTCATGCTTTCAACTTGCTTGATGCTCGTGGTGTCATCTCAGTCACAGAAAGAACCGGATACATCAGTCGCATTCGTGACCTTGCCAAAGAAGTGGCCGAAAAATATATCGAGAGTCGTCGTCAACAGGGTTTTCCTTTAATCCATCGTCAAAAAGCAAAAGAAGCATTGCCTCCGAGAGATATGAAAATTCCGGAAAACTTAATAAATATCCGTCCCGATGATACAGCAGATTTTCTTCTCGAAATTGGCTCCGAAGAGCTTCCTGCTAATTTTGTTCCTATCGGAACTGCCAACTTAGAAAAATCGATCCGCACATTATTAGAAAAGGAAAAAATCCCATTCGAACGGATTTCCACCTACGCAACGCCTCGTCGTCTTGCCATCATCGTCCATGGATTAGCTAAAGGCAAGCCTTCACAAACTCAAGAAAAAAAAGGTCCTTCATTGGATCAAATTTATTCTGAGACGGGACAACTAAAACCTGCAGGAGAAGGATTTTTTAGAAGCATAAATATTACTGCCCCGACACTTGAAGCTATACGTAAAGGGCAAATTTCAGGAGTAGAAATTCGTTCAATCAAAGGAACAGATTATCTATTTGGAACCATCCGTCAAGAGAGCCGCGCGACAGCAGCAATTTTAGCGGAACAACTCCCCTCTCTCATTCTCAATATCGATTTCCCCAAAAAAATGCGCTGGGCCGATCTCGACATCATGTTCGCTCGTCCACTACGCTGGATTGTAGCTTTATTCGGTACAGATGTGATCCCATTCCTCATCGGTGATATTTACTCTGGCAAAACGTCTAGCGGTCATCGTCAGCTCGATTCAGGTACATTTGAAATTAACGCTCCTAAAGATTATTTGAACACATTGCGTCAGCATCATATCATGGCAGATCCGATAGAACGTTCTGAAAGTATTAATAAACAATTAAATGATCTTGAGAAGCAGTTTGGAATGAAAGCTGTAGCTCGTGAAAAAGTATCGGCTGAAGTATTAAATCTTGTCGAGTGGCCACATCTTACCCTTTCGACGTTTGATCAAAAATTCTTAAGAGCTCCGAAAGAAGTGCTCATTTCAGAGATGGTCGAACACCAAAAGTACTTCCCCGCTCTCAATCCTGACAACACATTAAAAAATGCGTTTGTTATCACCGCCAACGTCCCT
The DNA here is from genome assembly GCA_013816265.1 of Parachlamydiaceae bacterium. Taxonomy (GTDB): domain Bacteria; phylum Chlamydiota; class Chlamydiia; order Chlamydiales; family Parachlamydiaceae; genus JACDES01. Next base: position 28,212 of record JACDES010000006.1, on the reverse strand, counting down.
CCTACGGATCAAATTCGTCAAGGAAATCAACGTGTACTTTCTGCACGTCTTTCTGACGGAGTGTTCTTGTATGAAGAAGACTTAAAAATTCCTCTTGAAAATTTTAATGAAAAATTAAAAAAAGTGACCTTTCAAAAGGAACTAGGAACTGTATTTCAAAAAGTTGAACGGATCATTGCTCATACAAAAATATTGCAAAAGGCATTGGAAATTAGTTCTCCAGACAAGGCAGAACGGGCGGCACGTCTTTCAAAAGCCGATCTTGCTTCAAATATGGTCTATGAATTTCCAGAATTGCAAGGAATTATCGGCAGATATTACGCAACAGCTCACAAAGAAGATCCAGAAGTTGCTCAGGCGATTGAAGAGCATTGGATGCCACGCGGCGAAAATGCCCCTCTCCCCGAAAGTGAAACAGGTATACTAATAAGTTTAGCGGATAAATTCGATAATTTAATCGGATGTTATAGCATCGGGTTGAAACCAACATCTTCAAGCGATCCCTATGCTTTACGTAGACAAGTGCTTGGAATTATTAAAATACTCATTCAAGGGAAATTTAATCTTTCGTTAAATGAATGTTTAACGAAATGCACAAACCACTTTCCAGAAGTAACGATCAAAGATAGAAAACAAATTATCGATGAGATTTTAGCTTTTATTACAAATCGTATTAAAACAGTTTTCCAAGATTATGGTTTCAATAAAGATGAGATCGAAGCAAGTCTTTCACGTGGATTTGATGACATCTATGATACATACAGCAGAGTTAAAGCCTTGCATGAATTTAGGAAACAGGCTGCTGGTCAGTTTAGTTCCTTATATGAGGTTTATAAGAGAGCTAAAGGGCAATTGAATGGGCATCATAAAGGTGCTGTGTTGAAAGAATGGTTAAAAGAGCCGGCTGAAAAATCATTAAATGAATTATTGGAAAAACAAGCGATTCAATTTAAAGAGGCATTAGCTGAACATGATTATAGCCAAACATATAAACTGATAGCAACTTTGCAACCGGCTTTAGCGACTTTATTTGATGAAGTGAAAATTTTGGCCGATGATCCAAAAGTTAGAGAGAATCGTTTAGCATTACTCCAAAAGGTGTTTAACCTTTTTGACGAAATTTTGGACTTCAGCAAAATTCAATAAGAACTGTGATGCTAATTTGAATTGGTAACAGAATAGATTAACAGAGATCATCGAGAATGGCGATCCATTTGGAGTGCGTGTCGCTTGAGGCTAAGAAAAAATTGATCTAAATCTAGAATTTTCTTCGTTAGCTCGGTAGAGCGTCTGTTCAAAGCCCGGAGTGACGTAAGGAACTCCGGGAAAAATAAAAAAAGAATTAGAGCTCGTTAGAGCGACTCAAATAAGAGATTATTACGTAGAAGTATTTCGAGTGGTTTGTGTGTCTGATTATTAAGGGTGTAAGTATATTGTTGCATATTTGAGTCGCCCTAAGGGGCTCTATTTATTATCTATTTACCCGGAGTTCCTTACGTCACTCCGGGCTTTGAACAGACGCTCTACCGAGCTAACGAAGTGAATTCTAGATTTAGATCAATTTTTTCTTAGCCTCAAGCGACACGCACTCCAAAGGGATCGCTTTCATTAATTGAATTCAGCACAAAATGGATTAATCTTATGAATTCAAATGTGCAAAAAAAAGACAATAAAGCCAACATCATCGGCATAGAAGGCTATATTGCCATTTTAGCGATTATTGCCATCACAGCCCATTTAATCTTTCGATTTCTAATTCCCGAACTTCAAGCTTTTTCTCAATACCCTCTCTATATTACATTGGGGATAGGAGGAAGTATTCTCGTTTTCGATCTTCTACGAAAACTCGTATCTTTTGAATTCGGTTCCGACTTACTAGCAGGAATGTCTATCGTCACTTCAATTATACTTGGAGAATATCTAGCGGGATCATTAGTTGTTTTAATGTTATCTGGTGGAGAAACTCTTGAAAACTATGCCATCAGAACAGCTTCTCGAATGCTTCAAGTGCTTGCAAAGCGAGCCCCGACAACAGCCCATCGAAAAAAAGATGATTTGATTGAAGATATCTCCGTAGATAAAATTACAGTCGGAGATAGTATTCTAATATTCCCTCATGAAATCTGTCCTGTGGATGGCGAAGTCATTATCGGGAATGGTGTTATGGACGAATCATATCTGACGGGAGAGCCTTTTCTAATCGAAAAAGCGCCTGGAACAGGGGTACTTTCAGGCTCTATTAATGGAAATACATCCCTAACAATAAAAGCAACAAAACTAGCTCAGGATTCACGTTACGCAAAGATCATGCAAGTGATGTCCGAATCGCAACAAAAACGTCCTCACATGAGGAGACTAGCAGATCAATTAGGAGCTTGGTACACACCTATTGCTGTTATCATTGCCATATTAGCCTGGATGTTTAGCGGAGAAGCGGTTCGTTTTTTGGCAGTGCTGGTGATTGCAACACCTTGTCCACTATTAATTGCAATACCTGTCGCGATCATTGGATCCATTTCTTTTTGTGCAAGACGAGGTATTTTAATTAAAAATCCCATTGTACTTGAGCAATTTGATCAATGTAAAACAATGTTATTTGATAAAACTGGAACGTTAACTTATGGTAAACCAACTCTAACGGAACAGACTGTCTATAACAGGAACGATCCATTGGAAATATTAAAGTTAGTAGCAAGCATGGAGAGGTATTCCAAACACCCGTTAGCAAGTGCAATACTTGAAAAAGCAGAAGAGGATAAAATAAAGTTAGTTGATGCAAAGCATATTAGTGAGCCACAAGGAGCCGGACTGAAAGGAACTGTTGACGGACATGAAGTTTATATAACTAGTCGAAAACATCTCGATAAATTTGGATTAGAAAAAGATGCTGTTTTATTGCCTCAAGGCATGGGACTTGAATGCGTCATTCTTGTCGATAATCAATTAGCAGCACATTACCGCTTTAGAGATTCTCCACGCGCCGATAGTATTTCTTTCGTTCAGCATCTACAACCTAAACATGGAATCAGCAAAGTCATGATCATCTCTGGGGATCGGGAAGAAGAAGTGAGATATTTGGCCAATTCGGTTGGAATTAAAGAAGTGTATGCAAGTAAAAGTCCTGAAGAAAAAGTTGATATTGTTGTAAAAGAAACAAAGATACACAAAACAGCCTATTTAGGAGATGGTATTAATGACGCTCCTGCGTTGATGGCTGCTACAGTTGGAATTGCTTTTGGTCAAAACAGCGATATTACCGCAGAAGCAGCTGGAGCAGTCATAATGGATAGCACCTTAGAAAAAGTGGATGAGTTTTTGCATATCAGCAAGCGAATGAGAACGATCGCGTTGCAAAGTGCAGTTGGAGGGATGACCCTTTCGATAATAGGAATGATAATAGCAGCGTTCGGATTTCTCCCACCGGTAGCCGGAGCTATTACGCAAGAAGTTATCGATGTAGTTGCTATCATGAATTCTTTGAGGACCATTTGGAAACCAAAAATAATGAGTGACATGCCCAAGTCGCAAAAGTTGTAACAAAAAATGAGTAAAATTTTTAACAAAAGTAAATTTTAAGTTAAGGAATTGATATGAAGCCGAAAATCCAACCCCTTTCAAGATTTTTAGCCTGGTCTTCTAAAATGGCTGGTAACCCATTAACCTTCTTCATTGCTCTAGGTATTGTGATAGCTTGGTTAATAATTGGGTTTGTTTTTGGGTTTGATAATACATGGTTGTTAATTATTAATACGATTGCGACTCTCAACGCAGCTTTGATGGTTTTTGTTATTCAAAATACGCAAAATAGAGAAAGTAAAGCGCTTCATTTAAAAATCGATGAGCTCATTAGAGTCACAAAAGAAGCTGAAAATGAGTTAATCGCTATTGAATCGAGGGAGGAAGAGGAAATAGAGGCAATTAAAAATAAAATCTTTCGAAGAGAAATTAAGAAATCTAGTAACAACCCTTAGCATCATTTTCTAGATCAATTATTCGCTCCAAAACAGTCAAGAAATGAATTAGCCCGATTGGAGTGCGTGTCGCTTGAGGCTAAGAAAAAATTGAAAAACACATAAATAAAAACATTGCATTAAGGTTCATTAGTTGCTCTTGTTTACCCCCGGATGGGGGTTATGGCATGATAGCCCAGGGTAAGCAGTGCGCAACCCTGGGTATAACATAATTAAGGTATTGCACCCCAGAAAGGGGTGCCGGCAAAATTGTTGTGAAAATTTATTTAACCTATTTAGGCTATTATATGCCGGCACCCCTTTCTGGGGTGCAATACTTTAATAACGTTAAACCCAGGGTTGCGCACTGCTTACCCTGGGCTATCATGCCATAACCCCCATCCGGGGGTAAAACAAAACGCAAACATGCTATCTAACTGTTAACGTCGTTTCTGAATTTTTAATCAATTTTTTCTTAGCCTCAAGCGACCGCTTTTAGATTGCACACTATGCGAACATTTTTTTATTTGCAGTTTAATTTTTGAATGCTTTTTACAAAATTCTTATTGACTCTAACCGCGCGTAATTTAAGGCAAAAATCTTTCCTTATCATTAGCCCTGGGCAAAAAACATTGATCTTTTGAAAATAGATGATGACGATTGCGAGCCACTAGGCGGTAACCCCAATCGAATAGAAAGGAGGGCAAAAAAGATAAACAACCTATAATTGTCCAAAAGCCTCCGAGAAGCCAGCAAATCTTGAAGACGGCTTTTGATAACACATAAATTTCAGAACTCTCTGATTTATAATTTTCTATTAAAATAATACTATCAACGTTTTTCAACTCTGACGGCAATTCTAAAATATATTTAGCCGCGGTAATACCCTGTAAAGGAGCAAAAACAAACTGCCTGCCTTTATCGACTTTAAGCAAAAATTGCACGACTTGATCGCATAAGCCACATTCGCCATCATAAAAGACAAGATGATTTAATGTTTGTTTCATCGTTTTACCTCAAACGTCTACATTTACTTGGGGCTGATTTCGTCTAATTTCATCAAAAATTTTAGCAAGGTCATTCACCTCATCATCTGAGCATTGACCGCTCTGAATCTTGATTTTTATTTCTTCACGCTTATACATCCAATTACGGTCGAGAATCTTCTGTATCGTCTCCAAGATTTGTTGTTCGGCTCTTTCCTTGTTGACCTTTTTCTGAAGCAGATCCGACATCACTAACTGCCCTTCAGCATCATCTAGATCAATAGCTAAAGTCAAAAGATCACATGGGCGTTGATTTTCGTAATTATCTTTATAGGTTTTATAAATTTTTTGACAGATAGTCACCTGAAAATCATGTTCTGTCAAATTCTTTCTTACGATGTCCACTAAACGTGTCTGATCTTGTCCTACTAGTAATAACCATCGCAGTAAGTCAGTCTCAATAATCCGATCCGGATCGATTGTTTGTGTTCCTATACTCGCCGATTTCTTTACATATACGTTGGGAATAGCTTCTTGTCCTACTCCAATCATATCCTCTGGCAATCGCATGAGATGCGCCAATTTTCTCAATGTCTCATGCACCATCACTGGGTGATCCCATTCACGTATCAATTTAATTATTCTCTGTATCATTTCGTTTTTGGCTGCCGGAGAGTCCATATTCATTTCGCGAGACATGTGCTTGATAAGAAATGTCAAATAGTCGGAACTTTCGTTGAGCAATTGCATAAAGGCCTCAGGCCCTTTTTCACGCATAAATTCATCTGGATCACTTTTTGGAGGTAATTGTACAACTCGAACTTCCAATCCTTCCTTTTGAAATAATTGACCCACCTTCGAAGTTGCTTCCTGACCAGCTATATCGGAATCAAATGCTAGATATACTTGATTTATCCCAAGAGCAACTAACTCCTTGACATGTCCATCGCCAAAAGCAGTTCCCTGTCCTGCAACAGTAATATTAAATCCTGCTTGAATGAGGCGTAAGGCATCAATTTGGCCTTCAACAATAATGGCTTTGCGTTCCTTTGCAATACGTCGACGGGAATAATTAAATCCAAATAAGGTTCGTGATTTTTTAAATAAATCTGTTTCTGCAGTATTCACATATTTTCCACCAAATGTTTCCTCTTTATACTTACGCCCGGAGAATCCAATGATATATCCAGTATGATGGTGGATGGGAAACATAATTCGATCAGAAAAGAAATCACGGACTTGATCATCGCGTCCTACATTCAACAACCCTGCGGCAATAAGAATTTCTTGTCGAATAGATTTGGCATCCATGGCAGAACGAAATATTTTTGGTGTCTTAGGAGCCAATCCAATCCTAAATGCATTGATAAATTCTATATCAATTCCTCGACTATAAAGATATTGCAATGCTTCATGCCCTTCATCTGTATGTAGTAGACAAAATTGATAGAAACGGCAGGCTGCTTCGAGCGCTTCTTTCATTAGAGCTTTACTTGGCCCTTTTTTTTCTTCAGAATCATCGGCTTTTTCCAAATGAACCTGAAAACGCTGCGCCAGATTTTCAACGGCTTCCAAAAATGTCATTTTCTGATGAGCCATTAAAAATTGAATGGCATCGCCATGTGCTCCACATCCGAAACAATGGTAATGGGTATCCCCTTTATGGATAAGAAATGAGGGTGTTTTTTCATCATGAAAGGGGCATAAAGCTTTATAGGAAGCTCCCGTCCTTTTAAATTCGAGATAGGTTGATAGAACTTCGACGAGATCGACTCTCTGTCTTAAGGCTTCTAGACTTTCTTTATTAAAAATAGGCATATTATTTCTCCAGAATATCTATTTTGCCTTCAACTGAATTTGTCAGCAAGTATTAACCTGAACTTTGGTTTTTTTGGTATCTGGTAGTGTGAAAGCTCACTAGAATTAATGAATTTATATAAATTCAACACAAAGACACAAAGACACGAAGACACGAAGATGGGGCGCAATCATTTGATTCACTATATCGATTACTTTATGTTGATAACTTTATTTTTAAAACCAAGTTTAAACTATATCACGGATTGCGCCACTCTTTGTGTCTTCGTGTCTTTGTGTTTAATCTATTTGACGATCTTTCACGATATCTCAAATGCCAAAAAAACCAAGAACACTGGATATTGTGATGCTAAAATAATAGTTTTATATTAGAATTCCTCTATCTTTGTTTGTTTAGGGATTTCATGGACCAAATTTTCGGCTACGTCGAAAGAATTACTTTTCAAAACAGCGAGAATGGCTACACTGTCGCACAGCTTAAAATCGGAAATAAATCTGATTTAACTTGTATCGTCGGTTGTATGCCCGGGCTCCAGCCTGGAGAAACAATTCGTTGCTTCGGACAATGGAAAAATCACCTCGTACATGGCAAACAATTTGAAGTCTCCTCTTTCCGTGTCGAAGCCCCTGCCGATATCGTAGGAATAAAAAAATATCTTGGCTCCGGTTTAGTGAAAGGGATTGGACCCAAATATGCCAATCGTATTGTTGAAAAATTTGGTGTCGAGACCCTTACTATCATCGATCAATTTCCTGAAAGACTCAAAGAAATTCAAGGCCTTGGTGCTAAACGCATTGGAGACATCAAAAAGTGTTGGACTGATCAAAAACACATTCGCGATGTCATGGTTTTTCTCCAAACATATGGCGTCACCCCCTCATTTGCACAGAAAATTTTTAAAACTTATGGCGACCAAAGTATTGCCAAAGTTAAAGAAAATCCTTTTCGTCTCGCACAAGAAATTTTCGGTATCGGATTCAAAACTGCCGATACAATAGCACAGAAAATGGGAATCGCGAAAGATGCCGACAGAAGGATTGAAGCAGGAATAGAGCATGTTTTATCTCAGCTATCCGGCGATGGGCACGTCTGTTACCCCGTCGATGAATTTTTAAAAGAAGCTGAACAAGTGTTAGAAGCGTCCATTCCTCAAATTGAGGCCCGTCTACAATTTCTGCATAAAGATAATCGCATTGAAATGGTAGAAAATATTGAAGCGGGTAAAAAACGTCTTTTCCTATGGTCAAAGTCTCTCTATGTGGCAGAAACGGGAATCGCTCGCGAACTGCGTCGTCTGAAAAAAGCTAAAAGCCAACTCCGACAGATCGATACGGATAAGGCTGTAGAATGGGTGCAGGAACAACTTAAAATACAGCTAGCACCGAATCAGATGAAGGCTGTCGCTCAAGCTATTTCAGGAAAAATACAAATCATTACGGGTGGTCCAGGTACCGGTAAAAGCACGATAACGAAAGCTATTTTAGCTATCACAGAAAAATTGACCGATAAAATCATATTGGCTGCTCCAACAGGACGTGCAGCTAAACGGATGACAGAAATTACTGGAAAAAAAGCCTCTACCATTCATAGTTTGCTCGAATTCAACTTTAAAGGTGGTGGTTTCAAGCGCAATCGTGAATCCCCTCTTGATTGCAATCTTATCATCATTGATGAAGCGAGCATGATTGATACCTATTTGATGTACAGCTTACTTAAGGCTATTCCGGATCATGCTCGTGTCATATTTGTTGGCGATATCCATCAGTTACCTAGTGTTGGCCCTGGTAATGTTTTAAAAGACATGATTGGATCAAGAAGTTTATCTGTAACAACTCTAAATGAAATATTCCGACAAGCCGCTGGTTCAAGTATTATTACAAATGCACATCGTATAAATAATGGCACTTTCCCAACTCTTTATAATGGCCAAGATAGCGATTTCTTCTTCATAGATTGCCAAGAAGGTGAAGAGGTTCTCAATACGATTTTGAAACTTGTATCGCAAAGACTTCCCAAGCGTTATGGATTTAACCCTCTTGAAGAAATTCAAGTTCTGGCTCCTATGAAAAAAGGAATAATAGGAACCGAAAATCTTAATATTGTTCTTCAGCAAATATTGAATCCCAATCAGACACCATTGACACGCGGTGGTACCAAGTACCATATTGGTGACAAGGTAATGCAGATAAGAAATAACTACAAGAAAGAGATTTTTAATGGTGATATTGGGATCATTAAAGATATCGACATGGAAGAGCAGACTCTAATAGTCATATTTGATAAACGAGAGGTCCTCTATGAGTTCTCTGATCTTGATGAATTAGTCTTAGCCTATGCAATCTCGATTCATAAGTTCCAAGGAAGTGAATGCCCTTGCGTTGTGATGCCGGTTCACACTAGTCACTTTATGCTTTTACACAGAAATCTTCTTTATACAGGAATAACACGAGGAAAAAAATTGGTAATACTCGTCGGAACAAAAAAAGCGATCGCCATCGCTGTAAAGAACGATGAAGTTCAAAAACGATATACAGCACTTCAACAAGCAATAATGGAAATTCTCTAATGGGTAAAAATAAATCAATATTAAAAGCATCTCCTTTTCCTTTTATTAAAAAAACTACTATTACTAGCATTATAGGGTTTTTCTGTTTCGTTCTTTACAGAATGTCTGAGCCTGCCTTCGCATCGAATTTACTCCCTGCAACAGATAAACCGATCCAGATGTATTCCAACCAAACCAAGGATGATCTCACCTCAATTTTCACTCAAGCCATTCGGGAATCTAATCAATCTGTGACAATGGTAATCTATTCTCTATTGGATCAACAGATCATTGGAGCCTTGAAAGAGAAATGTGAATCGGGTGTACCTGTCTATATCGTGTGTGACGCAAAAGCCTCCCCTGGTATCTCAAGCAAACTGCCACAAGCTCAAATCGTACGAAGAGCCGGAAAGGGATTAACTCATCAAAAGATTCTCATCATCGATGACAGACAAATTTGGGTAGGCTCTGCAAATATGACTAGAGATTCATTGCAAGTACATGGAAATCTTATCGTAGGGATGGATCATCCAGAACTTGCAGAAGCTGTTGTCGAGAAAATAAAAGATATGGACGAATCAGCCAACTCTAAAAACCCTTTTTTGCATCATAAAACTAATGTGGGAGGACAAAATGTTGAGTTTTGGATTCTTCCTGATGACAATAACGGGGTAAAAAGAATGCTTCAACTTTTCAAGTCGGCCAAGAAAAGTATTAAAGTGGCAATGTTTACTTGGACACGAGTTGATTTCACTCAAGAATTGATCAGAGCATCATTGAGAGGTGTTAAAGTTGAAGCAGTACTTGATCGTTGTTCTGCAAAAGGGGCGAGCGAAAAAATTGTAGAACTTCTTAAAGGAGCAAATATATCTGTTCGTCTTAGTAATGGGAAAGGATTATTGCATCATAAGTTTGTTTATATTGATGACCAAATTCTTGTAAATGGATCGGCTAACTGGACAAATTCAGCTTTTAGAGTTAATGATGATTGTTTTTTAGTAATTTATCCATTATTGCCGGAGCAGAAGAAAAAGATGAATAGTCTTTGGAATGTGATTCAGAAGGAATCGGTGACTGTGCCAGTTTCAGGCTAGTGTCGTTTTACGTACATGCACTCCAAAGGTAAGCGTCAAATATTGACATGTTGACAAATTTGGCGCTTCATAACAAAGCGAAAGAGGACTTTCGCACTCCAAACGCTTCGCGTAGCCTTGAAAATAGCTTTTCTTAATGAATCGCGTAGCGTTTGGAGTGCGAAAGTCCTCTTTCGCTTTGTTATGAAGCGCCACTATCTACATGTCTAGAATTGACGCTTGCCGATCGCGCCTCTCTTTGTGTCTTTGTGTTGATTTTTTTTGTCCTTGCCCTTTCGGGCAAGGACACTTGAGGAATGGCCCCTAGACCGCAAGATTCTTCATTTTTTCTAAAGCCTGCCTACAAGACATTCTCTTTGACGAATCGACTAGCATTAGAGGTCTACAAACCTCCTTAATAAACGTTATTCTCTTTTGTTTTTCTTCAGGTGAAATAATATTTTCTGTGTTTAAAAGTTTGATTTCTTTTTTGCATTTTTTTATCTTTTTATTATTATATTTCAATTTTATAAAACTATCTCCAGCAATAGCCAACTTAATTTCACGGAGCATTTTTTTTCTTTCTAAATCATACATCTTCAGTTGTTTATCTAAATCTATTTTTGAAGCCTTCTCAGCTTCTGTGAGATCTGTCTTTTTACTTAACATTAAAAGTTTAGACTGTAAATCTTGAGTTGTTTTACCTAATTCTTTAAAATTTTTATAATTTTCAAACTTGCCTATTTTAGCTTTCAATTCATCAGTTTTCGACTTCTTTTCATCTTCTTGTAAAGAACTACTCTGGATTTGGTCGATCTCTAATAACATAGGTGCCACCAATCTTTTTTCGTTTAAATAAGATGCAGCTTTATTAATCCTGTCATTATGGTCTTTATATCTTTGTATTTCTTTTTCCAGACATGCGATTTTATGATTTTTGGTTTCAGGTTTCACTCCATGGAGAATTTTATTAATTTCTTCATCAATAATTTGATCCATTTCTTCTTGCTTGAGAACTTGACTATACCCTTTTTTTTCTATTGGATTCCATCTCCCTGTCATCATAATGAATAAGGTGATTCCAAGTGAAAAGAAATCTAGACTTGGTTGTGAAACATAATTAAGCCTCCAACTTGGTTTATTTCCATTAGTTTCTAATGATTCGGGAGGTAGAAAATTGGGTGTACCACCAATTGGCTGTTTACCAGATTTTGTAATAGTGCCGAAATCATTAATAAGCCATTTGGTACCATCAAATAAAATATTATCGGGTTTTAAATCACAAAATACATTATCAACATCATGAATATCTATTAATGCATTCGCTAAGTCTTTAGCAGCATTTTGGATCTCTTTCGTATCTCTTCCAACAAGATTACATCCCCTAAATGCTTTTTGAATCATTATGTATGTTTCTTGATTAGATTCTGGTGAAGTAAGTAATGCTGTGAACTCACAAGGAGGCACAACACCATTTGTCTTTGATTTTCTTAAATCAAGTAAAGCTTTTTGCTCTTTTCTTGCATCAGCAATATTGCCTTTCTTTCTTTCCTTGCCGAGCTCTTTGGGATCGATATCATCCTCTTCTATCGTAGCCCAAGCAAATGTATCCAAGTCATTAAGTCTTGTCGCGCTCTCGACTACTTTGAATGTGCCGCAACCAAATTTTTTCACACCATCTTTTATGTATACCTGACCATCATTTATCGCAAATGCAAATGTATCTTCAGTACTATTGTCATTAAAAACGTGATAGGATTGCTTATTTTTGTTTTTATTAAGCTGATCACCAATCTCAATAAGTGTATTCATGAATATCTTAAGGGTTGGCTTCCCTGTAAGAAGCAACGCACATTTTTCAAGGTTTTGTAAGGAAAGAATCTTTGCTATTGGCATCATCTTTACAAATAAAGCATTCGATTTGTCTTTCAACGCTAATTCTGCATTTGGTTTATCTAGAAAACGAAATTTTACAAGTGCCTTTATTAGAGATTCTGTTTTGAGGTGGTGCTGATCAACATTTTTTTCTTCTATCAAGTTACCTAATATATTCGGAGTAATCGACAGAACTTCTTTTGGGGTTTTGTTGAGCACAGTCGCAATATCGGCAATTTTGACATACAAATCAGATTTAATTCCGGCAATTTTAACTACAGTATATTGTCGAAATCTGGAGAAAAAATAAGATAACAAACCTTCTTTTGGTTTGATTGAAGTAGCAACAATTTTTTTTATTTCATTATCTTTTGGGACGCTAATATTGATGCTTCTCAATATAGGGTTGCTGATGCTTATTTTATTTTCATTCCCTCGAAAAAAAGCAGAAAAAAAATATCTGAATGGTTGTGTTAAAATATTCATAGTATTGATATACACCTTAAATTTATATTTCTAGAATTATAAACAGTAATTTAGCTAAATAAATACATGAAATTTATTAATATAGTATAATAAAACGGTTAAGATCTCATAAAGATTGCAAAGTAAACAACGAATAATCCTCATTTACGCAAATGTAGTATTAACTTATAGTTTCCCCTCACAAACTTAATAACCTGAGTTAAGAATCTCATATGAAAATAGCGCTATTTGGATACGGAAAAATGGGAAAACTTATTGAGCAACTCGCTTTGTCTCAAAATTTTCAAGTTGTTTGTAAATTTTCTACCAGCCTTCCTTATTCAAAAAATCATAAAAATCAGCTTAAAGAAGCGGACGTATGTATCGATTTTAGCAATCCAAATTCTGTTTTGGATACATTACGGACTTGTGCTGAATTTAATAAACCTATCATCATAGGTACGACAGGTTGGGATGATCAAATAGTAGAAGCAAAAAAAATAGTGGGTAATACTACTATCGGCTGCCTTTATTCCCCTAATTTTTCTGTGGGTGTCCATCTGTTCATGCAAATTGTTTCAAATGCTGCATCGGTCATGAATTCATTTGCTGAATACGATGTTGCAGGAATAGAAGAGCACCACAATAAAAAATTGGACAAGCCCTCAGGTACTGCCAAGGCACTTTCCAAAACTCTATCAGATCAAATGAATCGTGAAGTTGAGTTTTCAAGCGTCCGCTGTGGTAATATTCCCGGAACTCACCATATCTATTTTGATGGACCTGTTGATACGATAACACTCACACATCAAGCCCGGAATCGAGAGGGTTTTGCCCATGGTGCATTAAATGCAGCAAAATGGATTGTAGGAAAGAAGGGATTTTATACAATGGATGATTGGATTAATGGAGTAGTATAAACACAGAGACGCGAAGACACAGTTTTAGAAAAATTCAACACAAAGCGAGACAGTTGCCCTCGGCACCCCCTATCGGTAAATATCAAAAGGTGTTTTTTAAGTCACAACTCTTAAGACTCTAAGGAGGGTCCTCTCTTCGTGTCTTTGTGTCTTTGTGTTGAATTTTCTAAACTCATTATGTATAAGTTGGGTGAGAATTAAACACAAAGACACAAAGACACGAAGAGAGGACCCTTTTTAGGGTCTTAAAAGTTGAATTTTCTAAACTCGGTTCTATTAGTTCGATGAGAATTAAACACAAAGCAATTAAGAGGGTCATCTCTTCGAGCCTTTGTGTCTTAGTGTTGAATTTTTCTAACATAATATTTATCAGAAAGGAACTAAAATGTTACTAAAAGGACTTATCACAGCTCTCGTTACACCTTTTGACTCCAAAGGAAAATTAGATGAATCAGGACTACGGCAAAATATCCAATTCCAAATAAAGAATAAAGTAGATGGAATTGTTCTTTTAGGGACAACTGGAGAAACACCGACTCTTACTCATCAGGAAAAAGAACGAATCATGCAGATTGGATTCGAAGAAATCAAAGGTAAAGCAAAATTGATAGTGGGAACAGGAAGCTATTCGACTCAACAAACTATTGAAGATACTATTATTGCAAAAAATATAGGTGCAGATGCTGCTTTAGTGGTCGTACCCTATTACAATAAACCCACACAAGAAGGTATTTTTAAACACTTTCAAGCTCTCTGCGAAGCTGTCGCCTTACCTATTTGCGTCTATAACGTCCATGGAAGAACAGGTCTAAATCTTAAAACTGAAACTTTAATAAGAATTTCCAATTTACCTATGGTGATCGGTGTTAAAGAAGCTTCTGGGATGTTAGACCAAATTGATGAAATCATTCAAAAATTCGTTAATAAACCATTCAGCATCCTTTCAGGAGATGACGCCTTAACCCTCCCTATATTTGCCCTTGGAGGACATGGAATTATTTCTGTCGTTAGCAATTTAATTCCAAAAGCGCTAAAAGAACTCGTAGAGGCTTGCCAAAATTCAGATTTTGAAAAAGCACGTTTGATCCATCAAAAACTGACACCAATGTATAAAGCAGCATTTATTGAAACCAACCCAATCCCAATAAAAACGGCTATGCAAATGTGCGGTATGCCCTCAGGATTCTGTCGATTACCGCTATGTGATCTAGTGCCTGAAAATAAAGAAAAACTCCAACACATTATTGAAACACTGCCTAGAGAATGGTTAAATCATGGTTAAACGAAATCCAAATCTTGCAAAATTAAATGCAGGCTACTTGTTTCCTGAGATAAATAAACGAAAAAAAGCCTTTCTTCACACCCACCCGACGGCTCAGCTCATAAGCTTAGGCATTGGTGATACGACTGAACCAATACCCGAATTTATCACCAAGGGCTTAAAAGAAGCATCTGAACAACTAGGAACAACAAATGGCTATCATGGCTATGGACCTGAACAAGGTCATCTAAATTTACGACAAGCCATTTCTGAGACCCTCTATAATAACACCATCGATCCGGATGAAATATTCGTCTCTGATGGATCCAAATGTGATATTGGACGATTTCAGGTTATGTTCGGAAACCAAGCCACAATCGCTGTACAAGACCCCTCCTATCCAGTTTATGTTGATACAAGTGTAATTCTGGGTCAAACAAAAGAATATCATCAAGAATCGGCTCAATATAATGGCATCTTTTATATGCCTTGCAATCCAGAAAATGGATTTTTCCCTGATTTATCAAAAGTTTCCCCTGTTGATTTAATATATTTTTGCTCACCCAATAATCCTACAGGTGCTGTTGCTACCAGAGAGCAACTTAAAAAATTAGTTGAATGGGCTAAAAAAAATCGATCAATAATTATCTACGATGCAGCCTATTCGATATATATAAAAGATCCCATGTTGCCACGTTCAATATACGAAATTGAAGGCGCTAATGAAGTTGCTATTGAAATTGGGTCATTTTCAAAAATGGCAGGATTTACTGGTGTGCGTCTTGCCTGGACGATAGTACCAAAAGCCTTATCATTTGATGATGGACATCCCGTCCATCATGATTGGAATCGTATCAACTCTACTTTTTTTAATGGCGCATCTTATATTTCTCAAGCGGGAGGACTCGCTGCATTAAAGCCTGAGGGCATAAAGGAAATGAATAAGCTCATTGAACATTATATGGAAAATACTGTCTTATTAAGAGATACATTCGATAATTTAAAGTATCCAACTTATGGTGGCGTTAACGCCCCCTATTTATGGGTTAAATTCCCTCATGGAAGTTCCTGGAAATCCTTTGAGCATATTTTAGAAAAAGGACAAATAATTTCGACACCTGGCTCAGGATTTGGTCCGGCAGGAGAAGGATTTCTAAGATTTAGTGCATTTGGTCATCGATCTAATATTTTAGAAGCAATTAAGCGATTAAATAGCTTTCTGTAAGTTGACTGATATAAACTCCTTGAATCTTCGTGTCTTCGTGTCTTTGTGTTTAATTTTCGCAAGCAATGGAGGTATTGATTCGTGCTTGCTTCAATTGTGGGGATGAATTAATGAATTTTTAGAATTCAACACAAAGACACAAAGACACAAAGACACGAAGGTAGAAAGATTGAAGCTTCTCACACCGATCGACCCCATACTTTACACCTTAGAGCCTTCTTTTTTTGGTTAATTCGTATGGGGTTTAGAAAGAAGTCCAAAAAAAAGACTTTCAAATAATTTTTATATTGTGTTACTCAATGTATGGATTATAAAACAAACCACTATAGGGGTTAATATGGGTATAACACATAACATTGGATTTTTACTTTTAGCTATCTATTTAATATTAGTTGGATTAGGCCTACTCATTCCATTGGGAATTCCTGCAATAGTATTAGGTATATTAGCTCTAATCTCTGGTATTTTTATTTTGATTGGTCGTTAGTCAATTTTATGTGTGGGAGTAAATTCTCCCACATTATTTCTTGTCCTAAATTATTCCCCTAAGTATTATTTTAGCTTTAACTAAGCTAAAAAACTCTAGCCCAAGGAAAATTGTGTCTGTTATACAGCTAGCCATGATATTTTTTATCGTGACAAATCCTATTGGAAACAGTCCCACAATCATCGCTCTAATCAAAGATTACCCACTTAGAAAGCAGCAAAAAATTCTATTTCGCGAATCGATATTTGCGATGATATTAGCAATTTTCTTTCTCTTTTTAGGTGAAACATTTTTAGGAAGCCTTCGAATACAAAATTATGCTCTCACATTCAGTGGGGGTATCTTGTTGTTTATTGTGGCAATTAAAATGATTTTTTCCGTTCGCACTGAAGAAGATGCCGTTAAACCAAAACAAGATCCCTATATAGTGCCTATTGCTACTCCATTACTTTCCGGTGCTGGTTTGATGACAATGATTATGCTTTACTCAAAGCAAGAAGGTAACGATTTAAAAATATTAAGCGCTATTTTATTAGCATGGGTTGGAGTGACAGGCGTCCTCGTTATGGCGCCTTACTTACAAATTTTTTTAGGGAAAAGAGGACTTGCAGCTTTAGAGCAATTAATGGGAATGCTTTTAGCAATGATCGCCATGGAAATGTTAGTAAAAGGAACCACTTTATTCATCACAGCATTACAATCAGTATAAAATCAATGTGGTTAAAAACCATATTTTAGAAGGAGTCTTGTCAATGTCGCTTTTTTCAGTTGCTTTAGTACTAATCTTAATCATGGATCCGATAGGCAATATTAACTCCTATCTTTCCCTAGTTAAAGAAATCCCCCCAAAAAGACAACGATGGATTGTGATTCGTGAAATGCTGTTTGCATTGATAGCCATGATTATTTTTAATTATTTGGGTGAATTTATTTTTGACTTTTTAGGTTTATCTGAAACGACAGTCCGATTATCCTCCGGTGTAATTCTATTCTTAATCGCGATCAAGATTTTATTTACAGCTCCGGATAGTATGCGAGCTAATCTTCCTGTAGGGGAACCGTTTATTTTTCCATTAGCTATTCCACTAATAGCTGGCCCAGCATTATTAGCAACTATCATGCTCTACGCTCATATTGAACCTTATCAGTCAGTGATGCTAATAGCGATTTTAATAGCGTGGCTTGTTGCTGCAGTTGTGATTTATTTTTCCTCCACAATCAAACGATTTTTAGGTGAAAGTGGTCTCATGGCTTTTGAAAGGTTAATCGGAATGGTATTGGTTTTAATAGCAATACAACGCTTTTTAGAAGGAATCCTTCTATTATGGGCAACTCACCCCAATCCAACCTAATTATTGAGTCATAGCGCGCCAACTTACATATATGCACAACATCAAATTAATTATTGCCTACGACGGCACATCATATTTAGGTTGGCAAAGAGTCATAAACGGACCAAGTATTGAAGAAACACTTCAAAAAGTATTGGAAAAAATTCTTCAGCAACCCATCCTGTTACAAGCTGCAAGTCGAACTGATGCCGGAGTTCATGCTAGTGGACAAGTTGTCAATTTCTTAGCTAATCTGCCCTTATTAAATTTATATCGTTTAAAAGGCAGTTTAAATCGCCTATTGCCCAAAGATATCATTATTATTGATGTGGAGGAGATGCATGATTCATTTCACCCTACAATGGATTGTATTGCTAAAGAATACCGTTATTTTATTTGTTATGGTCCTACCCAACTCCCGCAAAATCGCTTATATTCATGGCATTGCCCTAAAAGCTTAATTCTAGATGAAATCCGGGAATCTATCTCAGCCTTAATTGGTTCTTATGATTTTTCAGCATTTTGTAATCAAAAAAAATTGACTACACATAAAAATTTTGTGCGGAATCTCCATAAAATTGAACTATTCGATTTAAATGAAAAGAGGTTATGCATAAGCATTCAAGGAAATAATTTCCTCTATAAAATGGTTCGAAATATCGTTGGTACTTTAATTTATATCGGAAAAGGTAAAATCGATAGAAATTCTCTCTCTGATATACTTAAATCACAAGATAGAAAGACAGCAGGAGTGACAGCCCCTGCTCATGGCCTTTTTTTACATCAAATTTCTTATTCCAATAAACTTTAATTCAATACTTTATTTGTAAGCGTCATATCTAGACATATTGATTTATTAAATATTGACTTTGTCTAACTGCGGAGCAGTTAAATATAGGTAGCCAGGGGTTGCGCAGCCCTGAAAGGGCAAGCTACCCCTGGATAGTATAACAAGAATATCGAACTGCGGATGCAGTTCAATAATTGCGTGATGGAGACTAACGCAATTATTGAACTGCATCCGCAGTTCAATTTTTCTAATATACTAAACCAGGGGTTGCTTTGCCTTTTCAGGGCTGCATTACCCCTGGCTACATAAATTAAACTGCATTCGCAGTTATTACCTTCGTCGCAAAGATCTATCTTCACCCACAATTTTACTCTAAAGCTTATCCTGCACTTGTCAATAGCTAGATTTGACGCTTACATTTATTTACAATAAATAATAGGTTTGGTTAATAAAAAAACGATATATATAAAAGTTACTGAATAACCTGAATTTTTGGATTATCGTTTTTGACTCTTGCAATATACTCAACAACTAAAACGAGACTAAAACCGACAAGCGCAAAAATTGCAGAATAAAGAAAAAGCGATGATGTTAGAGAAGGTAATATAGGATCAATCGTTAATAATTGAGGTCCTTTCTGTAACTTTAAAGGTAGAAGTGTGTATTCAACGGTCCAGAATGGCCATACAGAACGCAAGGCTCCAATCATAAAACCCGATAAAACTGCTATGGATAGATCGGGATATTTTTTTAAAAGCCAACTCACAAGCCGCGCAAAAACAACAACCCCTCCAATAATGCCAATCATTAAACTAAATAATACAAAAAATGCATCTTGATCAAATCTAATATGTCGTAATTCCGACAAAAAGTCAGCTAGAGCTCCAATTACAACGGGATAAACTCCCAGTAAATTTAATAAATAACTTCCTGATATACCAGGAAGTAATAATGCACAAATTGCAATAGCACCACAAAAAATAAGCCAAATATCTATACGATATCCTCGATATGGAGAACTTACCTCGTCAGCTTTACCAATATTATTCCCGTTATTATCAAAAATAGCTGTTTGTGGAGATATTAATCCTTTTCCTAACATTACTCCAAGGATTGGTTCTGTAAGGTGTGTGAGCATTTTATTAGATGTGTCATAATTATTCATAGCAGGATAATATTCATTTAATTCAATTTTGATCGCATATGGCCCTTGAGAATCAGCAACAAAATAGGTTCCTGTAAATAAGAATGCAACCGATGCCCCAACAAGTAAACCAATATAATGTGATAATTTCCATTTTTTCAACTGTCTAACACAATATAAAAATGAGGCTAAGATAAGCCCTAGAAAGGCAGAATATAAATAAATGCGATAAGTCTCATGTCCTAAAATAAAATGCAATAGTCCTGCAAATGCTACAAACGAGACTCCTATCCCTCCTAAAAGGGGTACGAGAAATCGCCATTCCACAGCATTAAAAAAGGACTTTAATTTTCCTGAAAATAGCAATTTAAACGAGTGTCTATTCAAGGTTTTAATGCTGTCTAGAAGCTGATTATAAAATCCCATGATAAATGCAATTGTTCCTCCAGAAATCCCAGGAACTAAATCAGCAATACCCATGCATAAACCGCATAATAAAATCTGCCAAAAATTCTTCTTGGATGTCTGTTGAACATTTGCAGAATCATGAGACGTCATCTATATGACTCCAAAGAACTTTGCCATATACCATGCTATTAACAAAACAAAAAGAAAAACACATATCCATACAGCATTAGGAAACCATTTCACACCTGAACTAGGATTACCCCTAAATTCCAATGTTCCAATTCCATAAGCAAACTCTTGTGCTTCAGGACGATTAAAAATTTCGGGATGATTTCTGACAATATTTTCTCCGTCAATCCCTAAAAATGAAGCGTACTGTTTAAAAAACCCTTGTGCATATACTGGCGATATCAATTTACTCATTTCGCCTTCTTCAAGTGCTTGTAGGTATGTAATTCTTATAGAAGTGGCATTTTCGGCTTCTTTTAATGATATATTCATTTCTTTTCGACGCTTGCGCAAAGATTCGCCAATTTCTTTTACAGTTTCGTTTATTTTAGTTTCTTCCAAATGCAACCCCTTTTTTTCATTCAAATGTCTTTTTCTTAACAAATATTTTGTTTTATACCCCGCGCGGGTAGGATTGATATTTTTTTTTGCGCGTGGTATAAAATTAAACAAAATCTTGGAGCTTTATTTATAAACTAATTATGATTATAAGAACAGCATCATTATCTCTATAAATATATTTTTTAAACAGCAAATAAAGTCTTTACATTCCCATGTCTGATACACAACCAAATACATTCGTTGCAAATGTCGATTTGAAACTGAAAGATAAACTTCTAAAAGATCTAAAAGATCAAGGTTTCGAATTCACAACACCTCCTTATACAATTTTTTCTGCTCAAAAAAAAGGCGTCACTTGTATCTTTTATCAGTCAGGCAAAATGGTTGTTCAAGGAAAGGATCGCGCAGCGTTTATTGAATTTTATCTTGAGCCTGAAATACTGGGGACATTTAAATTCACAAACCCTCTCATTGGTGTCGACTTGTCTCCTCATATCGGTATCGATGAATCCGGTAAAGGAGATTTCTTTGGCCCTTTATGCGTTGCTGGGGTTTATGCGTCAGAAAAAGATATCGGAGAGCTACAATCTATCGGAGTGCGTGATTCAAAATTGATTACAGATATAAACATTCATAAAATTGCTGACAAAATAAAAAATAAATTTCTTTATCATATCGTCAAAATCAACCCTAGCAAATACAACGAAATTTATGCAAATTTTAAGAATCTTAATCGTTTACTAGGATGGGGACATGCCACTACGATTGAGCAACTCATTGAAAAATCTAATTGTCGTAAAGTTGTGATAGATCAGTTTGCTGACGAATCGGTAGTTATTACTGCCTTAAAAAGAAAGAAGATTGATGTTGACCTCACTCAAAGACATCGTGCTGAGGAAGATTTGGTAGTTGCTGCTGCTTCCATATTGGCAAGACATGCTTTCTTAGATGGATTGGATCAACTTGGAAAAGATATTGGGATCGTGCTACCCAAAGGGGCTTCTGCCGCAACGATAGCAGCCGGGAAGAAAATATTTAGTAAATACGGAATCGATGGTTTGCTTCGAGTCTGTAAACAACACTTTAAAACACTTGACCAAATTTTAGGCAAAGAAAGACAATAAATTTTCATTTATCCCTTACAAAAGGTTAGATTAATATGAATAATCGCATGGTAGGATACCTAACAGCTCTTGTTATCTTGGGAATTATCGTTTTGTTCGCAGTAAATTTTAACGCCATACTGAAAGGACAAACAGCCCCTCAAATATATCTTAAATATAATGAAGTCAAGGGAGTTGGTATAAAGTATAAAGGTAAAGTTTACACCCTTAATTTTGATCAGCAAAATAAAGTAGTAGATTATTTAAACCTCTCGATTCCTATCAAGAATATAACTACGGGATTGCGTGAACCTAGTGATATAGAAAATATTATCATCTATCAATTTGATAATAAACCGGATCTCACTTTGACCCCTGTCACATATCTCAATCACCAATTAGTCTATTCTATGCCTGAATGGAATTCTCAAGAAAATTTAATCGAACAAAGTAATGGCAAATTGCAAAAATTAATATCCGAAACATATGACAAACAGTAAATAAACATGCTTAAACACCTCCGACTACAAAATATTATTCTCGTTGAACAAGCTGACATCCCATTTGGAGAAGGATTGAATATTATTTCCGGCGAAACGGGAGCCGGAAAATCTGCCATCATGAAAGGCTTAAGCCTAGCTGTGGGTGATCGATCCGATACAGGAATGATTCGTAAGGGATGCGATAAAGGAATTGTGGAAGCAATTTTTGATGTGGATGCCCATCCAGCTATTCATGCATTGTTCATTGAAGCTGGGGTTGATCATGAACCCTCTCAAGAGTTAATAATCAGAAGAGAACTCAATGCTTCCGGGAAAAGCCGTATCTTCATTAACAACCAACTTGCGCAATTGTCATTTTTACGTAAATTAGGAATCCTATTGACACGTATTGTAGGACAACATGCGAACCAACAATTATTTTCGGTCGATTATCATAGAGATGTTTTAGATTTGCATGGAGATCTTTCTTTACTTTTACAAAAATTTAAGAAAAGTTTCGAGCTTGAAAATTCTATCCGAAAAGGTCTAGAAAGCCTAATTCAGCAAGAATCACAGAGACTTCGTGATATCGATATCTGTCAAAGAGAATTAGAAGAATTGGATGAAGCCTGCCTTAAAGAGGGTGAAGATGAAGATCTTTTTGCTCAATATTCTCTTTTGGTAAATTCTAAAGAATTAGCTGAAAAGGCTTATGAGGTAAACCAGAACATTTCAGGCGAACGTCAGTCCATCCTAGCAAATTTAAATCGAACAAAATTAATTCTTGATTCTCTTGCACAGTTAGATCCCAATATAAAAGAAACATCACAATCATTTCAGAATGCTGTTCTCGAAATACAGGAAGTTGCGCATACGATTCGTAGATACCAAAGCTCCGTTCAGAATGATCCTGAACGTTTAAATACGATTAATGATCGTTTAACTTTGATTAATAAGCTCAAACGAAAGTATGGGGAAACCGTTGATCAAATAAATGCATATATGGCCGAAACGAGAGAAAGATTAGATAAATTGCAAAATGCAGAATCGCAGATCGAAGACCTTCAAAAACAACTAAAAGAGACCGAACTTACGACAAATCGATTGGCTCAAGAGCTAACAAAAGCAAGATCTGCTGGTGCACACGAACTAGAGAAAGCTCTTACATCACAACTTAGATCTCTGAATATGTCTAAGGCTCAATTTATTGTGCAGGTAAATCCACAGAAAAGAACTTCAGAAGGTGATGATCGAATAGAGTTCCTTTTACAGCCCAATACCGGTGAGCACCAAATTGCATTGAAAGAAGAAGCTAGTGGCGGTGAAGTTTCAAGGGTGCTTTTAGCTATTCAGACACTCTTAGCAGGAAAAGATGCGATACCAACCCTAATTTTTGATGAGGTGGACGCCAATATCGGTGGTGAAACAGCGGCTGTGGTAGGAAATAAATTGAGAGAAATTGGACAAAAGCATCAAGTCATCTGCGTGACACATTTTCCACAGGTAGCAAGTAGAGCCCATCAGCATTTGCAGATTTCGAAAAAAGAAAAAGAAGGACGAACATTCACTCAAGTCGAACGGCTCGATCCAAATTCGCAGAAAAAAGAACTTGATCGTATGGTTGGAATCGGCACAAAAGAATGAAGAATGAAAACATTATTTTTGTTTATATCCTCCATCACACATAATCCTTTTATTGGTATTATACCACAACCCGCTTCAAACTTGGATTATAGTGATAATGAAAGCGAAAGAGGACTTTCGCACTCCAATGTAAGCGTCTAATCTAGACATGTAGACAAATATGGCGCTTCATAACAAAGCGAAAGAGGACTTTCGCACTCCAAACGCTACGCGTAGCTTTGAAAATCTGTAGCATAAATATTTCTTAAAACTACGCAAAGCGTTTGGAGTGCGAAAGTCCTCTTTCGCTTTCACTTTTTGCTACAATCCATACAAGCCACAACGGCAAGAAGGGTAAGAAAAAATGGGACCTAAGGGACTTCAAGGACAATTGAAATATTTCATTGTATTGTCCTTGAAATCGTTTTAGGTCCTTTAGGTCCTTTTCAATTTCTATAGCAAACTTAGCATTTTAAAATCTGAATTCGATTTTGAGTCATTTGAAGGCGCAGAATCCTTACTGTCAGAAGCATTATCTTTGCTATCTAACTCTTGACTGCTTTTCATTTTAGATTCAAAAGCTCTAATCTGAGCTAGTAAATGTTCTTCAGTTGAATCATCTTTTGTATCTGATCTTGTTGATGTCTTATATCGTGGAGCTTTTTGTTCTTTTTTATCACTATTTTTTTCATCAACTGTGACAGGTGCAGCTTTTTGTCTTACGACCTTCTCATTTTTACCTAAACGACGGAGCATGATAGTATAAGGCTGTTTATGAGTATAAAACTCTTCCTCTGATATTTCTCTATAAGGTTCACCACCCATATCATTACAATAATAAAATTTTCCCCCAATTTTAACATGAGAAACGTAATGACCACCGCCATATCCACCTTGATGGATTGTATACCCCATCACTTCATAACGCGTTAATGGATCTTCCGTTTCGTCTTTAGGGCTGTAAATTGTTGATAAATCAATGATGCCATTACGAGGTAGCGTCACATCATTACTATTTTTGGTAGTCATCCCATTTCTAGATTGAAACCGTTTAAGATGAACAGCCATCAAATTAGGAAGAGTCTTCAATCTGTATATAAGCCTGATTTCTTTAGGTTTTATCGCTTTATCCAATGCAATTTCTGGATTTTCTGGTTCACCATTTTGAATTCCATTTTTTGGAATAAGGTTACGACCATCATCTTTAAGCACACGCATTGCATAACTAGTATTGATAAGTTTTTGCAGCGAAAATACCTTTCCTGGTTCACCTAATTCTATTTGGAAAGTGTTGGCAGGTTCCTGAGGGTAGTAAAAAAGACGACCAGGAATTTCATCCGTTGCTGCTACTGATTGTAATATAAATTTTTCATTGAGTACTGAGTCCATCATTAACTCTACCACAGAAGCTGCATCTAATTGTGTGTTTAGTTGGGCTGGAGTGAATTCCATTCTGTTAAACCCTGAATCAAAAATAGCTTTACGCAAAAGTTCAAGAGAGTTAGGACCTCTTTGAGTTGCTTTTACGATATGTTTTAGGTAGGTAGACTCTTTTTGTTGCGGAGAATCAATCAATTGAAGCAGATATTTTTGAATATCTTTTCTTTTTTGGAGTATGAGTGAGTTAGGATTTTTTGGATTCTCTTCAACAAATTCCTTATGTAATTTTGCGCGGACTTCTGGAATACACATAAAAGTCTCAAAGGCAGAATCCATGTAACAGCTGTTTCCTATATTTCTTAAAGAAAGCGGCCTTTCAACTTTATTAGATGGTTTTTTTTCTACAGGATCCTTTAGTAACAATTCATATCTTTCTACAAACTTTATCTGTTTTGGATTAAAACGAGAGGTTACAGGAATGACATGTGCTCTGATGATACATGCGTATTGGAATAATTCATCACGTAATATAGGAACTTCTAGATATCCATCGGCAAGAGATTTATAAACTGAATCAAAGGTATCCAAAATAATTTCTTCGTTTTTGGTAACGATCATTTTAAATTCGTTTTCAAAATAATTATGCTCATCATTTAAACGAATAAGATCTTTATGTATGGGTGTATTATGATAGAATATTTCGGCTTGTTTTAAAAAACAATATAGTTGCTTTTTTGTTTCACTAATTTGATATTGAAGAGGTTCTAATTTCGCAAGCTTGTCTAGATAATCATCAGGATATTGGAAACATGTCGATAATTCGGCCAAACCTAGTCTTACTTTCGGTGCCGATGCATCAAAATCTTTTATTAATTCGATGAAATTACTGTCGTAGGGATTGAGGGATCTTGTTGTGATTATTCTTGTCGCAACTCGTGTGATTAAGGTAGTTGTACCTATATATACATTTATTGCTTTCCCTTTAAAATATTGTCCGATATTACTTATACCGTTTATAATATTACTTACACCATTTGTAAGGAATCTAAAGCTATTTATAAAAATAGCAGTCGATATCCAAGATTCTCTTTTTTGAATCACTTTTACATTTGAGTCAGGTTGGCTTCCATGCGTACTTACACTTCCACTGGCACTTACTTCGCTTTCAATTTTAATCTTTGAAAATCTCGTTTGAGGTCCACGTTGAGATTGTTTCATAGGCGCATGTCTATGATTCTTTTCACATTTACTTGGTAGATCGGGCAGACTTACAGGCCCAGCTGTATGAATTGGTTGCAACATATTTTCCCTAAAGGTTCGTATAACTAATTTTTTATAAATATTAAATATTGTATGAGACAAAATGCATAATCTTATATATTAAAGAAACTACTTGTATAAAGCAAGCTAATTTTATTAATCTTTCTTTAATACCAATAATATCTTGAATTTATGCTAATGATGAAATAGGTTCATTAATATTTATACAGGCCCTGTCGAAAACTTGGCATTTGGATAGCACGCGGTATAAATATAAACTCTTCTATTGACCAAATTCATATTTTTCGTTAAAACCAAGTAAAAAATTAAACAAAAATTTATTTCTATACTTTTTTGAAATAAATTTTATATATTGACAATGAGATCGATTAAGGAGATTAAAAAGAGTGAATCCGCTAAATATATTTCAAAAGAGTTTTTTATATACAACTATCTGCGCCCTAACATGTTTAACACTTCCGCTATTCTCTCAAGGAGCTAGCGATACATCTGGCGAAAATCCAACTGTCGATATAGAGGATGTAAGCCAAGTTAATATTGAAGGAGGGCAAAGTCAATCTCCTTTCTATATTTCTGCAAAAGTAGACTCTATTCGCAAAACCGATATAGAAAAAGGGTATTATAAACATGACTCTGTCGAATTTGCTGAGGCAGATGTCGAAGGCGGAATGGTCTTTTATTATTGTCCTGCTTACCAAGAAGGGGCTAACGTTGCCCTCCGATATACAACAACACTCCTCCGATGGGAAAGCAATCCATGGTTCAGTCAAGAACACTTTCACACTCTAACATTTACACTAGGTGGATTCTCACATCGCGTTGATCGTTGGTTTTGGAAAGCTCAGGCCGCAGTTAATGTAGATGCAAATGAATGGGATTTCAATCAATATGCTTGGTATGACTTCTTGCTATGGGGTCGTTATGATTATTGCAGAAGCATTGGATTGCATATTGGTATTATAGCTCAAACCGGGATGAAGATGGATCGCGTTATACCTATTCTAGGAGCTGATTGGCAAATGTCACGAAATTGGAAACTAAATTTAGTGTTTCCGGTAAATGTATCGATAGAATACATGCTCACAAAAAATTGGTCTTTGGCTTTAGCAGGACGTAGTTTTGATTCTCGTCATCGAGCAAAAAAGAGCGAAGGTAAAGCTTTATTGCGTTACCAAAACGTTGGAGCCGAATTTGCTGTCAAATATGAAGAGCATTCAATGAGTGCAAATATTCATGCTGGAACAACTCTTGGAGGCGATATACGTATAGCAAACAAGGAAAACCACCATCCTCATCACTACAAATTAAAGCCTTCACCATACGTTGGAGCAGAGGCAACAGTCCATTTTTAGGCTGTAGCTAAAAATGAAAGGTTGCGGTAGGAATGATAGTTACTTATCATCCCCCGCACGGATCCGTACGTGCGGGATTACCGCATACGGCTCTTCCCTCAGATAGTGACACCAATTCGCTCGCTTGGATACTTATGATATA
>JACDES010000083.1 GCA_013816265.1 Parachlamydiaceae bacterium | reverse complement strand
TTTTTTGGATTTCATTTGTAGGTTACTTGTAGGCTATTTATTTATAGTTTTATATCTTTTAAACAATGCTAAAATGTGTTTTTTATAAATAATTTAGGTTGATGCGTATGTCCTTTCAGGACTCAATTATTTTTTTATTTGCACCAGGCCTCTGCTTCGCTGCGACCTGTGCTATTTCATACCGGCCCTTCAGGCCTAACAAAGAGAACCTTCATTAAAATATATGTTGTAATAGTGCTTTAAACAGTAACGGTAAAGAAAAATGGAACAATTTAATATTTTTTCTTATTTTGACAGCATTAGGCTGTGAACAGACGCTTTGCGAACTAACGAAGAGTCGCTAGGCTTTTCTCTAACCAACATCAAGCGTAATACAGATAAAACAAATTTAAACTACACGTCGTATCGTTTACTTACCATTTTCGAGGACATATTTTCTTTTGCGGTGAGGGTCTTGATTAGACATGTAACCAGCTTCACCATTAGCAAATATTCTTAATTGGGGTGTTGCATCTGCAGGTGCCTTTTCCAACTGAAAACGGAAATCCTGATTAATTAATTTCAATTGATCAATCAGCATCGTTTTCAATTCATCAATATTGCCAGGAACCGGTACATCTTTTTTTAGTTCGAGCCAAAACTCAACTACAGGACTATTTTTAGCATCTATATAGGTATTAAATGCATAATTATTTATAGATCCTTTTAGCGCAGGAACCTTCTCAATAGCTTCTTGAAGGTGCTCTTGTGGAATTTTTGCTCCACGATAATTTACAGTTCCTTCACGACCCCAAATAAATAACATCGGTAAATTGGTATTTGGTGCCATGATGTTGACGTTATATTTTTTCATGATGGCTTGTACATCGCTCATTGGTAAAATTTTACCGCGGTCCTTAAGGTTGTAACGGATACGTGGCGAGCATCGATCATCCCTGACACAAGTGTAAATGAGGTTTTGATTTTCATTCGTTTCGATATAATAATTCATGGGATCATAATGGAATATCATTGGGACAGGTTCATTGACACCATATAGTTCAGCAGCCATATTTGGGTTTTGTTGACAAGCTTGACGTAATTCAAGCTCAAATGGGGATTCGTATCCAATATTAATATCAAGATCTGAGGCGCCATAAGAAGAGAAAACTTCTTCAAAACCAAAACCTTTCGTTTCTTTGTCTGATGTTTTTCTTAAGAGAGAATTTCTAAGAAGATCGGAACAAGCTTCGCCACCCACAATTGCTTTGATTGGATATTTATTTAAATCAATCTTTCGCTCAATCGCTTTATCCACCAATAATTTCATAAATGGAGGATAACCTGCAATAACATATGTATGATCGGGATATTCGCTAGAAGGGAAAGTTTCGAGAAAATCGAGAATTTTGTCTGCATCTGGACCAGAATTAAAGGTAATTGCTCGATCGACAAGCGCACCGGCTGTTGTAATTCCTGTAGCCCAAGGACCTAGCGCAAAGGCATTGATAAAGAACAAAGGCTTATCTTTAACGACTACTGTTGCAGCAAAGTTTAGGAGTGTTTTTACAGAATAACGTTCTTCTTTTCCACGTACCCACATTGATGGCTTTCCACTAGTCCCAGTTGAAGTATCAATCTGACCAGCACTTGGTAATTTACCTCCCGTCATTGTGTCAGGAATGCTAAATTTTTTAATGTAATTATCTTTATCCATGATAGGAATTTGATCAAAGGTCTTTGGATTTTTTTTATTTTCTTTTTCAAGAAATTTAGAATAGGCAGGCACATCCCTCAAAGCTTTATGAAATGTATAATTTGCACGTGCTTGTGCTGCTGCAAAACGTGTTTTCTCACTTGTTGGAATCCAAAATCGGAGCTTGAATAGACTAAATGAGGAAAGGGCTATTTTCCAATGGATGCTATAAACAAAACCAATAATTCTATCTATAATAACACGTAAAGGCTTTTTAGATGGAGAACCCTTATGAAAGTCAATATGATCTTTGGACCAATTAATACCATTGCTAGCCATTTCATTAATTTTATTGATGATGTCTTTGTTGGATACATTAGGTGCCAGTTTTTTAGATTCATCATTAATTTGGGCATTAATCCATTGAATGGTACTATTTTTGTTGAGAAAAACAGTCTGTGTCTTATGTGTATCTTTGTTGCGAAGGTTTACATTGATTGTTCTGTAGAATAGTTGCGTGAGAAAATTATGCGATCGAATACCTAGTTTTCCTGTTTCTTTTTTAGGATTAACAAGGCCGGCATCTAAAATGATGCGATTTTGTCCATTTATAAAAAATAGGCTATAACAAGTGTAAATTAATGACATATTCATTCCTAATTAAAGTATTATTTGTATTAAAAGAATATAATATTTTAGTTTTTAAATAAAATGTTATCAATTTTATTATATAGTAGCAAGTTTTGTTTTGAGGTTAGCAAAATTATTTTACTATATACCATGCTCGGGTAGGATTGTTAATATTTTTGCTACGTTAAAGTCCCGGGGTTGAGCGATCGTAAGTCACCCCATATTACTAACTTACGATCACTCAACCGCGGGAGCTTTCACGCCCAAAAATATTAACAATCCTACCCGAGCGTGGTATAGTTTTGATAAAAATTTATACCATGCCGTTTACTTGCATGGTATAAATTTTAATATAGATAATTAGCTCGCTTGAGTTTCAAAAAGAAACCAAGCACGTCTTTCAGTTTCATCGATATAAATCTCTAGAAAACTTGCTGTTGACACATCATTATTATCATCGCATACTTTGTGAGCTGCATACATACGAGCTGCACATTTTTTGTTATCTTCAAGTAAGCGTCGGACCATTTCCTTTGCTTCTACAAATTCATCATTATCATCTTCGATACTTTGTAATTGACTGATCTGACCGATCGAATGGATTGTGTTGCCGCCAAGCTTACGAACTCGTTCTGCAAGGACGTCAATCATCTCGAAAATTTGATCCGCTTGTTCATCAAACATTATGTGATAGTCACGAAAATGGGGTCCTGAAAGATGCCAGTGGAAATTTTTCGTTTTAATATATAAGGCAAAAGCATCTGCTATTATAGGGTTGATCGCTTTAGCAATTGCTTCATTCGCACTTTTTCCTAAATTATTTGGAGTGGCAAGTTGTTTTGGAGAAAGAAAATTTTTAGGTGCTTGTTTAAGCGTTTTTGCATTGTTTTGCATATATAACATCCTTTGGGTTGATGAAGAAATAATTTAAAATTTTATCTTGGTGTCTAAGATTCTTCAACATATATAATAATTATTAGAAAAAATATATTTAATTATTTTTTATAAGAGAGAGGCTTCCAATCAAATCCCAAATCGATTAAACTATTTAATTATAAGTATCATAAGGATTTTTATGAGTGGAATTCAAACAGGGGAATACAAGTTATCGTTACCTGCTGCAATATTAATTAATATTAATATTATGCTAGGCGCTGGTATTTTTATTAATACTCCAACACTTGCTAAAACAGCAGGTTCTCTTGGAGCATTCATGTATATGATTGTGGGAGTTTTAATGCTACCACTCATACTATCGATCGCTCAACTTCTCAGATTACATCCTTCTGGCGGATTTTATACTTTTGGCCAAAAAGAAATAAATCCATTTATAGGATTTTTAAGTGGATGGAGTTATTTTACTGCGAAATTGGCATCGTGTATGGTCATGATTCATGTATCGGTTACGTTGATTCAACACATTTTTCCTGTTCTCATGCATATCCATTCCTTTATTTTAGATTTTATTATCGTTTGCTTTTTCAGCTCGCTAAATCTTTTAAATATAAAGGCTGGGAGCGCAATTCAAAAGATGTTTATTGGATTTAAAACATTTCCAATAATGTTTGCAATTTTGACTGGAATTTTTATTTTGCAACCCGATAACTTTACTTACTCAAATGTGATATGGGATGGTCTTCATTCAAGTCTTCCACTTGTTATTTATGCTGTCATCGGTTTTGAAGCAGCGTGTTCGATGAGTAGTAAAATTAAAGATGCCCATAAAAATGCTCCATTAGCAGTGATTATTTCTTTTGCGATCGTCATCTTGATAGCGACTCTTTATCAGGGAATATTTTATGGCTCTCTTGGTCAGCAATTAAAGTTATGTGCCGGTCATTGTGATACGATTCCTATCCTAGTTCATCGCTTATTTGACGGAACAGTATTTGCGAATAAATTTGAAGGGATATTACATCTAGCTATAGCATCATCGACTCTTGGGGCGGCTTATGGGATAATATTCAGTAATTCATGGAATTTACATATACTTGCTCAAAATAATCATGTCTGGTTTTCAAAACTTTTCACAAAATTTAATAAAAACTTGATCCCTTTTGCATGCGTTCTTGTGGAAGGGGTTTTGTGTTTAGTTTATTTAGTTGTGAGTCAAGGTGTATTGATTCCTTTGCAACAGATTGGGGCTTTGGGTTGTGTTATTTCTTATACGTTTAGTATTTTTGCACTACTATTTGCAATTAAAAACAATCCTGCAACTACAATTAATCGTTGGATCCCATTATTAGGATTAGCGAGCTGTGCAATTTTATTATCTGCATGTATTCGCAGTTTCTTTATTAATGGAATGAGTTCATTGATCATTTTCTCGGCTTTATTGCTATTAGGAATTTGTATGTTCAAGATGAAGTCAAGATGTTCGATACAAGTGCTCTAAGTTCAATCAATTAAAGTGCTCTTTGGAGTGCGTGTCGCTTGAGGCTAAGAAAAATTGAATTAAATCTAGAATTCACTTCGTTAGCTCGGTAGAGCGTCTGTTCAAAGCCCGGAGTGACGTAAGGAACTCCGGGAAAAATAAAAAAAGAATTAGAGCTCGGCAGAGCGACTCAAATATGAGATTATTACGTAAAAGTATTTCAAGTGGTTTGTGAGTCTGATTATTAAGAGTGTTAATATATCGTCGCATATTTGAGTCGCCCTACACGGGCTCTATTTATTTTCTATTTACCCGGAGTTCCTTACGTCACTCCGGGCTTTGAACAGACGCTCTACCGAGCTAACGAAGTGAATTCTAGATTTAAATCAATTTTTTCTTAGCTTCCTTGCGACCGCTTTTAGATTGCACGCATTAGTACTTAGAATACTCTGAGGCATACGAAGCGAGATTTTTTCGCTTACCATAATAATTTTCTGTTTACCATTGCGTGCAATCTAAAAGCGGTCGCAAGCGACACGCACTCCAAAGGGGTTGACCGACCCAAGTGTAGCACTCAAAATCTATTTTTATCTTAATCTGATGTCAGTTTTGTAAAGCTAAAAGTTGTTCCGTCGAAAAGACCTTTGTCGCTCAATTTTAAAGAGGGTATTACTAACAATGCCATAAATGAAAGCGTCATGAATGGTGCTTGCAAATGTGTTCCCAATTTTTTAACTTTCTCATCAATAGCTGAATATCTTTCTGCAACTTTATACCCATCATCATGACTCATAATCCCAGCTATTGGTAATTGCAAAACATCCACATGTGCCTCAGATACAACTGAAATACCACCCTTATTTTCAATAATAGCATTAACAGCTTTGCATATATCACGGTCGGTAACACCTACCGCAATAATATTATGAGAATCATGAGCAATGCATGATGCGAGTGCTCCTTTTTTTAAACCAAAGCCATTAATGAATCCCACAGCAATAGGGGCATTCGAGTATCGATTAATTACCGCAAGTTTTAAAATATCACGATCAGGATCAGAGACGTACTGTTGATCAACAATTTTTGCTTTGACATTCAACTTTTCTGTTATTAATTCACCATCTAACGCTTTGATAACTTGTATAGTATTACCTTCTGCTTTTATTGCAAAATCTGATTCTTTCTTAGGCAATGTATCAAATTTATTTACAATACTACTTTTGGTAGAGGGTATTAGAGATTTCCCTTTTTCAGCGACCAATTGCCCTTTGATATACACTTGATCAACATTGAATTCTCGTAAATTGTCAACAACAATAAAATCTGCGGATTGACCTACTTGAAGAAAACCCACATCAAGCTTGTAATGTTCGATTGGATTATAACAGGCACATCGAAGTACATCCATCGTATCATATCCATGATCAACAATAGAGCGTTTGACTAATTCATTGATATGTCCTTTAACAAGTTCGTGGGGGTGTTTGTCATCGCTGCAGAACATGACTTTGTCAGGATGTGTTTTTATGATGGTGTGTAGAGCTTCGTAATTTTTTGCCGCGGAACCTTCTCGAATGCTAATTTTCATCCCATATTTTAGTTTGTCTAAAGCTTCTTCAAGAGTATAACATTCATGATCAGTGGTAATGCCTGCAGAAATATACTTTTGTGCATCGGCACCTTTTAGGCCAGGAGCATGTCCATCAACAGGTAAGCCGAGTTCTTTAGCTATCCGAATTTTATCCATCACTAGAGCATCACGATGTAAAACCCCTGGGTAGTTCATCATTTCACTAAGATATTTTAGTTTGTCTTTGACGAAAAGAGTGCGAATTTCTTCTGCAGTAATGGTAGCACCTGCAGTTTCAAAAGATGTTGCGGGAACGCAAGAAGGAGCCCCGAAATAAAAATGAAAGGGGACTTGTTTGCCGTTATTGATCATATAACGAACACCTTCAATCCCTAAGACATTTCCAATTTCATGCGGATCTGAAATTGTTGCAACAGTACCATGAGTGACTGCAAGGCGAGCAAATTCAGATGGAATAAGCATAGAGCTCTCAACATGAATGTGAGAATCAATAAATCCAGGCATGATGAATTGTTTTGAGGAGATATCGGACATCGGAGTGACAGATTTGATGATCCCGTTGGCTACATCGATTTTACCTGAAAAGATTTTTCTGTTCACGACATCTACAATGTTACCAGAAATGCTAAAATTGTTCACAATTACCTCTTTTTACTTAATGATTAGTTTCATCTGTACAGAAACAAAACTCAGGTTATTACTCGAACATCTCTAATGTCAAGGGATATCCATTGCTTTCATAGATTTTACGAACTTGAATTTGACATTGGGGTGTGAGTAGGTATAACTCATTATGTTTCATTTTTTCAGACCAGAATTCAAACAGCTCCGCAGCTTTGTAATAAAGGAGTTTTCCATGCCCCACAACAATTTGTTTGAGAATTTTTTGTTGGGTCGCTTCAAGGATTAATCGTGTCCAATCGTATACAACAAAGGTTGACAGCCATGGTCTTACTCGATAAGAAACAGTGATTGGGATTGATTTAGATTGATCTATTATTTCGCCCGAAAAAGATTTCAAATATCGATATCCGATATTATTGCATTCTTCTATGTAATGCAGAAAGGTATTGGATGAAAAATCAGCTCCTAAAAAAAAGACATAACCATTCTGTTTATGTAATTCAGCAAATAAAGAATCTTGGCCAAAGACCTGAGTAGAAGAGGCCAATGATAAGAACTCAGTTTTATTGTGAATGACAAAATTAAATATGGGGGTATAAGTTCGATTTTCTGAGAAGTGAAGACGGAAATAGTCACTTAAAGTTCCAACTTGAGAGGGAGAATTAATCCGATCATATTTACCGTTTTTACAGAAATCATAATTGAATGTAGGTATCAGCAGAGGCGCGCTGTGAAGAGCATCATCTAAGGCCTCTTGGTAATCTGCACATATTTGTAGGCGCTCTGAAGGGGTTGCTGTGAGACCTATTTTAAATAAATCCGAGTGTAACATTATAGGTGCCTGTGAAATATCAAAGCAGGCTGCCTTTAGATCCTCGATTAACTTATTTTTCGTAAGATAGTAAGGCATATTAGATTGATATTCCGCCATCGATGAGGATTGTCTGTCCTGTAATAAATGAAGAGTCGTTCGATAAAAGAAAACGAACAGAGGGTAGTATATCTCCAATCATTGCCAGCCTTCCCAAAGGCGTACGATTTACAATTTTCTTGAGTTGCTCTTCTGATAATGTAGCAGATAAATCTGTTTCCATATATCCAGGGGCAATGGAATTGATTGTAATATTTCGACTGCCAAGTTCACGTGCTAAACTACGGGTCATGCCGTCAAGCGCGGCCTTTGTAGCGGAATAAACTGAAAGGCCGCTATAGCCGCGACTTCCTACTATGGAACTAATATTAATAATCCGACCGGATGTAGAATTTAATATCTTACGTAAAAATAGACGAGAAAGATTTAAAGCGCTTGTCAAGTTAACGGAAACCATTTTATCAATTTCAATTTCGGGTAGAGTTGCTAATACACCTTCTTGTACCACTGCAGCATTATTAATTAAACCAAATAAATTTGGATGCTTTACAACAGCTTTTTGAATAAATTTATCGAGAGCTTCATGGTTACAGATATCTAGTGTGTCGTAATAAAAAGTATTGGGATATTGTGCCAATAGATGGTCGATTTCCTCAGTCTTCGCTCGACTGAAAGATGAAACATGATATCCCAAATTTAGTAAGTCTTGACAAATCGCTAAACCCAGCCCTTTGGATCCACCTGAAATGATGATATGTCGATTATTGGTGTCGTATTTTTTTTCCATTCGGAGAAACCTCAATTTTGTGTACTTGTTTAATACTACGTGGGATTTTAAAATCGGCAAGAAGAGGTTTAAGTTGATTTATGATAGAATTTGTATCCAATTGATAACCCTTTTTTAAAATAACATCGGCTGCTACAATATTTCCAGTGATGGGATTGGGCTTTGCATAAATGCAACAGTCAAGTATTCCTTCGATTTGGCAAAGAGCTTTTTCAACCTCGATGGGATTGACCTTCAAGCCACCAACATTGATTCTCTCATCTTCTCTCCCAACAAAATAAATTCTATTTCCATGTATTTCAACCAAATCACCTGTTTGTATCCATCCCTCGATGTTTTGTGGATTCGGGGCATTTAGATAACTAGTCATAGCGTATGGAGACTTAATTTCCAACTTGTTATCATGAACCCTTAATTGTATATCTTTGGATTTAGTTAAATACTCAATAGGAAATCCCGCTAATCGATCTGAAACAACAATAGATGTTCCTGCCTCTGTAGAAGCATAAATATGTGTCAGGCGTTTGGGATTGAAAAATTGTTGAATCAAATCAATTACATCTTGATTAACAATTTCACCACCAATGGTTGCTTGTTCAAGCTCAATCGGAGGAGTCGTGTGGGACCAGCGGTTGATCAACATCTTCCAATAAGTCGGCGTTGCGCTAATCACTTCCACTTTATGTTCTGAAATAAACTCTACTATAGTTTGAGAGTTATTCTTGTAATAGAGAAGAGTGCCCCCGTTATTATAACATGAAAAAAACACTTGGATTCCGGCATAGGTGTGGAAAGAATAGGTCATTAGCCAAGTCATATGAGCTAATTTTTTTGAATTAAGAGATGAATGCTGAATACGATCCCATTGCTGCTGGGTAACTTTGGGAGAGCCTGTTGTCCCCGAGGTAAAGATATAGACTGCACTTGATGAAGTAGGGGCTGACTTGACATTGGGATTTAGAACGATGGATTTAAAGGCATCACCATCACTTGTTAAAAAAAGTTCGATAGGTAATTGATTGAATATGGTCTCAAGTTCATTTTGCGTATAATAGGAAGGACAAATATATAAATGCTTTCCTTCTTGATAACTTGCAATGAGGGCGGTATTAAATAACAATGGGTTGTCAGTTTTAATTAATATATGAGTATGATTGGCGATTAATTTTTTGCATAACGATACATTGTCTTCAAATTGTTCTTGATCGACGCTCGTATCCCCATAAATAAATAAAGGTTTGATTTTATCCTTATTCATATAGAGCTGCCAAATCTTGTATCGTGCGGAAATTGATGAATCCTTTTGCAAAAGGATCTTTTCCAGTTTTTTCTTCGAGCATAATAACCACTTGAGCTAAATCCAAAGAATCAAGATTTGTTTCATTTAAAATATCTGTATCTTGTTTTAGAGCAATTTCTTTACGATGATTCTGCTTAGCGACTATTTCTATACAATCTATCGTCAGATTTATCAGCTTATTCATTTGATACTACTTTTTATTTATTTTTTTGATTAAATCGTGGCTGTACAATAACGTAACTAATGGGATAAGTTCGAAAATAGAACAATTTAGCTTTTCAGCAATTGCAAGGAGATCTTTTTCCCCATCGCAATAAGCGAGAAGGTTCATCATTAATCTAACATCGTCAGCAGAATTTTTCTTCGATAGATTTGAATATAAACCCCTACGTCCTAATTGAGGCTCGCAAAAGTACATATTTTGATAAACGTGATTGTGTTCCAGAGCTTCTATGCATTGAAGATACTTTTTGAGAGATCCTTCTAAAGCCTCAGCGGTAATATAATTTAAATTATCAAGAGATGTATGGTATTCGGGATATGATCCATATTTGGAGCGCATTAAAGAACCAATTGGAAGATCAATACCTGGAGAACAATATTGTCTTTCGTCACTTCCACGATCCAAAAAAGAATAGAGATGAAATTGTTCTTCAGTATTTTTTAGGATATGCATCGTAATACGGTCGGTTAAAGTATTTTCTGCACGACTTTGCAAGTATGAGAAAGGATTGGGATCTCCCACACATGTGATGACGTAACCAGCGACGACATTTTTTTTCAGTTCATCTTTGTGTAAACTTAAATAGGTAATCGATCCAATTGTTTCAGGAATAAATACAAAACGATATGTATAATATAGGTCTTTATATGATTTTAAAATTTTTGCTAAGAATGTGGCGACCACAGGGCCTGAAATTTCATTATTAGCCATCGATGGATGGCAAATATATGTAGAAATTAGAATTTCATCTTTAGAAGATCCTGGAATAATAAAATCTGCGTAGGTAAGTGAGCCTTCTTTAAGTGAAGAATTAATTTTTACATCATACTGGACATCATCACGAAGCTGATCTCTTTGATTTTGTGATAAGCAAAAACCCCATTGAGGCTGATAATATGATGTGACATAGGGGATAGCATCAGGTTGTTCCGGTATGGAATGAAGATGTGAGTCAAGTTCTTTTAAAGAGAGTTTACCTTCAAAAGAGATGCTGTAATTTAAGACATGCAAATTGTTTTTTCTATAATCCACAATCCGATTTCCCTCAGGATCTTTGATATAAGCATCATCGATATTCCATTCTGGTGGGATCGTCCAATCAAAAACTTTTGTTCCTGATGGTACTTCGTGAATTTGAATAGGTATTTGTTCTTTCAAAAGAGTGAGTGTTTGGCGAACACCATTTCCTGTAATGCTGCGGCAGATTGGAAATAAGCGAGTCGTAAGATCCCAAATTTTATTTTCAGAAGGAAGTTGATCAAGTGCATTTTTATAAAGAAACATGAATCTCCAATTTTCTAATAACCTTAAGCATTAGAATGTCTTAACAAACTGAGATACTATTACTTTGAGAACAAATTGTCAAAATTATATTATTAATAAAATTATGTTTAAATTTGACCGCACATTTATTTAGACTGAGGCGTGGTATAGGTTGCAAGAATTTAATAAAATCAGTATAAACTGCGTTAAAAATACTTTTACGGAGATTTTTATGTATAGACTTTTAACCAATATTGAAGTTAAAGAACCCGATTTTTGCCACAACGTAGGGCAGATTTTGATTAAACCTCTTTCGATTCTTTGCGGACGTTCATTCCGAGTTGCGGATACTATTGATGAGATTCCAACATCTTCCACATTAAAAAAGATTATTATTATTTCTATTGATATTTTACTGCTTCCATTAACTCTAATTTCAGGTACTGTTGGAGCTGTTTTTTTAAAATTTTCAGCATCACACAAACAGGGTTATGATGAAGTAATTAAAAGATTTATTAATATCATCTGGAAAGATGGAAAGCCCGAAATACATACACTCAGACTGGTTTTAAGACCTATCAAAGCTGAAGATTTACCAGTTTATAAAAAATTATTTTTAGATGCAACAGCGATGGAGTATTATGCCGGTGGGGTGAGAGATATAACAGATCGATTTAATAATTGGCTTGAGAGATGGAAACTACATTCTTTTTCAGCTTTAGCTGTCGTAGATTCTAAAGTTAATAAAGTGATTGGACATGTAATTTCAGGGCATGGTGACTATGAAAACAACTTTGAAAAAGGTTGGTCTGAAATCGCAATTGTGATTGATCCTGCCTATTGGAATTCCGACTTCAAAAATAAAAATAAGGGGATTGGTACTGCCGGGAAGAGGAATATTGGTACGGAAGTTCTTAGGGCAAGTGTAGGTTATTTGAAATTCTTAAAAGACAAATCCTTAAAAGTTCCTTCCGATGTGACCCCTGAACAAAGAATTCAGCTGGTTTTAAATGCGGAAGATAAAATTGCAGATACCGAAATTCACCGTAATAAAAATAGTGAAATTGATTGGGTTTATTTGCCGTTAACACAGATAAGAGCTTCAGCTCATGTGAATAATCAGAAGGGCACAAAAATGTTAGAAAAGGTTTTTATTCAGGAAAATCATGGAGAAAAGAAGTTTAAGAGCTCTGTGAGAGATCTTTTTACAATTAATTTAGGTAATTAATATTAATTAGCTCCTATGAATTTAGAAAAATTCAACACAAAGACACAAAGACACGAAGACACAAAGAAAACGCGCCATTCTTTGCATCTTCGTATTTTTGTGTTGAAACTGTTTGAGTATGTGAAAAAATTCTATTCTAAAATAATCCTGTCAGATAATTTCAATGTTTATTTCGTCGAAGACCACTATTGTATTCAATAATAATTATTTTTTTAAATAAGAATCTGTGCCATCGAGCCAGTCTTGGCGGGGTGGACTGAATACATCAAGGTCAATGCAGTCTTCTAAGGCTTCAAAACGATGGGGAACATTGGCTGGTAAAATTAACACTTCTCCCTGTTTTACAACATATTTTTTTCCTTGTGTTGTGACTTCTACAGAGCCTTTCAGGATATATGTAACTTGCTCATTTGGATGGTGATGTTCTGGAACAATTGCCCCTTTTTCAAGTTTAAAATACACAAGCATAATTTTTTCACCCCACACATAGTGTCGGTAAACTTTATCTGTCACCTTCTCGAAAGGAAGTTTATCAAATTCAAAAAACTTAACATCCATGAAATTTTCCCCAATAATAAAAATTTTCAATCCTAATCCGTGCGTGGTATACTCAACTGTAGTGCTAATTTGTTTTTAATGGCAAATATTACTTGACTTACCTCTTTATTAGTTTAA
Source organism: Parachlamydiaceae bacterium (assembly GCA_013816265.1). Taxonomy (GTDB): domain Bacteria; phylum Chlamydiota; class Chlamydiia; order Chlamydiales; family Parachlamydiaceae; genus JACDES01. The sequence goes on along the minus strand of JACDES010000083.1, from coordinate 3,498 downwards.
TTTTGATTCGACGGATGTTTTTTTCTTAATTGATTGTTAGAATAAATTAATTTGATTATTATTGTTTGATATTATATTGTATTAAGAAAGACAAAAAATAGAGGCAATTAAACAAAATAACTTTTTTAAGGAGTAAATATGAGTTTTTTTAATACAGTTCGCTATAGTCCAGAATTAGTGGATAATAGTTTTTTTAGTAAATGTGATGCAGCTGCAGATGTGACGAGCGCACCTATGCGTTGGCTAGCAACAGATTTATTTGGCGGAATTAAAACATATACTGTTTCAAAGAAACTCATAGTATCTGGCTTTAACGTCAAAGAAGAAGATGTAAAAGCAGCAGGAATCTTTCAAAGAATTATAAGATTTCCTCTCAGTCTATTATTATCCCTTCCTAGCGTCATTCTAACAGCTGCGATACGCGGTGTTGCATATATTAATCCAGAAATCCGCCTAAAGCATAAAATTTCTAGTGTTGCATTATCGGAAGATGAATCTAAAGAGCTTTCTAAACTGATAAAAAATCGTCAAAAATTAGAAAAGCAAGGTTGTGAGCCTGTTTCTTGTTCAATACTGAGCAGTATTTGTTATCTATTGTTTTGTATAGCAATCAAATAGTAAAAAACATTAGGTAAGAGAAAATAATGACAGTTACGCTTCGAAGCCACGAACATTCACAATGGGGAGAGCTCTTTATCAAGTATAATGATAAAGAATACACATTTCCGTGTTATCTTCCATCAGGTGAAATTTTCAATTTGGATCCAAGTTCTCTCGTACGACTTAAATGTGTTGTTTTGACAGTAATAACACCCATAATGTCTATCGTAAGAAGTATCTATTGGCTATCGAAAGCTATTTTCATGTGCCTATCAGAAGTGTATCGATATTTAGATAATGCTGAACCATCTAATGGTCCTCAAGAGTCTATTATTGATGTTGCTTCTGATAGCATTAGAGCTTTATTTTATGGTGTTGCATTAACTGGATGTTCATTAAGTGGTATCCTAGCACCATTTTGGGCAAGATTAAATTATGGACATTTAGAGGGGACCTTAAATAGGCACTCTGATGGACCACATCGAAATAAGTTTTATTTAGCTTTTTGCTTCCAACGTGTCGCTATCTTGCCAAAGAATTTCAAGGAGAATAGCGCACAAGTGATCGAGAAATTAGATAAATACATCAAATTGATTGATATCATCCATAGTGTGCGAGATGCAATCCGCAATTTATCTAGAAGACAAGTATTGGATGAAGGCAGAAAGCTATTGGTAGAGTTGAAAGTGTTAAGTCCTGCTGCATAATGAATCTTTCTTCTTTAGATAAATTGTGCGTTGTCGACTTTTCTTAACAAAATTTTAAAATTAATTTATGTATTTTATTAAAAATCTTTTTAGGGGTCCTTATGAATTTATTAAGTAGTGTTCAATATTATTCACATGTAACAAGAGATACAAGTTTACTAAGTCAATTTGATGCAGCTGCAGATATTTGTAGTACCCCAATTCGATGGTTAGGAGAAGATTTATTTGGTAAATGCAGTCGATACAAGATTATAGAGTCAAATAATGAATTTATTATTTCCCCACGCCTATCAAAAAATGGTATAGTATTAAAAATTATCCGATGCGTTATTAGTCTCTTTTTAAGTCTACCTGCATTACCAGCTACACTGGTTTTACGTAGTATCGCATTTATCAATCCTGAAATCCGACTTATGCATAAAGCTGCTCAAGGACCTTTTACAGAGGATGAATGTAAGCAACTCGCTGCTTTTATTCAAAAACGCAAGTCTTTAGTAAAAGAAAGACAAGGTTGCGATCCAAGTTGTTCGCTTTCAACAATTGCTTCTTTATTATGTTATTTAGTTTTCAAAAAGAAGTCTGTTTAAGGTAAAGTTTAATATGATAATTGCGCTCGAAGGCAAGAAAATTATGAATTTGGAGATTTTTTGATCCTAATGATGATTCTTTCTTCGAGCCCGCAAGTTTCTTTAGCTGTACATCAGCCTTGTAGCATTAAAGAACCTAGTTTATTTTCAAAAAATACATCAAAATTATACATTCTATATGAAGTAGCTCTTGTTACCATTCGACAAATAACGATGAGTCTACAATATGCATTTGTTTTAGCTTCTGTAACTTTAAAACATCTGCCATTTTTACCATCAGCGATTCATATGAAAAATCTACGATTAAGATGGTTGAATATTTCAACATTTAGTGGATTTAAAATCTGTCTTTCAACGATCAGAAAGCCAATTCCAAAGCGTAATTTTTATAATATTGGACGAAAGCAAGGGCTACGCATTGTAAATGATATCACCTATCGTCCTGCAAGTGGCCTTTGTCTTGGCATGTCATTGGTATTTCTCGCTCATTATCTAAGCTTTAATAAAGGACAAATTTCAACTAAACTTTTATCTTCTATAAATAATCTACAAAAAGATTGGGATTTGCTTAGTATTAAAATACAAGCCATGTATGATTCATTGATAGGTGTTTATGGAAAATGTAAAACAGAAGAAATTGAATTATTCAGTCAATTGTTAGAAGGTGAAAAAATACCTCTACAATATGGAGTTAAAAAGCATTTAGTTTATATGATAGAAGACTTCATACAAAATCCAAGTCCTTCCGTATCTTTAAGAGAATTTGTTTTTTCTAGCTTTGAGAAAATTGGTTTGGATATTACCTCTGACATTTATGCACTTATTCTTGAGTTAAATGCACGATGGGACTTAAATGAGAATGCTATCCATCAAAAATATGATGCATTGAATGATGCAATTCTTCTAGCTGTTGCAAATTGTCTTAAATTGGAATCAAATAAATCCATGAGATTTCAAGGTGATGTTGAAGATGTGACAGGTCAATTACAACAATTGAGTTCAGGAAGTTACTTATTTCAGTTTCATAATCACACAATTGCATGTGTTAAAGTTGAGGATGTAATTTCATTGTTTGATCCAAATGAGGGATTAGGAGTCGCTTCCGGAAATAATCAAAAAGAAGCGTTATCACATTTGTTACACTATTATGGTAATGGTGGACTGATTTCTTTGAAGGTGGTGCAGTTGCATCAAAACATTGTGAATGTTCATACACAATGTTAAGCTATAGTTTGATATTAAACGATTCTTTCTTAGCTCGCTAGAGCGTCTGTTTAAAGACTAATGTTGTCAAAATAAGAAAAAAAATAGGCGAAAACCTTTTTCCTTTCCCACTCTTTTACCCACATACTCCTAAAGAAAAGTTACTTGTGTTAGGCCTGAAGGGCCGGCATGAAATAGCCCAGGTCGCAGCGAAGCGGAGGCCTGGGACTTTACAAATAATACATTGAGTCCTGTAGGGACGGCACATTGATACGTACATGATTTATGCCGTCCTTTCAGGACTCGATTATTATTTTATTTACACCCAGGCCTCCGCTCAATGGCATTCGGTTAAGAAACCATGTGCCTTTTGGTTATGTGTTAAGTGAGGTGCTAAAAAA